>JBJXFT010000371.1:0-12686 GCA_046155725.1 Saprospiraceae bacterium
TGAGGCCGTTGAGTTGGCCGGCAAGGCTCTGGTATTCCGGGAAGCCCGGCACCAATGCTTCGTAGGCCGCCACGGCCGAATACGCGTAGATGCGGGAAGAAATGGGCGGGGCAAAAATGTCGTGCCGAATGATGTCGGTGATGCGCCGAACGCCGGCGTGCAAGAACTCGGGGTTGTTGGCTTTTTGCTGGTAGTCCGTGCTGATTTGTTCGCAGCCGAGCCACGCAAGCAGGGCAAAGGGGACGAGTAAGAGTGCTTTTATGTTCATGTTGAATGTTTGAAACAAAGTAGAGAGAATGAATCGGGGGCAAAAGTCTTTTAAAAGCAGTTGTGGCAGCGGGTTGCGCCCAAAGTTTAATGAGATATTAAGCACCGGAATTTTGGCAAAAATAGCAAGGAAAACAAAAAAGCCACCGCCGACTCCCGAAGGGTGGGAGCGGGGTGGCAGAAAAAAGCAGCAATACGATTTTCAATTGCCTTCGTAGCGCAAGAGTTTAAGTTGGTCGCAGGGAAGCACATCGCCCCGCAGACCGTGTGCCCTCCGCACGTCCTGTGCTTTGGATCGGTTGTAGAATGGGCCGATATAGATAGCATAGCCTGTGCGCCCATCTTTTTGCTTGTGGTACATTCCTACGGCACCGTCAAATTCTTCGTACAGTTCAGCCATCCGCTTCTCTGCTCTTTCCAAATAGAAGAAGAAGTTGGGTTGGATGATGTGCGGGTTGTAAGGCCCATCATCTACTGCTGGAGTTTCTTCCATTTCTTCTTGGTCGTCGTAAGCAATGGGTTCCGGCTCTTGGTCGGTGTCAGCGTACTCTGGCACTTCGTCGTAGTCGAGTTCGCGGGGTGCCTTGACCTGTACGAGCGCGGGTGTGGGCGGTTGAAGCTGCTCGGTTTGATCTCCCTCCACTATGTTGCTTGCGAAAAGTTTGCCGTCGCGCAGAGTCTTTGCCCCAAAGACCAAGGCACCGATCAACAGGAGAAATAGGAAAAAGCAGCCGAGCCCTCTTCCTCGGGGATCGCGGTCATCTGGGTATGGGGGATAATCGCGCCGAATGCCGCCAACGAACGCGCCGAAAATGCTGCCGATTATTTTGAGCAGGATCAGGATGATGGCAATCCCCAAAGCCACCCCACCCAATACCAGTGCAACATGAATGTCTTGGATATTTCCCATAGTCGTCGTGCCACGCAGGATGTGAGGCGTGACACTACGAAATGTCCAAAATCAAAGCCAGAAGAATCAGAAGATGAAAAGAGGGCAAATAGTGATTGTATCGCGGGTTTAGATGGTTTTTCGGACATAGAGGTTTTGCGCCCGCGCTTTTTATCCGAAAAAATTTCGGATATTTTTTTTCGGAAACAAACTGAATTGGGCTGTTTTTCAGGATTTCCCGCCTTGCCCGAATAGGGACTCGAAGAGGTTTATCACGGCTTGGCGGTTGCGGCGGTGAAGGATGTCAATGGGCGGCTGGAAGGGGTTGCCCGTCAGGTCGAGGTCGTTCAGTTCGGTCAAGCCGGCCAGATGTTTGAGCGAATCGTGCTGCGTGATCTTGTTTTTCGCAAGGTTGAGGTTTACGAGGCTGTTGAGCTTGGAAAGTTCACTCGGCACTTCACGGAGGCCGGTATTGGAAAGGTCCAAGTTCTTCAGGTCGGGCAATACATCTGTGAGCTGATCGGGGAGGCGTTGAATGTCGAGGCCGCTTAAGTCCAGAGAAGTGTCTTTCCTGATGCGGGCGGCCTCGATCCGTTGCAGCGCCTTGTCCATTTCGGCATTGGCAAAGGATTCGATTTTTGTGAACAGCCCCTGGAGGCAATCATAGTAGTCTTTAAAATCCGTGCTTACCAGATGGCGCAGTTTTGTAGCCCTCTGTTTTACCTCTTGCGCTTGCAGATCGCCTTCGGCTATCTTCTCGGTGTCTTTCAAGATGGCGTTCAGCAGTATTTTTATCCTAATTCTTTGGGTTACAAAATCTTCGATGGATTGCAGGAAGGGCGACTGAGTGCCATCGCTGGCGCTTTGGCTTACCACTTCCAAACGCGACCGATAGTGTGAAAGGGCCGCACGGAGGCATTTCGCCCACAGGCGCTTGCCTTGCCCAGTGTTGGGGAAGTTGGGTATCTCATTGAGCAGCCGCTGCAATGCTTTGGGGTAGAGGTAATATTCGCCTACTTTTTGTTTGAGGAAACGGAAGAGGTAAAAAGCATAGAGGTGGGGCGTGGTAACGGGGTCGCCGCCGCCCGAAAGATGCCAGATGGAGTGCAAGTGGCCGATGCCCAGTTGGACAAGTTTGTCGGAAAGCGCAAAGGGGAACGAAGAGACTGGGAAAATCCAATACCGGCCAAAAAAATCGCGGTGGTATTGGCTATCTGCTTTTCGGCTGTCTTCGATGAGCCGGAGCAGGAGCTCGTAGCCGTACTCGCGATTTTTTGGGCTTGCGGAAGCCTCGGGGCGTTCGCCCAACAGGTAATCGAGGAAAATAACGTCAAATGTGCGCTGACAGAGCGCAGATGCGCAAAAATCTAACACACCTTGCTTGGCCTCTGGCGACACAAGTTCAAATTGTGCAAAGGCATCAATGCCGTGGCTTTGATAGAGCCGGTCAAGCGGACGGCGCACCAGCTCGTGCTTTTTAGTGGTGCAGCCATAGCCTTTCCCAATAGTAGAGAGGGCCTCGTTGGCATAGTCGTCCACTAAAAGCATCCGCCATTGGATGGCGCTCAGGAGGTTTTGCCCGTTGTGCTTTTTGGTCAGGAAATTGTCTTCCCTCAGTTCCGTGCGTCTTTGCAGGTGTCTTTCTGAATGGAATTTGAATGGCGTAACCACCCCTGCATGGCCGCCGTCGCCGAATTGGCCGATGAAAGAATGGCGCAGCATCCGCAGTTGGAACTCCAAGGTGGTCACTGCCGCAACAGTGTAGTAAAGCCCCTCGCGCCAATGCCCCATCATTTCGTCGAGCACTTCTTCAAAGAAAATCTGGAACGTGGGCGTTTCGCTTCCGGGAGCGTCCGAACTGGGGCCGGGCATTTCTGGCACATAGCGGTGCCAAATGCTGGAGTCTAAGAATTTGGCGCGAGTGTCAAGGTTTTGGTCGTGCAGGTCGCGCTTCCGTTTGTCGGCCAATTCTTCTGCCCGCGCCTTTGTGTTGAAGTCGAGGAAGTCTTTGGAAGATATCGTTATCAAGGGGTCGTAGCGGCCTTTGTTTTTGTCTTCCAATTTGTAGCCCCTCTCTTCGGGGCTTTCTACTGGGCGGAGATCGCTACCGGGTATCTGGTCCAAGAACCTATTGGATTTCAATTGCTCCATGTCCATGAGCAGGATGTGCAGCCACTTTTGGGCGGGGTCTTTTTCATAGACAAGGGCGATGTCAAGGTCTTTGGCTTTGCAGATTCTACAGATTTCAGCAACGCGCTCTTTCCACACTTGGTGCGTTTTGGTTTTCAGCTGAAACGCCTCGTCGAGTTCGAGCGGGAAGATGCGGTGCTGTGCGTCCGCCCCATGGAAGGCGATGGTGATATTGTGGGCGCTCATAGGCGGGGGGCGGTTCGGGTTTTTGATTTTTTTTTAAAAGAGAGGCTCAATCTCTCACGGTCTTGTAGTGCTTCAGGATGAGGGGGTAATCTTTCAAGATGCCGGGGTGTTTTTTTTTGAATTGCTTGAGGTAGTGGAGTATCAAGTCGCCAGTAGTTCCGAGTGATTCGGCGGTGGCGGCTTTTCGGCCATTGTTCTCTTTGAGTGCTCGCTCGTAGTGGGCAAGCGTGTTTCGGGCATTTTCTTCGTCCATGCTCATTTTTCGGTCAGCTGGAGCGGCGGTAGCCGAGCGGGTCGTGGAAATGTTTGGCGCGATTGGGTTAAGGATTTCTTCGGGCAAGCATTCTGGGGTGATGGCTGAAAGGCCGCGCATCCGTTGTTCCCGTTTCATGCGCCCCACGGCATTGTAGAGTTCGCGCACATTGCCTTCCCAGTTGTATTCTTCTGTCAAAATGCGAGCCGCGGCAGGCTCGAGCAATTTGCGCAAGTCCGGCTCGCCCATGCCAAAAAAGTGGAGCAGCAGCACCCAAATGTCTTCGCGCCGCTCGCGCAAGGGGGCGATTTCGATAGGCTGCATCTTGAGCCTCTGGTAGAGGTCGGATCGAAACCTTCCTTCGGCGATTTCGCGCCGAATGTCCTTGTTGGTGGCCGCCACTATCTGCACGTCCAATTGGATGTCTTTCGAGCCGCCAAGCGGTCGGATGGTTTTTGATTGGAGGAATTGGAGAAGCATGGCTTGACTTCGCTCGCCCAAATCGCCTATTTCGTCAAGGAAGGCCACGCCCATGTCGGCAAGGTGAAGCCGACCTTTGATGTCGGTTTTGGCATCGGTGTACGAGCCTTTCATTGCCCCGAATAGCTGGCTCGCCAACACCTCGTCGGTATAATGGGTGATGTGGATTTCTTCGAAAGGCGCTTTGCGCCGGGCGGTGCTGTTGTGGTGAAGGAACCGGGCGGCCACGTTTTTGCCCACGCCCGTTTCGCCTGTGATGAGCACGGTCACGTCGGGCTCTTCGGCCAGCATTTTCAGCATCCTGCGCAAGCTTTCCATTTGAGGAGATACGCCCAGCAGGGGGAATCCGGGCGGGTTTTCGTACTCTGTGCGGGCTTTTATCTCCTTAATTTCCTGCTTTATGTCTGCGTTTTCTTCTTGTAGGTTTTGGGCCTTGATGATGGCGCCGAGTTTTTTGTCCCATAGTTCGTTGTCCCATTCGTTTTTGGGCAAAAAGTCCTTGGCGCCGCGCTGCATCGCTGTCACGACCGATTTGGGTTCGGGGCGGTTGGTGATAACCACGATGGGGATGTCGGGGCGCTTTTGGCAGATGGGCAAAATGAGGTTGAGGCCCACGCTCACGTCGTCAGGCCGATCTTTGTCCAATGCGAGGTCGAGGAGGATAAGGTCGTAGTCGGCATCTTTGGCATTCAGGTGTTGCCACAGCGCGGGTTCGTCGGCAGCGGTCTCGATGATGTAGTGCATCGGCTCTATTGCCCGCAGGCCAAAACCAACTTGGCGACGGAAGTCGTCGTCGTCGTCCACTATCAGGATTTTGTAGTTCTTAACTTGCATAGGCGGAGCATTCTTCGAGGATATCTTTGATCCGCTGGGTGCGGGCTGCCACTTTGTTTTCGGCAAACAAATTTACATCGCTGCAGCCTGTTTGAAAGAAAACATCCATGTTTTTTGAAATTTCTTCCAACTCGGCGAGGCGTGGGTAGAAGGGGAGACTGGGGGCGAAAGGGCGGTAATGTCCCCAGCGGACGCGGAAATTGTGCCACAGTTCGCCGAGCTTGGCGGGCGAAACCAAGCTGTTTTCACCTTCCAATATTTTTTCAAAGGGCATTGTGGCGCGGTGTTTTTCAATGTCGCGCACTTTGGTGGCGATGCTGTCAAAAGCAGCGAGCACGCTTTCGTTGCCGTGCCCGAGGTAGAACCGCCTGAGCGCTTGGGCCATGTCTGTGCCTTTGACGGGGAACGGCTGCCAGGCTTCGTGGCAGGGCAGGGCCTCTTCAAAAAAAGCAGGCAGGTCTTCCGGCAAGTCGAGCAGGCAAAGGTAGTTTTCGTGTTTGGCTCGTTCGTACCCAGCGGTGACAAGCCCGATCTTTCGGAAGGCGCGGCTTTTTTCTACTTCGAAATATTTTTTCCAGACGCTGTCGCAAACGACAAACTGCTCGTTGCACCAAACCGGGGAGAACAACACAAAGTGCGTGGCCTTGATAGCATCGCCGGGCTGGTAGGCCGAATGCTCGAGGCCATGCTGGCGCAGCCGCTTTTCGAGCGGGGCCGCTGCAAAAGTGTCGTCGGAAAAAATTTGGATGTGCACGGTGTCAGTAGTCGTGTTCTTTGATGGCGGCGAGCAGCTCCTCGAATTGCTCGCTAATTTCAATGAGGTCTCTTCCAGAAGAAAGATGTTTTTCAGAGAGTAGGCGGGCAAATTTTTTTACCTGTTCTTGCACATCTGCTTCGTCGTCGTAGTGTTCGCGCAAGAGGTTCAATAGGCTTTCGACCTCGACAAGATATTCTGGGCGGTGTTTCCGCATCAATTCGGCGGCGGTTCCGCTCAATCCCGCGCTTTCGATAGAAGGGTTCAGGAATCTATTCGTGAACGTATGGGCATCGTCGAGTTTGCGCTTGGCACGGTGCCGGTAGTGCCGCCACACTTTGTGGAAACAAGGGTGGTGAAGCCCGCCATGCTCATCTCTGATGCGGATGTCTTTGTCAAATTCGTCGGCAAAATTGCCTTCGTGATCAAGGAAACCGGTATCTGTGGATGGGGTGTAATAGATAAAGCCGTTCCCGCTCCCAAAGTAATGAATGTCGCTTTGATGAGGTGAATGCGCGAGCGATTCTTTGATGTGCCCGGCATCTTCTTCGGCGAACACGCTGCCGTGGAGCAGCACGATGTACTCGGCAGCGTGTTGTTGGTTTAGCGTAAAATCCTTTTTCAGCCAATTGGTCACCCCGTCTCGCCCCGCTCTTTGGTGCAACCTTACCAAACGGTCATTGGCCGAATAGGAAACAGGGCAAATATGGAGCGCGCCCGCCGTTGAGTCAGCCAAGTCGTTCCAGCGCCAAGAAACAAGGAGTGTTCGAGAGGGCAACATAGTCAAGAGCCGATGAGCACTTTGGTCAAAAGGTATTTCATGTCAAAATCGTCGGCCCGCGACATGGCTTGCTCCACGGCGCCCACGAGCGATTCTACTGGCCTAAAGGTGACAAAGGAAAGGTAGTTTTTGCTCCTGTTGGGCCCGCTTTCGAGCGTGTTCTGCCATTGTCTGCGCCCTCGGCCCGAAGTGATGACAACGATGAAATTGTCGGGGGGCTCTGCTCCGAGCAATATCTGTTCGTCTATGAACTTGTCAATCGTCTCTTCGGTATATTTTTCCCCTGCCGGGTTTTTGAAGCGCTCAATGAAGGAAAGGTGTACTACCAAGAAGTGGTACTTGAAAAATCCGCCCTGCTCCAGATTGATCTTGTTCCACTTTCGGCGTTGTTCTTCGTACACCTCGCAGCCCAAGACCTCCATCTTTTGCTTGTTCATGTCCTTTACCCATTTGTACACGCGGTTGTCGAACACGCAGATTTTAGTGGCAAGGGTTTCTATGATTTCTGCGGCATCGGCTTCGGGCATTTGCCCGTTTGCCAATCGGTCGCTTTGGCAAAAGTGCTGGAGCAGGATTCCGTGGCTGCGGTAGCGGCATTCCTCGGAAGCGGGCGAGGCCACGTCTTTGCCATGCACCATTTGAAGTCTATGGGTCGTGGACTTGGTGAGCACGCCCTTTTCTTGGCCTATGAAGCGGAAGTTTTTCCCGTCCCAAATCAGTTCGGCCCCGCCATGCTTTTTCGGTATGAGCGCGTAGCTCAAGTTTGTGGGGGCTTCTCCATTCTTGTGCAGCCATTTTTTGAGCCAAGCGCTGTAGGCTTCGCTCAGGGTAGTGGCCGGGGAGTCGAGGATGCGGACAATGCCTTTTTCGCGCAGTGCCCTAAAATTTTGCCGGTATCGGTCTGGCGGTGTGCACACGAATTTGAAGCGGGCCAGGTTCTCCCACGTAGCGTCTAAATTGTCGTCGCCCGTGTAATCGTGCAAATCGTCGCCCCGCCAGATGTGGAAGAATTTTTTGTAGTAGCCGTCTTCTTTTTCAAAGTTTTGGTCAAAGAACTCGCGCGATTGCTTGAAAGCCGCACGGTCGGCTTCGTTTTCAACATTTTCCCCAAAATAGCGGCGCACTGACATCTCCCAATCTTCCACAAAATCCGTGTTTCCGGCCTTGTCTTCTTTGCTGAAGCCAACCTTGATCCATGGGTAAAAACGCTTGTCACGCTCGCTGCTCTGGTCTTGCACGCTCACGAAAGAATTGTTGAACAGCATCGCGGCGCACACCTTGTCCTGAAAAACGCCTCCGAGGCGAGGGTTGTGGTTTTCGTTGATGATGTCCTCTTTGAGCCAGTGGAGGCGGTCAAATACCATTTTGTGCGTCACCTCCACGGGGTGTTTGAGCCATACCCCCATTTTATAGTATTCCGGCACCTCACCCGATTCGCGGTGATAGTTTTCTTCCTCGATGGAAATATTGAGCGTCAAGCCATTTTCTACCATATCGTCCAGCACGTCTGAGGGATAGTGTTTCACATTGCGGATTTCATTTTCCAGAATGGTAAAAAAAGCGTGGCGGCCTACCACCCCGCCGGGGAAGTACGAGTTGCATTTCTTCATCTGGTCGCTCAGATCAGAGAACTTGTCTCCTTTGGTGATAAAGCCGCTCAGATAGTCCCGATCTGATTCTTTGTTCAGGTCGCTCCCGTTCTCCATGATTTCCTGAAAAGCTCGGAGGTCAATGCTGACCCAAGTACCATCGGCCAGCACTTTTTTGAGAAGCACAGCATCTGCGCCGCTTTTCTCTGCATTGCCCAGAATGGTGATGTTGATGTTCAGTTTTAGTATCCCCTCGGTATAGGCGATGGTGCCAAGGTACAGCGGGTTGTTTACGAAATCGTGCCACAGCACACTGTAAAGGCTGTTGGTCTTGCCGCCAAAACTGTAGTCGCGCGTCAGGCCCGTCCAGAATGCCCCCTTGTCGAGCATAAAGCGGACGAACTGGTGCGTCTCGTGGTCGAAGCTTTTGTCGCGTCGCACCAGCGGGTAGTCGGCTACATCAAGCCGTGCTTTGCCGCTGCCGTGATAGAGCGCTCGCTGTTTGTACCATCCCTCCAAAGCCACCAAGCTGTGCGCGCTGATGTTGTGCGTGTATGAGTCTATCAGTATCTGCATCGTGGCGATGCGGCGGTATTGGGCGAGGATAATTTGGGGGATTTCGCTGCTGAGGCGGATGCGCTCATCAAAGTAGTTACGGTGCTTTTCGTAATACTCCCTGTTTTTGAGGTCTGTAAGAATAGAGTTTTGGTTCGTGGAAGCGTACATCTCCGCAAGGTTAATGGCATCTTTGATGGCATCCTCTTTGTATTTGTTGCTGCCCACCATGCCCCAGTCCAATATCTTCCCTTCGTACTCGCGACTGATGGCTTTGATAAGATTGCCTACGGCCCATTTTCTAAGCACCTCTTTTGTGGTCACTTGGCTTTGAGCATCCTTTTCTTCTACAAACTTGACAAACCTTATGGCCTCTTCCCGGTGGTATATGATGTGGACAATCCCATCAAATTCAGAAAACTGGATAAGAGGCACAGAGAGGTAGTTGTAATTTTCAATTTCAAAATAGGATGATAGTATCTGAAACTCGGCCTCTTCATTTGGGTGTTTTTCTACCCAGCCTTCTTTATTCCTGTCTGCAAAATAGTCAGTCAAAGTCCCCATTCCAACTCTATGTACATCGCCCAAATCAAGATCGCCGCTTTTGAAGTCTCTGTAAAGCTTCGAAGATACAATAGCGGTTTCTGTACTCAACTCTATTTCGTGGATTCCAGATGATTCTTGCCCGTGCTTCATTTCGGATTTTCTGGTTTCATGCAGCCTTTCCCAACTCGCCTCAAGCATGGGGGAGGGAGATTTGGGCTTCCCCAATAGTTTTTTTTGACACTCCACGCCCGCATAGATCAGGGTAAAATCGTCAAACCTCGGCACTTCTATCCTGAACCCTTCTTCATGGTTTCTTGGCAAAGCATTGATCAATACTGTAAAAGGCTTATCCAAGAAAAACTGGCTCAGCACCATGTGGATGCGATCCATTAAAAGGTCATAAAAAAGGTCAATCTCGGGGAACGCCATAATGCCCCTTAACTGACCTTCGAGTTCTTCTTTTTGAGCAGAAATTGATTTGGTAGTGCTATCCGATGCTGTCATGAGGAGGTGATTTTTTTGACTTTTTATATCGCTTATAGTACGACCCCTTCTTCCCATCTTCATCTTCTTTCAGGTCGTAAAAGTAGCGATAAAACCGATTGTTGCCAGCAACCCCAGTCATGTTTTTGAAATTTTCGTAAGCTGGGTTTTCTCTGCTCAAAAGGGCAAGAGCGTCCTTTTCTAAATCTTTGCCGATGCGCATAGAGTAGTAGATAGCGTATGATGCGGCCAACTCCTTGGAGTATACCTCATCTTCCAGACAAACCGCTGGGTCTCCGCCAGATTTCAAGAACACAGCAACTTGGCCGCCGTCGCCGCTTCGAATCAGATGCAAGGCAATCGGCAGCGTGATGTTCTGGTTGCGGAGGTCGCTAAGTGCATCATTGCTCATTTTGGCCGAAGTCGTAAGTCCTTCTGATGCAGGGACAAAGTCGGCATTGTCGTTCACGATCTGTAGCAGCATTCCAAATACGCCCGAAAAGTGGAGCAGGTTTTCTTTCGCCTCTTCCTGCAAATTGGTATGTCGCAAAACAAATTCAGCCGTTTTTGAAAACAAGGAGGCATTTGTCAGGTAAATCCGAGAAAGATAAGCGTCCAAAAATTGATTTTGCCCCATCGGGATGGGGTGCGCGGATTCTACCACTTTGCGCACATCCCTCACCAGAGCGAGATCAATTTTCCTCCCAGAGAGCTTGAAATAAGCCTCTGCATCCATAGGCTTGGGGGATTTCCAACTATCGTAATGGTTGTATTTTCGTTCCCATTCTTGCCCCATGCTCACCATTTCGTGCATCTCTTGGATGAGGTCGGTCAGCTCGTCGCTAATTTCTTTATCCTTTATATTTTTTCGCGCATATCGCAAAAGCCCGTCGTATAAGCGGTTTCGCCTAACGAGGTTTTCGCTTATGGTTGCGTTGTCAACCACGCCATATTTTTTATCAAAAATTTGATTGTCATAATAGAGTACGGAGATTAACAACTCCAAAATAAAAGGGAGTTGGATGTTCATAAAATGGTTCGATAGGTTGACCCTGCCTCCCTCTCCTTGGATGTAACTTTGGAACACTATCGGGAAATATCCTCTCAGTGGTGGGTCTTTCTCAAAGCGCGTATATGGAATATTGAAGTAGTTGAGGGGCACAGCTGGTGCACAAAATTTTTGGCAAAACCATACAAACTCTTTGTACAGGTCAGACTGCACAAATTCCATTTCCGCCCAGCGGTCAGCAGCGAGGTTAGACGTTCCTTCCAAACTACTATGGTTGGGGGAATCAGATGCGGTAGTCACGGGCGCAGAGTCTTGAATCCCAGTAGGGTGACACAGAAGGCTTGACGAAAGATGAGCAATTAGATTAGACATGATTTCCTGCTTTTAAATAAACTAGGCAGGGATTCCAACAATCGCACCCAAAAGGCTTTAAAAATTCCGAAAAGACTCCAAAAACGACTTTTGGTAGAAAATACCCCTTTTATACTACCCCAAGAATAGTGCTATTTGCTGTATAAGTGATTGTTTTTCATTTACTGAGTCTTTCACGAGGCCGAAATCTCATCCTTGCTAAAGGAAAAATTACTAAGACCAAGACTCATGTGTAGCAATTAGCAATGTCTTAAAAAACCTTTCTCCCGAATAATTTTCGGATTTTTTCGAAGTTTATTCGCCTCCGAATGCGTTTTCGTGCCAAAAAAAACCGTACTTAAAAACGTCTTTCATCCTACAATTCTCTCAAAACCCTACTTTGCGGCGGCAAAACAACTATCTATCAATGTTCCGCACCCTCCTCTCCCTCCTCGCCCTCGCCACCTTCCTGCCAAATTGCTCCGACGCCGACGACATCCCACCGCGCATCCTCCTTTTTTCCAAAACCGAAGCCTACCGCCACGAGAGCATCCCCACCGCCACAGCGGCCTTGCGAAAAATCTGCCTTGCCAACGGCATTGCCGTTGACACCTCAGAGGACGCCGCCGATTTCACGGAAAAAAACCTGCGCCGCTACAACGCCGTCGTGTTCCTCAACACCACCGGCGATGTACTGAACCCTGCGCAAGAAACTGATTTCGAGCGCTACATCCAAGCCGGGGGCGGTTACGTCGGTATCCATTCCGCCACCGATACCGAGTACGGTTGGGCTTGGTACGGCGGTCTCGCAGGCGGGTATTTCAACGGCCATCCAGAGATTCAAGACGCGACGCTCAAAATCGAAAACCACGTACACGCCTCCACCAAACACTTGCTGGGCGATACTTGGCTTCGTCGAGATGAATGGTACAATTTCAAAGACCTCAACCCCAATGTCACCGTGCTCCTCAGCCTCGATGAGAGCAGTTATCAGGGCGGCACGAATGGCACGAATCATCCTGCTGCTTGGTGCCACAAGTACGACGGTGGCCGCGCATTCTACACCGCAGGCGGCCACACAAAAGAGAGCTACGCCGAGCCCGATTTTCTGAAACACTTGCTCGGCGGCATCCGCTACGCCATGTATCGTCCTTAATCGGCTTTCCACAAAAGTCAATTGGCGCCGGTCAATGTCCTTTCCCGACTTTGTGGCCGAGAGCCGCAACTTTTTCCGCACTTTTGCGCCCTTGTTTCGTGTCAACACGCTGTGTTACTTTTTTAAAACACTAAGGAAGTAAGGGACACTAAGGTTAAGAGGGGTTTTAGATTGTAACGCTTACTGCCCCTTAGTTCCTTAGTGTTTTTCAAACTTATATCCAAGTGTGCTGATAGACAGGCAAACTACGATTCCTCCATGCTCGACCTCTCTTTTCAATACCCCGCTTGGTTCCTGATTTTTTGCGCGCTGCTGGGGCTTGGCTACGCGCTGCTGCTGTACTACCGCGACACCACGTTCCGC
>JBJXFT010000373.1:0-3087 GCA_046155725.1 Saprospiraceae bacterium
TTGGGGGGCATTCGTGCTGCTGTGAGTCAAAGCATAAACACCCGAAGGGTTCTGCTGAGGGGCGTGGGCGCTGATTTGAAGAAATGGGGTTTACCTTTTTGAGGCGCGGGCGATTTGGGAGCAAACAATTTTTTACCAAACCATTTTTTGTCATGCTGAAACAAGTTCTTTTCCGCTCGCTGCTGCTTTTCGCATTTTTTTCCAATGCGCCCTGCCTCTTGGCTCAGTTGCCCACACCAATCAATTACGGCCAAAGCATTGTCGGGAATTTGCCGTTGACTTCCTCGACGGCAAGTTATACCACGCCTTTTGCGCAACCGGGCGATGTGCTTCTGGTAAGGGCCGTCCCTGCCGGGCTTATGGCTTTGAAGTTGGAATTGTTTTCCCCTTCCGGGCAATTCTTAATGGAATACTTCCCTTTGGCGAACACGGACTACATCCATTTTTTCTACACCATTCCACCCGCGCCTGCTGGAGAATCGGGCATTTACAAGATGATCGTGTCAAACACTGACGGCTTCTTTACCGGCAATTTCTGCCTATTTCTCCAAAGGGCAAATGACCCGCCCAATGCGCAGTTTCTAAACTGCAACTCCAGTTTGAACGATGATATGGATTGCGAATCGTCCATCCTTTCCTTGCAGTACATGGTGCAGCAAGGCGCGGTTTCAAGGATAACCATCAACCCAAACGGACTGGCGACACCGGAGGCTTGGTTGTGCTCCTCTGATGGCACCATCTTGAGGTATGGCGTATCGGCGAGCGGTTCGGCCTTGACTTTTGACACCATCCCGGCGGCTTACACGGGGTGCTACCATGTTTTTCTGACAGGCTTCGATGCTTTCTTTACCAGTGGTTTCAACATCTCCCACACCCTGCTTTCCGGCAACTGCGCAGCCCCCTTGGTGCAAGTCATGCCATCCAACGGCAACGTCTGTACAGGCAGCCCCTTCTCGCTCAGCGTTTCTTCGCCCCTGCCAAACGCCAGTTTTTTGTGGAGCGGCCCGAATGGGTTCACGTCCTCGCAGACAGAGATTTCGTTCCCCGAAGCCGCCGACAGTTTGGCCGGAGTGTACACCGTCACGGTCACCACCCCAGGCGTTTGTTCGAGCGTTTTGACCCGAACCATTTCGGTCAAACCCTTGCCGACCGCCTTGGCCAGCGTCACGCCCGTGAGCGGGAGCGTTTGCGCAGGGCAAAGTTTCAGCCTCAATGTGACCACCAACGCCAGCGGCCCGATCTCTTACAAATGGAACGGGCCAAGCAACTACAGCTCCACTCAAAAATCGCCCACCTTGAACAACTCAACGCCAGCACAGTCAGGCTTTTACGCCATCTCGGTCACGGACGGCAACGGCTGCGTGGGAACGGGCGGCATTCAAGTTTCGGTGAACGCGCTGCCATCTTCCACCATCACCTCGCCGCCGAACGGGAAAGTATGCCTTGGTCAAATCCTTCAGTTGAATGTTGACACAGATGCACAGGACCCGATTTTTTCGTGGTCAGGCCCCGTGTTCTGCGGGTTCACATCCACACTCCAAAACCCACAGATTCCAAATGTGGGCTTTGAGTGCGGGGGCAACTATTTCGTGACGGTGACGGATGTTGCCACCGGGTGCAGCAGCACGACGAGCAAATTCGTCACAGTCAACTCGCTTCCGCTTGCAGATATCAGCGGCGGCACGCTTCCGCTGTGTGCCGGCACAAGCACGGACTTGACGGGCTGCTGCTCGGCACAAGCCTACGCTTGGTCAACGGGCGAAACCACAAGCAGCATTACCGTGACGCCTTTGACTACTACAAAATATTACCTCACGATTACCAATGCCAACGGCTGCATGAACTCGGACAGCACGGTCGTACAAGTAAATCCTCGGCCCACCGTTTCGGCCATGTCTACGCCCGAGGTTCCAGAAATCTGTTCGGACGAAGGCCAGATATTGCTCTGCGCCACATCCAGCGATGCCACTAAGCCCAGCTGGAAATGGACAACCACAGGGTTCAACAGCACCCAGCAATGCATCGTGCTGACCACGCCCCAGCAATCGGGCGTGTACACGGCAGCCGTGACCGATGGCATCACCGGCTGCTCGAACACAGCAACCCCTATCAACGTCAGCATCCACGCCAAGCCTACGGTGAACATCTTGCAAATACCCACACCGCCTTACTGCGCGGGGGATGATTTGACGTTTTGCGCCAACTCTGATGCCACCGGGCCGAGTTTCGTTTGGACTGGCCCCAATGGTTTTTTAGGGACGACTCTCTGTGTGACGGTGAACGACGCAGGCGTTTTGGAGAGTGGGGTTTATAGCGTAATTGTAACCGACGTTTTCGGTTGTGTTGCCAATACTGCGGCAGTCAACATTTTGATAAACCCTCAGCCAACGGCTGCCATTGCAGGAGGCTTGGCCATTTGCAAGGGCTCGACCACCGTGCTGACGGCTTCCGGGGGAGGCACATATTCTTGGTCAATCGTCTCATCGGGGGCATCCATCACCGTCGCCCCGGCAGCCACGACGACCTACTCGGTAACGGTGACCAACAATTTCGGCTGTACAGATACGGCCAGCGCCACCGTCGAAGTGTCGGCCAACGACCTGGTGCTTTCGGTAGTTTCCCAAAACGGAGACATCCAAGCGAGCACCTCGGGCGGGCAACAGCCTTACACGTATTCGATTTTCCCCTTCGTGCCCCAATCGCCCAACCAGCCCGGCTTGTTTGAAAACGCGCCGAGCGGTACTTACACGGTCACCGTGATGGACAATTTTGGCTGCACGGCTTCGAATGTGATTGTCGGCACGGTCGAGCCCGCCGAAGCATGGGGGCTGACAGTCGCGCCGAACCCGAGCGGCGGCATCGTGCAAATATGGACGGGAAAGCCACTCACCGAAAAATTGGAGATCGCACTTTTCGATGCAACCGGCCGCCGAATCCGCGATTTTCAAATGGAAACACCTGCCCTGACGCTCGACCTGACGGATCTGCCAACCGGGTTTTACGCGCTGCGCATCTCTGAGGGGCAAAAGGTAGGGGCGGTGCGGTTGGCAGTGGTTAGGTAGCCGCTTGCGCCTTTTTGTTTCACCA
>JBJXFT010000376.1:0-5666 GCA_046155725.1 Saprospiraceae bacterium
CTCACCCCCGGCCCCTCTCCAAATGGAGAGGGGAGCATGACTCACCCCTCTCCATTTGGAGAGGGGCCGGGGGTGAGGCTTGGGGCTTTGTACATCGGCACCCGCCCCACCTTGTCGCCTGCCGGCAAGCGGGTCATCGAAGTTCACCTCCTCGATTTCGACGGCGACCTGTACGGCCAAAACCTGCGGGTAGAAGTCGTGGATTTTATCCGCCCCGACAAAAAATTGGACAACCTGGAGGATTTGAAAAAGCAGATTGAGGAAGACAAAGCAGAAATTCAGAGGCGACTTGCGACGTACGACTTGCAGTCAACGGTCAATAGTCAAGAGTCAAGAGTCAACGGTCAAAAGTCAACGGTCAATAGTCAAGAGCCAACGGTCAAAAGTCAAGAGTCAAGAGTCAACGGTCAAGAGTCAACGGTCAAGAGTCAAGAGTCAACGGTCAAAAGTCAAAAGTCAACGGTCAAGAGTCAAGAGTCAACGGTCAAGAGTCAAGAGCCAACGGTCAAAAGTCAAGAGTCAACGGTCAAAAGTCAAAAGTCAAAAGTGGCCGTAGTAATCCTCAACTACAACACCCGCCGCCACCTCGAGCAATTCCTGCCCTCGGTGGTCGCCAACAGCGCAGGGGCGCGAATCATCGTGGCAGACAACGGCTCGCCCGACGATTCGGTGGAGTTCCTCCAGAACCACTACCCCGAGGTTGAACTGATTGATTTGCAACAAAACTGGGGCTTCGCCGAAGGCTACAATCGTGCGCTGCGACAAGTGGAGGCGGAGATTTACGTCATCCTAAATTCCGATGTAGAAGTTGCGCCCGGTTGGCTCGAACCCGTGTTGGAGGCCATGAAAAAAGACCCGGGCATGGCCGTGGCGCAGCCGAAAATACTTGCTTGGAAGGGGAATCATTCCCCCACCAATCAGCAATCACCAATCACCAATCAACAATCAACAATCAACAATCAGCAATCAACAATCAACAATCAGCAATCACCAATCACCAATCAACAATCACCAATCACCAATCACCAATCACCAATCACCAATCAACAATCAACAATCACCAATCAGCAATCAGCAATTCCCCAATTCGAGTACGCCGGCGCGGCGGGCGGCTGGATTGACCGCTTGGGCTACCCCTTTTGCCGGGGGCGGATTTTCAGCCAGCGTGAGGAGGACAGTGGGCAGTACGACACGGCACAGGAATGTTTCTGGGCGGCGGGGGCGGCGTTCTTTATCCGCGCCGATCTGTACCATGCTTTTGGCGGCTTCGACGGCGACTATTTTGCGCACAATGAGGAGATTGACCTTTGCTGGCGATTGAAGCGGGCGGGCTATGGTGTGTGGTGCATTCCGCAATCGGTGGTGTGGCATTTGGGCGGCGGCACTTTGGAGTACGAAAACCCGCGCAAGGTGTTCCTCAATTTTCGCAACAGCCTGTACTCGCTTTTGAAAAACGAGCCTTGGGGCAAACTCCTTTGGCTCATCCCTGCCCGCGTTTTGCTCGACGGGCTGGCTGGGGCGAGGTTCGCGGCCAAAGGCCAGTACCGCGCTATCTGGGCCATCGTTCGCGGGCATTTTTCTTTTTACAACAACTTCAGGACGACGCTCCGCAAACGCCGCGAAGTCATGGAAATCATCGCAAAACATAAAATCGCACCCAAAAACAGCAAAGGAATTTTCCCCGGAAGCATCATCGTGGCGCATTACCTGCGGCGGGTGAAGGTGTTTCGAGAACTATGAACGAGGAACGAAGAACTATGAACGAGGAACTATGAACGAGGATATGGCCAACGCAAAGTGGTTTTGAAAAAAGGCTGCGAACAATAGACTGGAAGCGAAGCCCCTAAACCATCTCAACTTTCTAAACCACTCTAAACCGATAACACGATGGCGAATTACGACCTGATACACGAAGACGAACACCTGCTGGTGGTGACAAAGCCCGCCGGGCTGCTCACGATTCCCGACCGTGCGGGCAGCAAAGAAAACCTCGTGGCCGCGCTGCAAAGCAAGTACGGCAAGGTGTTCACCGTCCACCGCCTCGACCGGGAGACGAGCGGCATCCTGTGCTTTGCCCGCAACGAAGCGGCGCACCGGCATCTCTCGCTCCAGATGGAACACCACACGGCGGACAAGTTTTACCTCGCGCTGCTCGACGGGGTGCTGCACCACGAGGAAGGCGAGATTGACAAGCCCATCGGCGAGCACTGGAGCATCCCCGGCAAGATGGCCGTGACCAGGTCGGGCAAGCCATCGCTGACTTTTTACCGGGCGGTGGAGCGTTTTCGGCGGTTCACGCTCGTGGAAGCGCAGATAAAAACTGGGCGGACGCACCAGATTCGAGTGCATTTCCAGAGCATCGGCTATGCGCTGGCGATTGACGCGCTGTATGGCCGCCGCGAGCAGTTTTTCCTTTCGGAAATAAAAGGCAAGAAGTACAAATCGGGCAAATTCACGGAGGAAGAGCGCCCGCTTATGGAGCGCACGTCGCTACACGCGGCGCGTTTGCGCATCCAACACCCGGCTACAGGCGAGGTGATGGAATTTATCTCTGAATTGCCAAAGGATTTTGCCGCCGTGCTGAGCCAACTTCGGAAATGGGGGAGTTGACAGTGGCAGTTTGCAGTGGCAGTAGGCAGTAGCAGTGGGCAGTAGCAGTGGGCAGTAGCAGTCGGCAGTTCGCACTTTCGCACCCTCTCACCCTCTCACCCCTCTCACCCCTCTCACCCCTCTCACCCTCTCACCTTCTCGCCTTCTCACCTGTCATGGCCGCAATGCAACAACAACGAATCATTTTTGGGTTGAAAGTCAAACAGTTCCGGCAGGAACGTGGCTGGAATTTTGAGGAGACGAGCCTGCGCACGGGCATTTCGATTTCGTACCTGAACGAGATTGAAAAAGGGAAAAAATACCCGCGAATAGAATATCGGAAGCGGCTGGCCGAGGTGCTGGGCGTTCCCTACGATTTTCTGATTTCGCCCGAACTGACCAAGGAATTCGCCCCGCTCGGCGAACTGCTGCACAGCAAGTTTTTGAACGAACTGCCACTCGACCTTTTTGGCATCGGGATGCAGCCGCTGGTGGAAATCATTGCCAGCGACCCGGCCAAAGTCAATGCGTTCATCTCCGCCCTGCTCGAAATCGCACGGGTGTACGCCCTCCGGGAGGAGCATTTTTACTTTGCCGCACTGCGGGCGTATCAGGAATTGCGGAACAATTATTTTGAAGAAATAGAACTCGCCGCGAGCGATTTTGTGCGCCAGCACCATCTGCCGAAAAACGGCGGTGTATCGCTCGATATGCTCACCGAAATTTTGGAGCAGCAGCACGGCTGCACCATCGAACCGAACGGGCTGGACGCTTACGAACCGCTGCACTGGCTGCGCTCGGTATTCAACCCGCACTCGCGGCGCATCCTGCTGAACGGTCAACTCGACGAACGGCAACGAGCCTACCAACTCGCCAAAGAATTGGGATTCAACGAACTGGGCTTGAAGGAACGCCCTTGGGCCTCCAATTTTTTGCGGGTCAATTCCTTCGAGGAGGTGCTGAACAACTACAAAGCGGCTTACTTCGCCGTGGCGATTTTGGTCAACCGAGAATCGTTCGTGCAGGACATCGGGCAGTTTTTTGGACATGAAAAATGGGACGCGGGCGCGTTGCTCGGCTTTATGAAGAAATACCAAGCCAGCCCGGAAGTCCTGTTCCAGCGGTTCAATGTGCTGACGAAGGACTTTGGCCTCGACAAGGTTTTTTTTCAGCGCGTGATACACCACTTTGACCGCGATGCTTTTGAGATGGACAAGGAACTGCACCTCAACCGCCGCCATCAGCCCCACGCCACGGGGCTGGGCGAGCATTATTGCCGTCGCTGGCTTTCGATTTCGTTGCTGCGGGATTTGCAGCTGCGACAGAAATCCCAACTTTCCGAAAATTTGGTCGTGGGCATCCAGCGTGCAGTGTTCGTGACCACCGGCGAAGAATACCTTTGCATCGCCATCGCCAAACCCGGCCACCCCACGCCGGGGCGCAACGTGAGCGTGTCGCTCGGCGTATTGCTCGACGACCACGCCAAACAACGCATCCGTTTCTGGGACGACCCGGCCATCCCTCGCCGAACCGTGAACGTGACCTGCCAACGCTGCTCGCTCGATGATTGCGCCGAACGCGCCGCGCCGCCCAAGGTCGTGCTGCGCCGGGAAGAGCGCCGGAAAATGGAAGAAATGCTGAGGATGATTGTTGATTGAGAATTGATGATTGCTGATTTGTACAACCGAACCCCAAACCATCAAACCCCCAAACCATCAAACCTTCAAACCCATGTCTAACTTAATTTTCAACGAAGACTGCATTGCGGGCATGGCCCGGCACTTGACTGACAAGTCGGTGGATTTGGTCATTACTGACCCGCCGTTTGGCATCGAGTTCAAAGCCAAAAAGGCGAACTACAACCGCAAGGGGAGCCGGGTGCTGGAAGGCTACAACGAGGTGAAAGGGGGCGATTATCTCGAATTCACCCGCGCCTGGCTGGCGCAGGTGAAGCGGGTTTTGAAACCGACGGGCAGCTTGTACATTTTTTCGGGCTGGAATTATCTGAAGGATTTGCTCATCGCGCTCGACGAGTTGGACATGACGCTGGTAAACCATTTGGTGTGGAAATACCAGTTCGGCCTCGTCACCACGCGCAAGTACGTCACCTCGCACTACCACGTCTTGTTTGTCAGCCTCGACGAAAAGCAGCGCAAGTTTTATCCCTACGCCCGCTACGCCAAAGACGCGCGCCACCCCGATGGCGGCAGCGCGCACTACAAAGACAAGGAGGACGTGTGGACAATCCCGCGCGAATACTGGAACGGCGATGTGAAAACCCCCACCAAACTCCCCGCCGAACTCATCCGCAAAATCTTGGCCTATAGCAGCCAGCCCGGCGATTTGGTGCTCGACCCATTCCTCGGTTCCGGCCAAACGGCGGTGGTGAGCCAGCTCGAAGGCCGCCGCTATTTGGGCTTTGAGGTGGTGCCGGAGTATTTTGAATTTGCCAAAAAGAGACTGGAAAGTGGGCAGTACCGCATCAAGAGCGAGCATTGAAATATTTATGCTGCGCCTTTCAGCGCGCTCCTCACTTACCCGGTTTCAAACGATACACCATCCCCGACTTGATTTTCATATCCCCGTTCGGGGCAATCAATTGGATTTTGCTGAAATCCTCCGTTGGGAAAAAAATATCCGTCATGGCTACCTCCCCGCCGTCGGCGAAAAGTTCGCAGGAGGCCACATCAAAAAACAGGTGCAGCCGCAGCGTCCTGTCCGTTTTGGGGCGCGGCGCGACGTGGCGTTTCGCAGCAAATTTTCCTGAAAAACCGGCCTTGCCTGCCCGCGTCCGGTCACTGTACAGCTCGTTTCGGGCCGCATCGAAGCCCACCCGATACTCCTCGCCCTTCGAGTTAGACAGCACCTTAGCAAATGCCGTTTGGGCATTTTGCTCAAAAAATCGGGCATCACGCAAAGTCGCCCCGGCACTTGTTCCAGCCAAAATGTCGCCATGACCCAATGTCGCAACGTCACTCAGAGCCGCACCACCTTTTCTCTAAAAATCCGCACCCCGCTGGCATCTGTCCCGACGACTACATACATCCCCTTGCTCAGCGTGGTTACGTCCAGCACGG
>JBJXFT010000379.1:0-5633 GCA_046155725.1 Saprospiraceae bacterium
AAGGCGAGCAAAACGCGATTGATTTGGCCAACAAGCGCGGCATCTACACCGTGCAAGCCAACGACGAGAACTTCAAACTCCGCTCCCCCAAACACTTCGTGCCGAGGGATTTTGGGAAAAACTGAACGCCTGTTCATTACCCAATTCCCTCATTATCAAATTTCACCACACCCCCAACTGCACGGACACGCTCACGCCCGCCGCCAGCCCGACCAGCGCAAACCGTTCCCCTTTTTTGATTTCCCCGCGTTGCAGCCGCTGGTGCATAGCGAGCGGGATGGAAGCTGCCGCCGTGTTGCCGTATTTCGAGAAAACCTCCTCGACAGCCGAGGGCGCAACCCCCGTCAACTGCGCGATCAGCCGGGTAGTGCCGACCGAAACCTGATGGGTGAAAAAATGCAGGATTTCGCTGGCCCGCCAATCGGAATCAGCCAGACATTCCCGAAAAAAAGTGCGCGCCGTTTCCGCCAGCACGTCTTTGAGCGCAGCCGTTTGACCTTCAAAATAAGTTTTGCTCGCGTCGTGCGGGTACATCGAGCCGCCGCCTTTGATGGTGCAGAGTTCCCAGTGTTCCCCCTTGGTCAGAAAGCGTTGGAAATAAATGCCGCTCTCGTCGTCCGATCTGCTCACCAGAGCCGCCGCGCCCGCGTCGCCAAAGCTCAGGGCGGCCAGATGCTGGGCGAATTGGGCTTGGTTTTCAAATTCAAAACGGATGGAATCGCTCAGTTTTTCCCCGTTCACCACCAGCACGTTGTCGCAAATGCCTGCAGCGATGAGGCTGCTGGCGGTCATCAGCGCGGTGGTGAAACTGTTGCAGGCATTTTTGATGTCCATGGCCGGGCAGTGCAGGCCGAGTTTGTGCTGGACGATGTTGCAAGTGGCAGGCTCGATCAGGTCTGCGCAAGCAGCGGCGAAAATCAGGTGCCCGATGTTCGAGGCGCCCACCTTTTCCACGATGGGCATAGCGGCAGCGACGGCCAAGTCTGAAACCTGTTGGCCCAGGGCAGCAAACCGACGCGCTTCGATCCCGAACAAGCGATGAAGCCCGCCGGGGGGTAGCATTTGCCCATGGGCATTCACCCGCTCCTCCAACTCTTGGTTGCTCACCACCCGTTCGGGGAGATAGACGGACAGTTCGGAGATTTTTGCTCTTTTCATAATCGTGGTTCAGATTGAACCTTTGTTTTCAGTACCCAGCGCCACAGCGGGCGCGTGAGCCAATTGAACCCACGGAAACCCTTCACAAACTCGACCGCATCTTCCAGACAGTGCGCGCCCAATTTTTGCCTCAAATTCTGAGAAGCCGCCCGTGCGTACTGTTTGGGGTTTTGCACGCCGATGCGCTCGAAAATCTCTGCTTTCACATACAAGGTGCATACAAAATAGAGGTTGATCAGCACCATGACGCTGTAAGCCGAACGGCGCAAAAAGCCCGCGTTGGCAGTGAAGCGTTCGAGCCACAACTTGTTGTAAAAAATGTGCCGCCCTTCTTCGATGTTGTGCAATTCCGACACCTTGCGCAGGAACAAGGCCACCTGCTCGTCGCGCCGGATGTGTTTGCCATACACATCCGTCATGAGCTCGACGGCCAAAACAGACATGAACACAAAATCAGGAGGCATTTGCCGCACCGATAAATTCCCCCAGAAGCGGTGCCAAAAACCGGGCGCGACGGGCTTGCCTTCCAATTTGCTGACGACGCTTCCGAACATCTCCTGATGGCGGAATTCCTCAATCAGTTCGCGCAGCAAAAAGCGGTACTCGACCGATTCGGGGGAAAGCGTGAGCAAGT
This sequence comes from Saprospiraceae bacterium, assembly GCA_046155725.1. Taxonomy (GTDB): domain Bacteria; phylum Bacteroidota; class Bacteroidia; order Chitinophagales; family Saprospiraceae; genus M3007. Next base: position 1,793 of record JBJXFT010000379.1, read on the forward strand.
GCCGGTTGAAAAAAAGACAGGCCAAACCCTCCGACCAAGCGTAGGAATACATCACCTGAACGACTTCGTGGCGGCCCAACTCGCGCTGCTGCTCCGGCCTGAGGGTTTGCCAGAGCGGATGCCCTTGCAGCGAAATCAGGTGTTCGGGCATGAACCGCTCCTCCTCCCTTATTTGCTCGTGCCAGGGGACGTAGGTTTCTGGCAAAAGCGGTTTTTCCTTGCTGATCCGGATCAAACGTTCGATGGTGGCATCTGAAAAAGTGGCTGTCATGGATAGTCGAATGATTCGATTTTTGAAGATTAAGTCCGATTGATTCGATTGATTCGATTGATCCGATTGATTCGATTGATTCGATTGATCCGATTGATCCGATTGATCCGATTGATTCGATTGATCCGATTGATCCGATTGATCCGATTGATCCGATTGACACCCAATCAGTTGACCGGTCGTTTTGTTCAAATCCACTTTGCGTTAACTTACTCGTGGCATCCGCTCGCTTGCTCCATGCGCTTGCGGTGCCACGTTTACTAAACCTTATGAGGTTTAGTAAACGTGGGTGGCTGGTACTCATGGCAGCCGCTCGCGCGCTCCATGCGCTCGCGGCCCGATTCGATGCCATCGCAGAGCACATTGCCGCACTTGTTCTGGCAAAAAGGGCAGGCGTGCATATCGCCGTCGGTGTCCACATACAAGAATCGCTGGCCTGCGCCGGAACACCCGGCCCGGCGTTGGTAGGCGGCGTAGTAATCCACCATCGGAAAATCGCGGAAGGCGGGCTGTGTCTGCAATTCCCGCGCAAAGTCCTCCAAGACGGACATTTCGTTTTTCCCCAAGGTCACGTTTTTCCCTGCAAAATGCCCCACTGCCTTTGGCTCTAATATTCGGATGAAATGCGCCCCTTGCTCGTGCGCCAATTGTGCGTAGCGCATCAAATCGTCGCGGTTGCAAAATTCGCGCAGCGCGGTGAGCGAAAAACAAAGGGCCAGCCCCACCGCCCGCGCATTTTGTGCCGCCTGCATGGCCCAATCAAAACTCCCTTCCATGCCCCGGAACGCATCGTGCCGCGCCGGGCTCCAGTGGTCGAGGCTGACGGAAACGCCGACCAAGCCAGCCGCCTTCATGCTGCGGGCGCGTTCTGGCGTGAGGCGGTAGCCTGAGGTGATGAGCCAAAAATCGGAGCGTTCCGTGTCGCTGTCCCGAAGGATTTGGAGCAGGTCGTTGAAACGGTTGAGCGGCTCGCCGCCACTGAGCTCGATGGATGCCACGCCGTCGGCTTGGAACTTGCGGACGATGCCAAGCACGTCGTCTGCCGAGAGGCTTTCGCGCTGGTTGAGATTGTCCCACTCAAAACAGTGGGCGCACTGGAGCGGGCATTTTTTGGTGATGGCGAGGAGGAGCAGGTTCAGCCCCCGGCGATGGTTGGGGATGGGCACATGGAGGTCCAGTTCGTTGGCCATCAATATTTCTGCAGCCGCCGTGCGCAATCGTGGAAAATAAGTTTGCACAAAAATCTGCCCGTCCACACGCACCGCTTTGTTCAGGTGCGTGATGCGCTTGTATTCCAAGTGCGTTCGGATTTTCTGGCGCAATGCCCGCCAAGCGTCGCGCTTTCGGGGGTAGGCGGCAAAGGCTGTCCGAGCCATTTGGCCGAGCATTCGGAGCTCCAAAAGGCGGTAGCCGAAGCCGGTGATGTGGTGGGAAGTAGGTTGCACGTTGTTCGTTTTGAAAGTAAGTAGAATGTGATAATTAGCCAATCTGCTAATGTGCTAATTATACCCAACGCAAAGTGCCTGCTTGTCGGCAGACAGGGTTTTGAACAAAGGCTTCAAACAATAGACTGAAAGCGAAGCCCCTAAACCATCTAAACTTTCTAAACCGATCTAAACTGACTATACCATTCTATTTCTCCAACGCCAATCCCTGCGTCGCCCGCCAGCGCTCGCGCGAAAGCCGTGGCAAAGCGTTTTCCTTTTCCCAGGCTTTCAGTTTGAAAATGCTGGGGCGGCCAGGGGCATTCTCGTGCAGCACTTCGTACCAGCCTTTGGCGCGGAGCACAAGGCTGCGCTCGTGGCCGGGCGCGAGGGGCGGCACTTCAAATGTGATGCTGGCTTCGTCGCCGATGTTTGGCTGGTGGTAATAGCGGTCGTCGTCGTCCGTGAGGCTGGCCGTGACATCGAGGCCAGCGTGGTCGAGCGCTGTGGCTGGGCGGAGGGTGGTTTGTCGCACGGGCTGATTTTCAGAGAAGTCGAGCGCGACTTGGTCAATCTCCCAAAAATGGAAACCGAATTCGAGCCGGATGCTCAGCGCGTTGCCGAGCACTTTGGAAACGTCGAGCGAAAGCACGTCCTGGCGGAAAGCGGATGCGCCCGACAAGGCGAAGTGCTCGGTTTTCTCCCAATGGCCGGGCGCGGTTTCGAGCCAGACGGCAATGGGGAGTTTTTGCCGCTCGGCCCAAGCGAGGCTTTCGGCGGCGGATTTTTTGCGGTATTTCTGCGCCGCATCATCTGCGTATTCGCCGAGCGCGTTTTGGAATTCAAAGAAAACATAGTCCGCCCATTGGTCGGTCTTGGCGCGCAGGTAGAGTTTGGCCTGTTTTGCCTCGGCGGGTTTTGCGAATGTCAGTGTGAGTTTTTCCACCGCATCGGCGCTTTGGTTTTCGAGGTCGCCGAGAAAGGTTCGCTCGTCTTGGGCGACCACTTCTCCCAACACGTTTTTGCCCGAAACATCGGTGGCCGCGAGCGGTGCTTGCGGCGCGGCAAGGGTGTGGAGCTCTCCGTATTTGTCAAAAACAGGGCGAAGCCCCGGCACAGCATCGAGCACTTCGAGCGCGACGAGGTTGGTGTGCTGGCGTTGGGCCTCTTGGTTGACGAGCCGGATTTTGTATTGGCCGCCAATGTCCTGTAGGTGTTGCATGGGCAAATGATCCGCGTGCTCCAGTTTGGGGTAAATGGCCCCGCTGTACAGCGAGCCTTCCAAGTGGCGCGAGCCGTCGGCGGCTTCGGCGTACGCATGGGGGCAGTTGCAGGCGATGAGCAAGGCTATGACAGAAAGTACCGCGCAGCCGCCAATGCCCGCGAATATTAAGCCGACCACCTTGGCAGCATCGGGTTCAAAAACCTCGATTTTCGAGATGTGCTTGTAGTCCACCTGTGTGGTCATTGTATCAGCAAAGGACTTTGCCACCATGGGGCTGATGTAGATGAGCACGAGGTCTTGGTTTTCTCTCCGCTCCGCATTGGAGTTGATGGACAGGAGGCGCAGGCCGAAGTCTTGGGATACGCGGTCGAGCCGGGCGCTGAGGGCCGCTTGCCCGAATTTTGGGCTGGAGAGCAGCCACACGTTGCTGATGGGCGCGCTGGAGTCGAGGAGCACAAATTGCAATTTTTCGATGCGCTTGATTTTTTCAAGCCGGGAACTGTTCATCCGCACGCGGCTGTAGCAACTGAGCGAACCCGCTACCACCAAGAAAGCAAGGAAAAGGGCAATGGGGTGTTGGAAATGTCGAATTGGATTCATGATTGTTGACCGTTGACTTTTGACCGTTGACTTTTGACCGTTGACTTTTGACCGTTGACTTTTGACCGTTGACTTTTGACCGTTGACTTTTGACCGTTGACTTTTGACCGTTGACTTTTGGCTAAAATCTCAGCCCGATGGAGGCGGATGGCTGTAAAGCGAAGGAGTCGCTTCTGTAATTGTAGTTGGAGCCACCGCTTTGGGTGTGCCGAAAGCGTTGGTAGCCGATGGGCAATGCGATGTCAATTGCAAACATCTCAAAGTAAAATTGGAAACCTATGCGGGGCATCACTTTGGTCCAAGTGGTTTTTACTTTGCTGG
>JBJXFT010000390.1:0-29257 GCA_046155725.1 Saprospiraceae bacterium
TCAATCAGCAATTATCAATCAGCAATTATCAATCAGCAATTATCAATCAGCAATTATCAATCAGCAATTATCAATCAGCAATTATCAATCAGCAATTATCAATCAGCAATTATCAATCAGCAATCAAAAATGTCCCTCGCTGCTCCGTTTTGGCTCTTGCTTCTTCTGCCCCTTGCGTGGCTTACCTGGCGCAGGCGCGAGGGCATTTCCCTGCGGATGCCGTACTCGGGCGAGCCATTTGGCAAGCACAGCATTCGCACAAAAACCCGCGCCAAACTCCCCATGCTTCGTTGGTTGGCGCTGGCTTTTCTCGTGGCGGCAATGGCCCGGCCACAGCGCAAATGGGAAGAAGAAAAAATAAAAGCCGATGCGCTGGACATTGTGTTGAGCATGGACATTTCTCCTTCCATGCTCAGCAAAGACTTCGACCCTGACCGCCTTTCGGTGGCAAAGCGCGTGGCCGCCGACTTTGCTGGCAAACGCCCCCACGACCGCATTGGGCTGGTCGCTTTTTCCGCCGAAGCGTTCACGCAATGCCCGCTCACCACCGACCGCCGCGTGGTGCAAACCTTCATCAACGAACTCACGGTGGGCCGCCTCGAAGACGGCACGGCCATCGGCATGGGGCTTGCCACGGCCATTAATCGCCTAAAAGACAGCCCTTCGCGGAGCAAAATAGTGGTGCTGCTCACTGACGGGGAAAACAATGCGGGCTACATCTCGCCGCTCAAAGCGGCAGAAATCGCCCAGTCGCTGGGCGTTCGCGTGTACACCGTGGGCATTGGCACCGAGGGCGTGGTGATGTCGCCAGCCGAGCGGAATCCCGACGGTTCTTATTCCTTCGCGCCGCGTTTCACAAAATTCGACACACAACTGTTGGAGGAAATGGCGGCAGCCACGGGCGGCAAATTTTACCGGGCGGTTTCGGAGGGCGATTTGGAAGCGATTTACGCGGAGATTGACCGCTTGGAAAAAACAAAAATCGAAATCAGCACAGTGCGCCGCACCACCGATTATTTTCATTGGTTCATCGGCGCAGCGGTCTTTTTGCTGTTGATAGAAATACTGGGAGTTTGGGGGCTGCTGCGCTCGGCTACGCCTTAGTGGTTAGTCAAGTTACAAGTTGAAAGTCACACCTCTTACCGATGAAACCCGAGCCAGTAGCGTAGTACGCTTACCATCTAAAAAGAGCGAACAAGAGATTTCGCAAATCCTTGATAGCCACAAGAACAAATAAAAATAAAGGCAGCGTCTCAATCAATCCACCAACTCCACCTTCTCCTTCCTACCCATCCCCAACCGCTCCAGCCCCCGGTCGAACATCCAGTACACCACCGGCACCACAATCAGCGAAAGGAACATCGAAGAGTTCAGCCCGCCGATGATGGCCCAGGCAAGGCCGTTTTTCCAGTCCGCGCCAGAGCCTTGCGCAAAAGCGATGGGCAGCAGGCCAATCACCATAGCGATGTTGGTCATCAGCACAGGCCGGAAACGGAGCTTGGTGGCTTGCAGCAGCGCCTCGCGGAGTTCCACGCCCTGCTCCCGCAATTGATTGGCAAAGTCCACCACGAGGATGGCGTTTTTGCCCACCAGCCCAATCAGCATCAACATTCCGAGACCCGTGAACACCGTCAGGTTTTCGCTCGCCAAAGCCATGGCCAAAAACGCGCCGATGACCGAGAGCGGGATGGACACCAACACCACGAGCGGGTAAATCCAGTTGTCGTACAGCGCCACCATGATGAGATAGACAAACAGGAGCGAGGCCCATAGCGCGAAGCCCAGCGTTCCGATGCCCTGCTTTTGGCGTTTGAGGTCGCCCCCATATTTGATTTGCGTGCTGGGGGGCAAAGGCATCACCTCGAGTCGTTTTTGGATTTCACGGCTGACAGAGCCGTTCGGGCGGCCAATCACCTGCGCCGTGAGCATGAGCGAAGTAGTACGGTCGCGGCGTTCGAGGCGGGTGGGCGCGGTGCCTTGCGTCACCTCGGCGAACTGCTTTAAATACACCGTGCTGCCGAGCGGGTTCACAAAAGAGAGGTTTCGGATGTCTTCCGCGCTGCGGCGGTCGAAAGCATCGAGCGCGATTCGGATGGGGTATTCGTAGTCGCCGTCGCGGTATTTCGCGTCGGTGTTGCCACTGAAAGCGGTTTGCAGCGTCATGCCCACCTGCGCCATGGCGAGGCCAAAATCGGCCATGCGCTGTCGGTTCACCTCCACTTTCACTTCGGGGTTGCCGCCTTCCACGGTGGAGCTGATTTCGACACAGCCCGGCACGGCGGCCATTTCTTTTTTGACTTTTTCGGCCAGCACGAAGAGGCTGTCGAGGTTTGGCCCGTTGAGCATAATCTCGATGGGCAAAAACGACAGGCCGAGGATGTCAATCGGATTGGTTTTGATGCGCGCTCCCGCGACGATTTCCTCCAGTTTGATTTTTGTTTTTCGGGCAAACACGGGCGTGAGTTCTTTCCGTTTTCCGCCGTAAGGCGACAAAAACACTTGTATCTCCGCGATGTTAGGCGAGTTCAAGCCAAAGCTTTTGTTGTTGGCCCCCACGGTGGTGAAGGTGCGCAGCACTTCGGGCTGTGTACGCAGCCACGCTTCCACGCGCTTCGTCACGGCATCCGTTTGTGTCAGCGAGGCATCTTGCGGCAACACGATTTCGAGCAAAAACTCGCCCCGCTCGCCCGATTCCATAAAAGCATTGCCTATCAAACCCGAGGTGACGAGCAGGAACGAACTGGCAAACAAACCTGCCGCCGCTACGACGGTGACCACCTTGGTGCGGCGGTTTTTCAGGGCCAATTTCAGCAGCCTGACAAATCCATTGGAGAGCCATTCCAGAAACCCTTCAAACTTCAAAATGGCGCGACCCATAAAGTTTTTCCCCTCAAAACGGTGGAGCTTTCCAAATCGAGACGTGAGCCAAGGCACGAGGGTGAACGACACGAGCAGCGACATCAGCGTGGCGGTCAGCACCGTCATGCAAAACTGCCGCAGGAGGTTGGGCACCAGCCCCGACGTGAACACGATGGGCAGGAACACTACCACGTCCACCAGCGTGATGCTGATGGCCGTGAAGCCGATTTCCATGCGCCCGTCGTAACTCGCCTGCACCCGGTTTTTGCCCATCTCAAAGTGCCGGTAGATGTTTTCGATGACCACGATGGCATCGTCCACCAAGATACCGATGGCGAGCGAAAGCCCCAGCAGCGACATGAGGTTGAGCGAGTAGCCCAGCAAGTTCATCATCACAAAAGTGCTGACGATGGAAGTGGGGATGCTGATGAGCACGATGGCTGCGTTGCGCAGGCTATGCAGGAAAAGCAGCATGACCAAGCCGACCAAAAGCACGGCCACGAGCAAATCTTCGATGACAGCGTTGGTGGCTTTTTTGGTGAAGGTGCTGCTGTTGGCTACCACCTCGAACTGTACGCCTTGCGCCGCATAAGTGCCTTGCAGCAGGGCGATTTTTTGCAGCACGAGTTTTGACATTTCCACCGCGTTGGCATCGCCTTGCTTGCGGATGCTGAGGCCCACGGCGGGCTGCCCGTCGGCACGGCACAGGATTTCTTGGTCGCGCGTGCCGTCTTGCACTTCCGCTATGTCTTTCAAAAAAATAGACGACCCGAATCGGCTCTTGCCCACCACGAGGTCGCGTATGTCGTTGATTCCCATGAATTTTCCCGCCAGCCGGATGCGAAATTGGCCTTGCTCGCCCGTTACTTTCCCGGTCGGGAAATCGAGGTTGGCGGTCTGCACGGCTTGCGCCACTTGGGTCAGCGAAAGCCCGTACTGTTCGAGCCGCGCCGAGGAAATGTTGATCTTGATTTCGCGCTCTTCGCCGCCGAGGATGCTCACTTGTGCCACGCCTTTCACCTGCGAGATTTCTGGCACGACGCGGTTTTTCACCACGTCGTAAAATGCCGGCCCGGTGAGATTGCCCGATACGCCTATTTTCAAAATGGGCAGTTCGTCGAGCGCGAATTTGTTGATGACGGGGGTGCGCACCTCCTTTGGCAGCGAGGCTTGGAGCTGGTTGATTTTGCGCTGCAGCTCCTGCACCGCATTGTCCAAATCCACCGACTGTTCGAACTCTATGGCGATGAAAGAAGAATTCTCCTGCGAGCCTACCTGCACTTGGTCAATGCCTTCGAGCGAAGAAATCGCGTCCTCGATGGGTTTGCTCACGGCATTCTCCACCTCGCTGGGTGATGCGCCGGGATACACGGTAATGATGGTGACGACGGGCGCGCTGAACTTGGGCACCAGTTCGATGGGCAACTTCAGGTAACTCGCCACACCCATAAACGCCAGCACTGCAAAGGCCACGATGACGAGCGAGGGGCGGCGGATGGAGAGTGCGGTTATGTTCACGGGCAATTACAGCAAAAGAGGGCTATATAGTGTGGGCAGCCCGACAATGGTCAGAGAGCATTGAGGGTATTTTTCAGTTCCATCAAATCGGGATGTTTGGTGTAGTCGAAATGTGCTGCTGCGTACTTGTTGTAGGCATTCATTGGAAAGTCTCTCGGCAAGTACGGCTTCATTGACTCTTGCAAAGTTTTGCCCTGAAACCAAACAAGATAGGTGTCTTGCTGGATAAAATCGGGTTCTCGAAATTCCTTTAAACAGTGTTCAAAAGCCTCCTCGAAGTGTTCCTTTGAATACTTAGCAGCCTCGCCCTGAAAAGTTTCGATCACCATGTGGGCCTCTCTGAGGCAATCCTTTTCGGCGAGCGATGGGGGCAATGTATTGCTGCTCAGATAACAGAATTTGGTCTTGTTCTTTAATTTTTTTTCTTCTTCATAGTCTCTGAAATTGGTTTTTTGTTCGGCTTTGCTCCTGATTAACCCCAGTGCGTAGCGGGCCGCTTGGAACACAAGGATATCTTGGGCAGCCCTGTCAAACAAGGTTTTAACAGCCAAAACATCGCTAAACAAGGTTCCAGGCTCGGCCATCTGCTTTTCATCTTTGGTAAAACTGAAAAATACTTCTGTGTCCAGCAGATAGTTTTCCAAAGTTGTGCGGTAGCCAGCATAGACGTTTTCGTTTGCCTTCGTCAAGGCAGGTTTTTGAGGTACAGGGAAATCAAAGTCCCGATCTCGAAACCCGACCACGGCAAGTTCGGTGCCGAGCGATTTGGCATACTCTCCAAAACCTTCAATGAAACGGGCATGTCCAAACTTGCCCCCAAAAGGTTGGGGGATAACAGTTCTGCCTTCAAACGGGATTTTTTTCAAAACGGTCTGGTCAAGGCCGCCGCTTCCCCCTTCATGAAAAAGATAAACGGTCTTGTTAGTCATGGCGGATCACGATTTTTCTTTCATCAGGGAACTGCGAGGCAATGAATGGGGAATGAGTGGTAACTATGTACTGGTTGTTCCTGCCAAGAAGGGGCAGCGCATCCAAAAATTGCTGTTGCAGCGGCGGGTGTAAGTGCAGTTCCAGTTCGTCAATCAAGACAATAGAGTTGTTGATGTTTTGATTTGCAAAGTCCAGCAAAATAGGAAAAATAGCCCGCTCACCAGCGGACATTTCTGAAAAGTCGTACTCGTTCCTGCCATCCGAAAAGACCACATCAATGCCATTGCCACCACCTTGGCTCAAAGTCGCCCATTTCAGTTTTCGCCCACGGAATATCATCTCGTAAAACCTGCGGAGTTTGACAAATTTGTCAAACTGACCGGGGCGAAGTTGGTGTCGTCCTTTTTCTAAATCCGAGTGGGTATAGTACCAGTGCGCTACGAGTTCCTTTATCATACTGCTTTGGTTTTTCTTGGCAATAGAAGACAGGTCGTCTTTAAAAAAATGCTTAGTGATGCTGGCTGCTGTTCGGTGCTCGTCGTACCAAAGGATGGAGCCTACCCGTTCAAAACGCATCCCGTAGTTTTTGTCCTTACTTTCCAGCATTTTGGCGTACTGGTATCCTTTTGTCAAAAAGATGGCATCCATTCCAGACTCTGGCGTAGCCAAAACCTTGTCCATCTCATAATCAAGATAAAGTGTCAAGTTTGTTTGGTTGGGGGGCATTTTGTAGGTTCTCTCTGAATAAATCCTTTGAAGTTCAGTACAGTATTCCCTCGTAGCATCTACTTCGTCTTGTACAAGTTCAAGGTCAATATTTATCCTGACAGGAGAGCGGCCATTTTGAAGGTACGGAAAGACGAATCCCGGCCATTCCAAACTCGAGGGCCTAAATTTATCTCTTACCGCACTCCCCACTACTGAAGCAATGGCGTGCAACAAGGTCGTCTTCCCTTCTCCGTTGTTACCAGTAACGAGCGTAACGGCATTGATTTCCCCAGTCTCAGGGTCAAAAAAATTATACCCGTATGGATCGCCACGTCGAGTAAATTTTTTGTAGTTGTTTAATTTTATTGACCTGATCTTCATGTAATCAAGAATTTGCAAAAGCAAAAATGGGAGTTTCATTTCACGGTGTGCAAATGTAGCGCGATTTTTTCCCGAACACTCCATTGCTTGCTACGCCTACCTTCGCCCCATCATTTCGAAACCATGCCACTCCGTCTTTTCTTCGCCCTCGCCGCCCTCGTTTTTTCTCAAAACGCTGCCGCGCAAACGCCTGCCCGCGCCATACTTTCTTTTCAAATAAATGGGCCGAAAAACGCCCACGCCACGCTGGGCTACTACTATGGCGGCCAAGCTTACCGGGTTGATTCCGCCCGTGTGGACGCGGCCACGGGGACATTTGCTTTCCAAAAAGAAGGCTTAAAGCCGGGTGTGTATTTCATCGCGACAGGCGGGTCGCGGCTATTCGATTTTGTGTTGGCAAGCGCGGCAGATTCGCTCACGGTGCGCGGCTCGGACGCGCGGCTCGATTCCTTGGTGACGGAAAACTCTGCCGAGAATGCGGCCTATTTTGCTTTTGAAAAGGAGCGGAAAAAACTGGAAGGAAAAATAGCAGCGCAAGCACAGATGCTCGACATGGTGGGCCGCGCCACCCAAGGCGACAAGGAGGTGCTGAAACCCCTGCAAAACGCCCTCACCGCGCTGTACCAATCGGGCGATTCGCTCGCCATCGCTTTCACCCAAAACCATCCCGCCACGCTCTACGCCCGAATGCTCCTTTCCGTGCGCCCCCCAGAACCGCCCAAAGGTTTGAAGCCGACCCTGAACGGGAAGCCCAACCCGGCTTTTGCCCGTTGGCAACGGGCGCACTATTTCGACCACACTGACTTCGGCGACGAGCGGCTTTTGTGCAACAATTTTTGGCACTCATTCTTCGATGGTTTTTTTGCCCGCCATGTGGTGCCGCAGCCTGATTCGCTCTTGGTGGCGATAGACGAAACACTGGCACGGATGCCGCGCAATGGAGCGTTTTACCGCTTTGCCGTGGTGCGGCTCGCGCAGTTTTTCGAGCAAAACGAGGCACCCGGAGCAGACCGCATTTTTGTCCACCTCGCCGACAAATACCAGCGCAAGGACGACACGCCGTGGCTCGACATCGCCACCCTCGAGCGTATCGCTTACAAAGCCGATGCGCACCGCCCCAACCTCACGGGCAGCCTCGCCGTCAATTTTGAATTGCCCGACGAGACCGGCAAAACCCACGCACTCTACGCCATAGATGCCCCCGTGACGATGCTCGTTTTTTACAGCCCGCTTTGCGAACATTGCAAGGAACTGATGCCAAAGATTTACCAAACCTACCTCGACTACGCGCCCAAGGGCTTGAAAGCCATCGCCTTGAACACGGACAAGCAGCACGCGTACTGGGAAAAATATGTGCAACAACAAGACTGGCAATGGCTCGACCTCGCCAGCCCCAGCGGCATCGAAGCCTTAGAAAAACAATACGCGGCGGTGAACCTGCCCGTCATTTACCTGCTCGACACGGCCAAGCGCATCACGGCCAAGCGCATCGCGCCCGAAAAACTGGGCGAAGCGCTAAGCCGGATGTCTTGGAAGTAGTTGCAAACGGTAGGCGCATCAATCTTTGACAAACCTCGCCGCGAACAGCTCCGCGCCCGAAGTCTGCACCTCCACGAAATACGTTCCGGGCAGCAAATGGCCCACATTCAAAACCTCCCGGCAGATGCCCGGCTGAATGTCTTTTTTCTCGCCGTACATCTTCACTATCTGCCCGTTCGGGGCGACGACGCTGACGCGGTAATTTGCCTTTTCCAGAAGGTCGAACTGTATTTCCACAAAATCCTGCGCCGGGTTGGGGAACAGCCTGAGTGGTTCAACGCTTTGGCTTTCGGGAACAAACGGCAGCGCGGAGCTGAGCAGCGTGCTGTCGAGGACGATATTTTCGTCACCCGCCTGGTAGGCCAAATAGGCAAAATACACCAGCATCATCTCGTCGGTCGTGGCCTCGCCTTGCGTCACCGTTTGGGGCGGGAAACTTGGCTGGTGCGGATTGTTCGCCGTGTTGTCGTAGGTCGCGTAAGCGTGGAGTTTGGTGCCGAGGGGAAGTTTTTGCACCTTTTGAAGGAAATACCCGCCTTGCCAATGAAAGTCCCAATCGTTGATTCGGATAAGCGGGATGGTATCGTTTTGGAGGGTCACGCCGTAGCACACGATGCTGCGCCCAATGAGGTGCATGTGCGGGGCCACGCTGACTATGGAGGCGTTTTGCGGCAGGGTGAATTTGGCGTGATAGGTTTTTACCTCGTTGGGGGGAATGTTGAGCGGGCCGTTTTCAAGCGAGAGCGGCGTGTGGTTGAGGATGGGGGCGAGTTTTACCTCACGGATGCCTTGGTTGCTGGGCGTGAAAAAGAAGTTCAGCCGCGTCTGGTCGCTCATGCCCGTCGTGCCTTTTGGATAGTGCATCTGCACGATGAGGTCGGCCCCCGGGCTTAGTTTCACTCCCATGAACGGCGGCACGAGCGTCGTTCGAGACCCCGGCACCCAAGCGCCCACGAGCCTTGCGCCGTTCACGCCGGGGCCACCGAAATTGACGTAGCCTGGCTCGTTGGGCGTTTGCGCGTCCAGGATTTTGGCCTGCCCGGTCGTGTCTTCGTAAATCAAGATGTGGTGTACCACCTCGTGGTTGCCGGGCATGGCTTCGAGGCCGCGCAGATAGGCTACTTGATTGAGGCCGTTGGGGATGACGAAACACCGGTACTCGTCGTCGGTGGCCGTAACGGTGTAGAAGGGGGTCATGAGGATATGGTCGGGCATCCCTACTTCCGATTCGGGGTTGAACACCGGGTCGGGCGGGGCTTGGCTCAGGTCGCCGGAAGGCGCGCCCGCATCTACCCAATCGCTGATGCGCTGGATTTCGGTGTCGCTCAGGCGGTTTTCGTGGGCGTAGCTTTGGTAGCTGGGGTCGGGCTTCCACGGCGGCATCCGCTTGGCGGTGGTTTCTTCTTGCATCTGAAATCGGTTGCTGAACGCATTGGCGTACCCGATGAGCGAGAAGTGGCCGAGGCCACCATCGCGGTGGCATTTTGCGCAGTTTTCGTAGAGAATGGGCGCAATGTCGGTGGCCCAGTTGATGCCTTGGGCTTGGGCGGCTAAAGCGGAGGCCGCCAACAGGAGGGCGGGGAGGATGTGTTTGAGTTGCATAATTATTTGAGCATGAAAATTTTGAAAAGCAAATTGAATGTCAGGGCTTGCCGGGGTTGGGCATTGGGTATTCCTTTGTTTGCCACGACTCAGCGCGGTTGGACATTGGATATTCAAAGTCTTTCATCCGCCCATGCACCTCATCCGCTTTTTGCAAACTATCGGCACGCAGCGTACCGCACAGGCGGTCCCAAAAAGTGAAGTACAGGCCGTAGTTGCCCTCGAATTTTTCGTGGTGGAGGTTGTGGTACACCGAAGTGTTGAGCCATTTTCCGAGCGGGTGCTCGTAGAGTTTTCGGGGAAAAAGTTCGTAGCCGAGGTGCCCATACACGTTGAAAAGGAGCATCATGGTCACAAAGCCAAAAAACGAAATCGGGTGCAGCGGCATGACAAGGAGCAAGATGGGAATGATGCCCGCCTCAGCTACCGCTTCCAAAGGATGGAATGCAAATGCCGCCCACGGCGAGGGGTTCACCGAGCGGTGGTGCGTCAGGTGTACCCGTCGGTAAAGAATGGGCAAGTGCATCAGCCGGTGGATCCAGTAGAAATAAGCGTCGTGCACCAGCAGCGTGAGCGGTATGCTGAGCAATACCCACGCCAGACCGTAGCGGTCTATGTCGGTGTAAAACTGGGTGTGTTCGTGGAACGAAGTGCCGAGGCACAGCCAGGCCACTGCGCCAAAAATCAGCGACGTGAGCGCAGAGTGGCCAATCTCCCGTTGATAATCGGTAGGGGTGGGGAATCGCTGCTGGATTTTGCGGAACAGCCAGGCGCGGCGTTTCCAGACATAAAAAACACCATACACGATGGCCGAAAGCAGCACATAGCGGCCAAAAACAAACAGCGGCATCAGCAGCCATTGAAAAGCGGAAAACTCGGTCGGGTTGAACATGGCAGAGGGTGGGTTGGATGGTGAAAAGGTTCGCAGGTTTGATGGTTCGATAAAAACTCCATCCGCGGACGCTGATTCAAAGGTAAATGCCCGCTTCCCTGACGCGCCATCCTCGCTCAACCAGCCACCGCATTTCGTCAACCAACGGCAGCCGCTCCCCCCGATGGTTGAGCAAACACGCCCACAGGTTGAAGCCATTTTTTTCGCCCCTTTGCCCGCCCCCACCTTTGTGTCATCACAAACGGTTGATGGCCATGTCAGTCTAACAAATACCAGACTGTGGGGCCAAATCCACCAATCACCTATTCCACAACTCAACATTCTTAACCACTCACTCATGTTTATGAAAAGCAATCAAAAAAATCTGCTGCCCCTGTTCGCTCTCCTGTTCTTCGCTGCCTTGGCCGCACTCACTTCTTGCCGCAAAGACCCCCATGAAGTCATCGAACTCCTCTCCAACAGCGAGGCCACCGAAATCATCGAAGATGCCGTGGCCAGCAGAACCGCAGGCTTCACCGCTCCCACCGTTGACGCGGCGGCCCTCGTGGAAACCTACCTCAACAGCTGCGGTACGCCCGGAGACACCAGCATCAACAAGACCAAAAGCAGCGGCGTGGCCACCTACGACTACACTTTTGGCATGGATTGGCTCGTGACTTGCTCCAACCTTGGTGTGCCGCAGTCGGCCAACGTCGGCATCGCAGGCAATGGCGATTTCGCCAGCCCCCACTGGACCGGCACCGAGGCCACCATCGGCGACCTCACATTCACCGGCCTCAGCCCGCAGGAAGCAGCCTATACTGTCAACGGCTCCTACGACCTCGCGGGCAACCTCACCGGGAGCCTCCGCAACGTATCGCCGAGTTTCGATTGCACCGTCGCGCTGGAACTCACCAACTTGACGATGGACAAGTCCACCTACAAAATCACCGGCGGCGGCGGCACGGCCACCGTGACGGCCAGCACGGCCAACGGCCAAACCAAAACCCTCAACGGAACGCTCGTTTTCAACGGCAACGGCTCGGCTACCGTGACGGTGAACGGGCACGAACACACGTTTCAGTGGCAATAATGTACCGGCTGCTTTATCTGTCGGCAAGTTTGGCACTTGAATCGAGCGGGCTTCTCTAAAAGCCTCTTTGAAAAAAAAAGAATATCCGCTTTGTGGCTTTGCGCTACAGAGCGGATATTTGCGTTTGAAAAGTCGTGTTGAAAAGATTAAAACCCTAAGGTGACCTGTACTCGTATAAGCGTATAAATCACTCAAAACAAAAAAAGAATTGGTTCCAGTCCCTTGGAACTATAGTACGGTAGGAAGATTGTTTTCATTTGGTATTGAGCCGCTCGACGCAATGTCGAGCGGTTTTTTTATGCCCACAATCGCCATCACCCCAAAACCTCCGCCAACAGCGAATGGAAATGGTGCGTGCCCTGCTCCCGCTGGGGCGCGTATCGGCCATGCGCGTAGAAACGCGAACGAATGCCGCGCTGCACGTTTTCCACCACCTCTTCGTCTTCGAGTTCCACCTGCCCGAGGCCGTCGCCCGCGCCCGTTCCCAATTTCGATTCGTCCAAAACATAGACCAGGAAACGCACCTTGCAGGTGCCAACGCTTTGCGGCTCCACCACATTGAGCGAAAGCCCCCAGGGGTAAAAGTTGAACATCATGTTGGGGAACACCCAGAAATAATAGGCGGCCACGTCCTTGCCAAAATCGGGCGAATCGGGCGGCAAATCAAAGCAAGCGTCGCCCTTTTTTCCGATGCCGAGTTGGAGGTTGGCGAACCGGAAAATCTCGGTGGTGTAGCTCCCCCAATCCAGCACCGCGCTCAGGCTGCCGTGCACGAAGGGGATGTGGAAGCCTTCGAGATAGTTCTCGCAGTAGAGCGCCCAATTGGCGTTCACGTTGTAATCGTTGGAAAGTTCGGGGCGAAATTCGAGCCTGTCCATCCTGAATGTCTTCGGGAGTCGCTGCATCATTTCGCCCAAGAATTTTTCGGGCGGCACGGCGGGGTTCAGCGAACTGAAAAGCAAATCGCCCCATCGAAAAAGAGGCAGTTGCTTCAAATCGTCGGCCTCCGTCGGGAAGTTTTCCACCTCCGAAAATTCGGGCATGAACTGGAATTTTCCGTCCAGCCCAAACACCCGCCCGTGATAGCGGCAGCGCAGTTGGCTCGATGTGCAAGGCTCGTAGGCGAGCAAATTGCCCCGGTGCGTACACACATTGGACATACAGTGCAGTGCGCCCACCTTGTCGTGCGAAAGCAGGAGGGGTTCGTTCAAATACCCCTCCAGCAGCATGAAAGGCCACACGCTGCCCGGCTCGGCCACCCGGCCCGTGTCGCCCACAAACTGCCACGAAGGGGCGAAGATTTTTTCCTTTGCTTCTTCAAAAATGGCCGGACTGGTGTACACCTCTGTGGAGATGGTGCGGGCGCGGGCGATGTTGGGGTCAATAAAAAAACGAGGCATTATGGAATGCGGAATGCGGAATTAGGGGAATGCGGAATCCCGAGTGCGGAATATGGAATTGGAAGCCAAAGGTGAAAAAACTGTTCGAAAAACAGACTTTTATGGTCGCCACCTTGCATAACATTTGCCCACAACAACAACGGGCCTCCCACGAATCGCAGGAGGCCCGTTGCCTATTCGGCACTTTGAAAAACAGTCCTCAATTTTTGCCGCCGCCACCATTGGGCGAAGTGTCTTTGCCAAATGCCTCGCGCATCTCGGTGATGGTTTGCAATTGGGCGGGGTCGGCTTCGAGCACCTGCCATTTGTCCATCACTGGGTTGAACTTAGCGGAATCCACTTTCACGAAGTAGCAGTAAGCCATGTACTGGTAGGCCTTAAGGAGGTCTTTTTTGTTTTTCTCCGTGTCAATTTCGGCCACCTCAGTATATTTTTCGTAGTAGCCCAGCGCCTTGCCGTATTGGTTTGCAAGTTCGGGGTGTACCGCGATGGAATCGGGCGAAGGGTCCAGTTTTTCTGCTGATTTTGCCGCCCATAGCCAGCCGATGCCGGCCTTTGGGTTCATCTCCGTCACTTTCGCAAAAGCCATTTCGGCATTCTGGAAGTGCATAGAGTCTTCTTTGCAAAAATAGTGGCGCATCCCCAAGGTGTACCATTCGGTAGCCTTCGGGGTAGCCACCGAGTCGAGGTACATTTTGTAAGTTTTCAGTGCGCCGCAGTAGTTTTTGCGGGTCCATTCGAGTTTGTCAATGTCTTCGTAGAGCGACCATTTGCTGCTGTCCATGTCTACCACTTTCAGGTAGTCGTTGATGGCTTGGGCGGTGTCGCCCTTGGTTTGCAGCAGCAACTTGGCGTGGTACTCATAATCGGAGGCCAATACCCTTTCGGGCGGCACAATTTTGAAATAATCGTTCAGGGTTTTCAGGCCGCGCTCGTAGTTCCCATTGTCAAAATCGCAGTAGGCTTGCAAGCGGCGCTGATAGTTTTTGCTGGGGTCTTTTTTCAAGATTTTTTCTACGAGTTCGCTGCATGATTTGCAATCTTTGATGAGGTAGTAGCAGTTGGCGAGCTGCATCTCATCCTCGATTTTTACTTCGGCTCCTTTTTCCACCAACTCCTTGTAAGCCTTGGTGGCATCTTCCCATTTGCGCAGCGTATAGAAGAGGTACTCCGCTTTGCCGCGCAGGGCAGGGGTGTAAGTAGGGGCCACTTGGATGGCTTTGTCGTAGAAAATTATGGGCTTTTCTGGTATCTTGGCTATGCGGTATACCTTGGCCAGCATGAGTTTTGGGAGCGGGTTTTTGGGCTCCAAAACTTCTGCGAACTCGTAGTGCGACGCCGCCGGGCCCCCGCTCGACATTTCGCGGTACGCGGCGCCAAGCGCCATTTGCAAAGCAAAATCTTTGGAAGAAACCTCCAGTGCCGCTTTGAGGTATGCTTCTGCTTTGGCGAGGTTGGGCTTTTTGGCGCCCGGCTCGATGTAGTAGAAATAAGATTCGCCCGTTTGCCGCCAAGTGGTCATGTCTTTTTTGGCGTACTTTTTTGCTTTGGCAAATTGCTTTTCGGCTTCTACCGCATTGTTTTGGAGCAAAAGCACGCGGCCATTGGCCACAAAAGCCATGGGCGCATCGGACTTTGCATCAAAAGCCGCTTTGAAATTTGTCATTGCATTTTCCTTGTCGCCTTTGGCGAGGTAGGCGTTGCCGAGGCTGAGGAAAGCGCTTTGGTCGGTAGGGTCGGCTTTGGTCAAGCCGGAAAATACGCTGATGGCCTTGTCCCAGTCTTCCAGTTGCATGGCCTCATTGCCCGCCGCATGGCTTTGGCCGAAGGCTGTTTGGGCAAAAAGGATTGCCGCGAGGAAAAGGGCTTTTTTCAGAAAAGTTGTCATTGTTCGGAAAAAAAATTTGTGTTTAAGTATTTCGGCACGCCTCGCGCACCTGTATTTTTAAAGGGGGCGAAGTTCCGTTTTTACAGACGCGGTTCGGGAGGAAAAATCAACAATCCCGAACTGGTTTGGGCAAACGTTTGAATCTTACTTGCTTGTCTTGACCAAGCGCGTCACGGCGTTGGCGGGCAAAAGACCGTCTTTGAGCATGATGCGCTGGCCGTCTTTTGCCAAATAGGAGGCAAAGCCTGCGCCGAGGCCGTTGCGCCTCCCTTGTGCGTTGATGATGTAAATGGTGCGCTTGAACGGGTAATCGCCCGTGGCGAGATAGGCTTGATAGGGGCCGTAGCCTCTTTTCCCGGTCTCTTTGGCGATGTCGGCGATGTTGATTTCGCGCATAAATTTTTGCACCCCGCCGTCGTCCGTGTCCGAAATCCAGTTGGCCGCGATGATACCGATGGCGCTTTTGTTTTTGCCCACATAAGCAATCACCTCGGCATTGGTATTCAGCGCGGTGGCTTGCTTGGTTATCTCTTGGCCTGATATGACCGAATCGCGCGCATAGCGGAGCGTGCCGCTGAGCGGGTTGTCGAATACCAATTGAATATCGCCCAGTGCAGATTTTGGGTTTATGTCTTTCCAGGTTTTCGCGGTGCCGCTGAGGATGTCGCGCACTTGCTGCGCGGTGAGCACCGAGTCGTGGTTGGCTGGGTGCAGCACAAAAGCAAGGGCATCATAGGCTATGGGCGTGGTGGGCGGAGTGAATCCCCGCGACTGGAAATACTCCAGTTCTTTGGTGTTCAGCTGTCGGCCAATGACAATTACCTGCACCGAGTCGTTGATGAGCGCATTCACCGCCTCGCCTTCTGACACGTAGCGCGGGTTGATTTTGGCGGTGCGGTAAATGGAGTCGAACACGTCAATGCAAGAAGCGATAACGGGCCGGTAGCCTTCTTCCACGGCCACCGAGATTTCGCCCGTAGTGATGGTGTCAAGCACTTTGCCCGATTTGTCGCGCTCGGCGCAAGAGGCCCAAAAGAGCGATGCTGCTGCCAGGATGAAAAAATTGCGAAGCATATTTAGGAACGATGAACGATGAACGATGAGGTATGAACGGGCGCGCTTCTAAAAATAATCAGCGTAAACCCGCCAGCCGCGATAGGTGCCGTATACCAATATCATGACGGCAAAAATGTTTCGGAATTCGGTGGGGATGGTCGGCAGAAAAGTCTTGTCCAAAAGCAGCCAAGCGCCGAGGCCAAAGTAAAAGGCTGTCATGGCAAGGCCCAAGATGACCATGGGCATTCTGAAATTTGGTCGGTTGCGGATGCGGTCGTCGGTGGACATGAACGGAGGGTTTGAAAGTGTGGAGGGTGCGGGTTCGGGGTTTGGCAAAATCCAGCCTTCCATTTTCAAAGATGCGGGTTGGAGGCAAAATGGCGGGTGGTTCGATGCTGCTTTGCGATATTCACCACGGTACAGCAATCCCAATTTTCAATCACGGTGTATTCACCCCTTTGACCAAGCGACGCCTTCTTTCCCATCTTTCACGGTAATGCCCGCCACTGCCAGCGCATCGCGGATTTTGTCGCTCGTGGCCCAGTCTTTTTGGGTGCGGGCTTGTGCTCTCATCTCGAGAATTAGGCTCATCAAGCCCTCCAGTGTTTCACTGTCATTGCCTGCGGCGGATTCGTCTTGCAAGCCCAGAATTTCAAAAAGAAAAGTGTTGAAAACGGTTTTGGCCCGCTCGATCACCCAAGGGGAAACCTCGCTCGCGGCCAATTGCTGGTTGGCCAATTTGTGGACAAAACTTCCCATTTCGTTCAGCGAAGCAATGGCGATGGCCGTGTTGAAATCGTCGTCCATGCCCGCGTATGCATCTTGGATGAGCCCTAAGATGGCGCGGTCGGTAGCCGATTCGGAGCCATCAAAATCGCGGGCATTCACCGGGAGGTTTTGGAGCACGCGGTTGGTCTCCATCAGTTTCAGAAAACCCTTTTCGGCAGCCAACAGGCCATCGTCCGTGATGTCGAGCGTGCTGCGGTAATGCGCCATGAGCATAAAAAAGCGCACGGCCATGGGCGAGTATGCTTTGCTGGTGTGCTCGCTTGCGCCCGCAAAAAGTTCGGTCGGCGAGATGATGTTGCCGTCGCTTTTGCTCATCTTTTTGTTGTTGAGCAGCAGCATGTTTGTGTGCATCCAGTAGTTGGCGGGGTGGCAGCCGCAAGCGCCGTGGTTTTGCGCCACTTCGTTTTCGTGGTGCGGGAATTTGAGGTCGTTGCCGCCGCCGTGGATGTCAAAAGTTTTGCCCAAATACTTGGTGCTCATGGCGGAGCATTCCAAGTGCCAGCCAGGAAACCCGACCGACCAAGGGCTGTTCCACACCATCAAATCCTGCGGGCGGGCTTTCATCCATATCGCAAAGTCGGCGGGGTGGTTTTTCTCTTCTTGGCTTTTTAGTTCGCGGGTTTCGGTGTAGAGGTCGTCCAAGATGCGGCCGCTCACCGAGCCGTAAACGCCCGCGTGTTCGGCAGCAAATTTTGGCACATCAAAATAGATGGAGCCGTTGCGCTCGTATGCAAGGCCGCGCTCCAAGATTTGTTGCACCATTTCTATCTGTTCGGGTATGTGGCCCGTGGCGCGCGGCTCGATGCTCGGCGGCAGCGTGTTCAACATCCGCATCATGTCGTGGAAACCCACGGTGTAGCGTTGGGCAACTTCCATGGGTTCTAATTGTGCCACTTTGGAGCCTTTGGCCATGCGGTCTTCGCCGTCGTCGGTGAGGTGGCCCACGTCGGTGATGTTGCGCACATAGCGCACTTTGTAGCCGAGGTGCAGGAAATATCGGTGGATGACATCGAAGCTGACGTAGGTGCGGCAATTGCCCAAGTGGGCATCGCTATACACGGTGGGGCCGCAAACGTACATGCCGATATAGCCAGGGGCGATGGGGCGGAATTCTTCCTTTTTGCCGGAAAGGGTGTTGTAAATCTTGAGCGGGCGAGTTTCAGTCATAGGGCGCAAAGGTAATCTGCTGCTGGTTTAGATAGTTTAGAGGGGTTTAGATTGTTTAGCCTAAACCATCTAAACCCCTCTAAACTCTTCTAAACCGTTTTTCCGTCATTCCACCTCCGTCACTTTCAGCATATTGGTCTGCAAGCGACGGCCCATAGGCATGGAGCCGGTGTTGATTAGGGTGTCGCCCGTTTTTACAAAGCCGCTTTCTTTGAGGATGTCGGTGCAGTCTTGGATGGTTTCGTCGGTGGTAGTGAAGCGGTTGTAGTAAAAGCATTGTACCCCCCACAAAAGGTTGAACGCGCCGAGTTTGATGTGCTTGTCGCTAAAAATGAAAATTTGCGACTTGGGTCTGAAGCTGCTGAGTTTGAAAGCCGTGTAGCCAGAAGACGTGTGCCCGACAATACCCTTTGCGCCGATTGACTCGGCTACGTTGCAAGCACTAAAACACACCACGTCGGAGTGGTAGAGCATGAAATTTTTGGAAGGGATGGGGCGGCGGGTGTTTATCTGTGGCCAATATTGCTTTTCTGCTTCCGTGATAATCTTGGTCATGTATTGGATGACGAGCGTGGGGTATTTGCCCACCGAAGTTTCGCCGCTGAGCATCACGGCATCGGCGCCGTCGAGCACTGCATTGGCCACATCGGTCACTTCGGCGCGGGTAGGCGAGGGGTTGTTTATCATACTGTCCATCATCTGCGTGGCCACTATCACCGGCCTTGCGTATTGCATGCACATGTGGATGATGTCTTTTTGGGTCATGGGCAATTGCTCGATGGGCATTTCCACCCCCAAGTCGCCCCGCGCCACCATGATGCCGTTGCAAGCGCGGATGATTTCGCGCAGGTTTTTGACGGCTTCTGGCTTTTCTATTTTTGCCATGACTTTTGCCTGGTGCTTGGTTTTTTCGAGGGCCTCTTTCACCGGGTCGAGGTCAGATGCCCGGCGCACGAAAGAGAGCGCAATCCAATTGACTTCTTGTGTGAGGATGAACTCAAGGTCTTCTTTGTCCTTTTCCGTGAGGGCTGGGAGTTTCACGTTTGTGTCGGGCAGGTTCACGCCTTTGTTGCTGCTGAGCACCCCTGCATGAAGGGTTTTGAGGCGCACGGTGTCTTTTTTGTTGGTCTCTGCTACCTCAAAAATCAACTTGCCGTCGTCCATCAGGATGCGTTCGCCCACCTCGCAGTCTTCGGCAAACTGGTCGTAAGACATATAGATGTTGTCCTTCGTGCCCTCGGCTTTCTCGTCGTTGGTGATGGTGATGATGTCGCCTTCGACCAGGTACAGGGCGTTGTCTTTGATTTTGCCGACCCGGAGTTTGGGGCCCTGCAGGTCGGCGAGGATGCCAATGTGCAGTTTGTGTTCTTCATTGATGGCATGGATGCGCTCGATGACCTGCAAGTGATCGGCATGGGTGCCGTGGCTGAAATTGAGGCGAAAAACATCCACCCCTGCTTGTATGAGTTCGAGAAGTTTTTCTGGGGAACTACAGGCTGGCCCCACGGTGGCCACGATTTTGGTGAACTGCGAACCATCCTTGCGCAACGACGACTTGTTTTTTTCCAGCAATGCTGCCGCTTCCGAGAGTGTCATTCTTTTTCAGAATTTAAGTGTAAAAACTACAATAAGCCAAACACCGCAAAATTAGAAAAAGCCGAGCAACTGCGCCCACGAGGTGCAAGACATTTAATGTCCCCAAGAATCAATATCCTTAAAAACAGGCTTTAAATAAGCAGAATTGTGGCCCTCTGGGAAAAAGGCTAAGTGTCTGAATTACAAAAAGGAGGGGTAGGGGCTATTTTCAATCGGCCAAAAAAATACCCGTGAAATGTTTGATAAACCTCTGGGGCGGCGTTTCTTTGCCCCCAGAAAAATTGACTTTTTTTCACCAACAAGTTTAAAAAAACATGGCAACCATAGCCGAACGCGTAAAAAAAATCATCATTGACAAATTGGGTGTTGACGAAACAGAAGTGGCCCCAGAGGCAAGTTTCATCAACGACCTCGGCGCCGACTCGCTCGATACCGTTGAACTCATCATGGAATTTGAAAAAGAATTCGATGTGTCTATCCCCGACGAGCAAGCCGAGGGCATCCAAACGGTCGGTCAAGCGATCAGCTATCTGGAGCAGAACGTCAGTGCTTGATTTGCACACAAGGCTGGCTTTTTTTAAAGCCCACACCCTTTTGACAAAAAGCGGTTCAAAGCAGCAAAGCTTTGAACCGCTTTTGTTTTGTCCACTAACCAACGCCATGCTGAGAAACTCCGCCCATTTCGAATACCTGCCCGCAGCCGCTTCTCATTTCAGCACAATCTTTATCGCTGCCTTACCCGATTCCGTCTGCAATTGCAGCAGATAAGCCCCCGCTGCCATGCCGATTGGGAGCGTCAGCGTTTCGGTGTTTTTGCCCGAAGGGCGGTTTTCTTTTGACAGGAAAGTATGGAGCAATCGGCCTTGCACATCGCAAAGAGTGAGGTAGACGGGGCCTGCGGCGGAAAGTTCGTACTCGAAGGCGGCTTGGCTTTCAATGGGATTGGGGTAGAAAAGCGTCGCGCCCGTTTCGCTCAAATCGGCGATGCCGACGCTAAGACCCGTGAGGAGCTGGGCCACACCGATTTTGAATTCCTGATTTGTGACAGCAAACCCGGCAAGCACAATCCGGTTGCTGGGGCTGAGCGTGACATCGTTAGCAATGGCTCTTTCCTCGCCGCTGAACTCCACGGAAGCCAAGCCGCCGTCCCCGAAACTGCTGTCCAAAAGGCCGTTTGTCCTGACGCGCGCAGCAATCATCCTGTTGTCGAACCCAGTGCCACCGGCCACAATCAGCTTGCCATCGGGTTGGCGTGCCAGCCCAAAACCATAGTCGAACCCAGCGTGGCTGATGAGCAGTTTGCCATCGGTACTGAAAGATGCATCCAAGGTGCCGTCGCTGTTGTAGCGCACAAGCGCCATGTCGGAGTTACCGCTGGCCCCGCCCGACCCGCCTACCACAATTTTCCCGTCGGGCTGGATGAGTACACTGTATCCCGCAGATTCTTCGCCAACTGCAGTAGTGAGTTTGCCGTCGAAACTAAACGTATTGTCCAAGGAGCCGCCGGGGTTCAGCCGCGCTACGGCAATGTCGGCGGCCGAACCTGTAAGAAAAGAGCCACCCGCTACCACAATTTTCCCGTCGGGCTGCAAAGCAACAGCAATGGCCCTGTCTGTCTGGCCAGTCACAATGGGGATAAGCACCTTGCCGTCTCCGCCAAACGTATTGTCCAATGAGCCGTCGGGGTGAAGCCGGAGCAACGCAAAATCGTCGTTCTGACTGTTGGAGGCATGGCCTGCCGCGACAATCTTGCCATCGGATTGCAAGACCATAGCCTCCATCCAAAAGTCCACGCCTTCGAGCAGGAGTTTGCCGTTGTTTCCAAAAGACACATCGAATGAAGTGCCGCTGGGATTGAGGAGCAATGCCGAAAAAGCAGTTTCTCCTGCGCCAGTATCTGAATTGCCGGCTACCAAAATCTTCCCATTGGAAAGTATCGCGACCGCCTTGGCATAGTCGCCGTCGGCATTGGCGATGCCGAAATTGGCCTCCCCATTCAGACTGAAAGTGTTGTCAAGCGACCCGTCGGGGCGGTAGCGCACTACTCCATAATCGTAGCTTGACCCCGCAGTACCTGTGGTAGTGGAACCGACCACCACGATTTTGCCGTCTGCCTGCACCACTACAGCATTGGCATCGCTGTCGCCGCTCAAAATGGCTGTTGTCACGTGCCCGTCGCCGTCGAAATCAGCATCGGGGCTGCCCGCTTGTGCCAAGAGGTTTTGTTGCAAAATGGCGAGCACGGCCATGGCGAGAAAGAGTTTGAGTTTCATGTTTGAAATCAGTTTTGAGAATGAAAAAAGTGCGGCATGATTGTCGGGGTGACTTTGAGTCACCCCGATAATAGGCAAAAGTCACCCCGACAATAGGCAATCAATTCCCCGACACCACGAACTTCAAGGTCTTGTTCAAATTAGAAGTTTGCACCTGCACGAAATACGCCCCATTGACCCATCGGCTGGCAGGCAGTTCCAAAGCCTGTTGCCCCTCGGCAAGTGTTTCTCCGAACGACCACACTTCGCGCCCAGCGAGGTCGAAGACACGCACTTGCAATTCCCCCGCTTCGGGCAAATCAAAAACCAGCGTTGCATCCTGTCCTCCTGCGGAGGGGTTGGGGAAAAGCCGTGGCTCGACTTCATCGGCAACCAAATCGTCTCCGCGCTCTTCTCCGATGCCGCCGAATTGCGGCTCGATGCAGAATTCCTGCGTGTAACTCTGGGAAGTGCGCGCGAGCGAGGTATTTGTCCAAGTGTAGGGGGTTCGGCTGAAAGCCCGCCAGGAAGAAGTCCCGGCCAAAGTCCTCACCACACCGATTGGGGCAATCTCGCAACCCATCGAGCCATTCGAGCCAAGCGAGTTGACGCGGATGGCGTGTGCGTCGTTGAAAGCCGAGCCTGTGAGCCGGGTGCCGCAGGTGACAAAGTAGCCCCCCGCCGCGCCCGTGATTCGGGAGATGCTGTGAGGCTCCGTGAATTGTGGGTCCGAACTGGAATAGTAGTACGTCCAGTCAGGCAGTTCCGTGCCATAAAACGGCAGCACCATAGCAAAGGTCCCACTGAGCGTGTTGCCGGGCGAGGATTGGTAAGCGATGTTGCCAGTGATGGCCGCCCTTGTACCCGTTGCATCCAAACCGATTGCCCTGCCCACAAAAGCAAAGTAGAACACATTGGGAGAATAGATTTTGCTGCTAGCTATCCCGTTCAAGGGGTTGGCGCGTACGACCCACAGGGACGGATGACTTGGGCCTGTCCATCCCACCACCATCAAAGCGGCTGCCTCCGAACCGTTGGCTGGCTTGTACACTACATCGAGGCCTTCGTCTCCATTTTGCCCCGCGTCGTAGCTCCTGCGCCAGATTTCGACACCGGTTGTCGCATTGATACAAGAAAGGAAAGTGTGATGATTGGCCACCCCTGTTGCCCTGTACCGACCTGTGACTGCGATGACTTCCACGCCAGAACGAATCGCGTTGCAGGCTTCGGTGGCCTCGAAATTCTGGCCAGTTGTAGTGCCGTAATAGCGGTTGCTCCACAGCTGTGCGCCCGTTGTGCCATTGAAACGGGATACCGAAAACCGATGGTTGTTCGCCGGGACGCTGAACCCCGATGCAGTCAGGATAACCTCGCCGTTCGGCTGGCGCTCTACCGACACGCCGCGCTCGTCGAGGGAGAGACCATTTTCGGTATTGGGCAACACTTTCACCCAGGTCACCGTGCCACTGGTGTTGGTGCGGATCAGGATGGCTTGCCGCCCGTTGGCGGTGCTGCGGCTGCCCGCAATGAAATAGCCCGTGTGCGTGCCCAAGGCGTTGTAGTCCAAGTCAATGGCCGCGCCGAAGTAAGCGGTTGGCAGATTTTCCGCGTCGTGGATGGTGACGTTCATGTTCACCGTCCCGTTTGCATTGAGGCGCGTGAGCAGGATGCGGCTGGCCGGACCGTAGCTGAGCGTGTTGGACAGCACGATGTAGCGCCCGTTGGGGATTGGCTTGCCGTCCTGCGGTTCTTCGTGGTTGGCGAGCGAGCCGAAGGTGTTTTCAAATTGCTGCGCAATAAGAAGGTTGGAAAAAAGGCTCGCGCAGAAAAAGGCTGCGAGCAAGCGAAGAGAAAGGGAGTGTTTCATGGTGTGCAAATCGAAATTTTGGTGAGAAAAAATGTTTCCCCAAAAGTGCGGTTCGACACACCGGGTGGTGTCAGGACAAATGTTCCAAATGGTAGCACATTTGTTTCAACCCAACCCTGCCCTCCCCAATGGGGAGGGTGTCAAAAGTCAAAGGAGATTGAGATTTGGGTTGAATGGGAATTTTTCTTGCAACCCCTAACTTTCCGAAAGTTCTAACTTTCGGAAAGTTGGATTCCTGCTAAAACCTACAATTCCTCGAATGCCCCGAGTATGAGCGCAGCCGCAGCCGTCGGCGAAATCCGCCCGGCCAACACTTCGGGCTCCAGTTCGGCGCGTTTTTCTTGTGCCGCAGGGTTCTTGTAAAACATAGACTTCAGCCCCGTTTCGAGCGCGTCTTCCAACCAATAGCGGGCTTGCTGGCGGCGGTTTTCGTGGAAAAAACCATTGGCGAGCGTGTGGTTTTTGAATTCCGAAATAGCCTCCCAAAGTTCGGCGATGCCCGTGTTTTCCAAAGCACTGCAAGCCATCACGCGGGGTTGCCAGCCGCTGGGCTTGGGCGGAAAAAGATGGGCAGCGTTGAGGTAGTGCGCCCGTGCTTGGTTCGCCAATTTCATGCGCTCGCCGTCGGATTTGTTCACCGCCAACAGGTCGGCCATTTCTACAATGCCGCGCTTGATGCCCTGCAAATCATCGCCTGCACCGGGCAGCAGCAGCAGCAAAAACAAATCCGTCATGCGCTGCGCGGCTGTCTCCGACTGGCCCACGCCCACCGTTTCGATGATGATGGGGTCGAACCCCGCAGCCTCCACCAGCACGATGGCCTCCCGCGTTTTGCGCGCCACCCCGCCGAGCGAATCGCCCGAAGGCGAAGGCCGAATGAACGCCCGTTCGGAAGCCGAAAGCCGCTCCATGCGAGTTTTGTCGCCCAAAATGCTGCCCCCGCTCACCGCGCTCGAAGGGTCAATGGCCAGCACTGCGGGGCGTTTGCCTTGCTCCACCAAGTGCATTCCCAATGCTTCTATAAAGGTGCTTTTGCCTACGCCGGGGGCACCGGTGACGGCGAGGCGGAGGGGTGTGAGAGGGTGAGAGGGTGAGAGGGTGAGAGGGTGAGAGAGGGTGAGAGGGTGAGAGGGTGTGAGAGGGTGAGAGGGAGTGAGAGGGGGCGAGGGAGTGAGAGGGGGCGAGAGGAGTTGTGCGATGATTTCTCGCGCCAAGGCTTGGTGCTCCGCTCGTGCGCTTTCTACGAGGGTGATGGCTTGGCCGAGCAGTACGCGGTCGGCGGCACGGATGCCTTGCACAAATTGTTCGACACTGGGGAGCGGATGGCGCATGGGGCAAAGATAGGGATTGGCTTTTGGCAGTTGGCTTTTGGCTGTGAACGTTGTGCCACCTGCTGTTAAACTTCCTTAACCTCGTTTCACATATTTTTTTAACAGCCTTTCAAAGCATTGGTAATCATGTTTTTGACATTTAACCAAAACTGTTTTTTCCCACTCCGAAGGTTAAACTCGGTTAAGCCGCTCGACGGCGGCGGGCTGGCTATTGCGGCACTGGGGTTTGCGGCGAAACCTTGCAGCAAAAATTACCACGCCATGAAAAAACACACCATTCTTTTTTTGCTCATCGCCCTTTCGCTGGGGGCTTGCCGCTCGCTCCATGTGCGCGATTTCCATACCAACCAAAGCCTCCCTACGCGCTTGCCACGCCTTGGGCTGCTCGTACACGAACGCAGTTTTTTGCAAGCGTTTGACTATGCGCTCTACCGAGACATGGTGGACACCCACACTTTTGGCGGGCCTTGCGAACCTGCTCCCTGGGTGGCTTTCGAGGTGACCAATCAAGCACTCGAAGACGCTTTCCATGTGCTGGGCAATGAACTTGACGACAACCTGAACCAAAGCACTGACCCACGCTATGGCCACGCCCGCTTCAAATTGCTTTTTTACAAACGCTTCAATTCGGGCTGGGGCTGGACGGCGGCGAGCATCGGTACTTTGCTGATTCCCAATATTTTTGGGATGCCCATCGGGACTTACCGCGCCGAACTGGAACTCCAAATGGAAATCATGGACGCCGATGGGAAAATGCTGGTGCGATACATCGCGCCCGGCGCAGGGAAAGCACAAATGGCGGCTTACCACGGGTACAACGGCGCCACGGCTATGCGCAAAGCAAACCTTCTCGCGCTCCAAAACGCCCTGTCGAATATCAAAAAGGAACTGGAGGCCGATGTGCCTTCCTTGGCGAGCCAGTTGGAAGCAACCGGAGCGCTCCGAAAATTGGACGGCAAATAAACACGCCCTACTTCCCCGAAGGCCACAGAACCATGAAAGCCGCGCAGCGCCCGACACTTTTTCAAACCCGCTTTTCCGGTGCGCGGGGTGTCGGTGCGCTGTGTTTTTTCAAAACTCAACGAATAGGAACATGAGATTTATGCTACCCGCCCTTCTCCTCGCTACGTTGTTTCTTTTTCAGGCCTGCCGACAAGAGGAATTTGAAATCAACATTGACATTGACATCCGCGACCCAGAAATCACGAACCTGGACGACGGCTCAAAAAAATTGGACTTCACGGTCGTGGTAACCCAACTTGGCAATCACTACTACCAAGATTTTCATTTCAATTTTACGGAATTTGGCAGCAGCGCAACGCTCGATTCATTCAGCACTGCGCTGCCAACGGCGCGGGAGTTTGTCAAACGCAGCATCGTGGTGGTATCGGGCGGCGATTATTGGGTCGAAGCATTTGTCGGCACAGAAAGCAACGGCTCCTCTTCCGGGACTTTGATAAAAGTGCCGGAGTAGCACTTACTTCAAATAAAACGTCCCCAGCATTTTCGTCCCCGCCACCTTGGCGGCATCTACCGTGAGGACGTCTTTGAAAATGCGCGTAGGGTTTTTCCGAGAAACGCCTTCATAATATTCAGCCCCATTGACGAGCTCGCTCCATTTGCCAAAAACCTTTAGTTGCGAGCCTGAAAGCATTTCCCAGTTGCCGTCGGCAAACGCCGCAATGTCGGGGTCGCCGTCGCTGCGGGCTTCGCTGTACATCACGAACGTGCCATCCGAACGGAGTATGAGGGACTGGGTCACAGACGATGCGGGTTCTTGTATGTAGTTGGCGATGCGCTTGTCGAGCAATGCGGCGAGCGGCGACGACGCGGCTTGGGCGCGGAGCGCGGTTTTGTATTTTTCGGGCAAAGCCGAGCGCAGCACAAATGGCCGCTCGCCGTCGTAGAAAACGATGTCGCTAATGGCCAAGTCCTTGTAGTCTTTTCCGGGGTAAACGGAGTTTATTTTCAGTTCGAATGCTGCGCCTTTGGCGGGAGCGCTGAGTTCGATTTTCTGCCCAGCCTTGGTGTCGCGCAAGGTATAGTTGCGGGCGGCGCCGCCTTTTTCTCCAAAATCAAAATTGCGCAGACGCGCGTTGGCAGAGAAATGCTCGTCCGAGCGCTGGTAGCCGTCCCAGATTTGGATGGCCGTGATGTTCACCGATTGCTCGAATTCAAAAGTCAAAGTCTCGCCTTCGCCCGACGAGGCTGTGCCTTCTGCCCATACAAATTCTTTGCGGCTGTCGAACAAATTGGCGGGGCTGTAAGCGGCCTCCGGCAGGAGTGTGGAGGATGCGGCGACCGAGCCTTTCACGCTGCGCGGCGGCACGAGTCGAAGCGTTTCGCCTTTGTCGTTCAAGACTTTAAGTTCGCTCAGGGCGATGGAGGCATCGGTCGGATAGGAATAGCGGTACGCATCGTACTCGTCTTGCCGGAGTATCTGAGTTTCCTCGTTGCCAGTAAGCACAAAGCGGACGAAGAGGGATTTCACCAACCCATTTCCGTTCGCGGCGATGCGCGCATTGGGCAAGCCTGCGCTGGCGATTTGGCCGTTGGTGTAAATCAAAATTGGTGGGTCGCTTCCCTCAGGCAGTTCTTTCGCAAAACTCCCCGCCGCCGCCACTATTTCCACCGATGCGATGGGCAGCGCGTTTTGGAAATAGAGCATGATGCCCTCGTCGGGCCCAGTGCCGGGGAGCGTTTGCCACGAGGTGGCGGGGTTGGAATCGAAGAGGTTTTCCAAGATTTTTCCCGGCGCCGAAGAAGTGGCGTAAATGCCTTCGAGGTAGGTGGCGGGGGAGAGGTTTGCATCCGCTGGGTTTTCTGGGGAGCTGGAGTTGCTGCTTGTTTTTTGCGCAGGTTCATTGCCGCAAGCGGCGAAAAACAAGAATAGAGGCAGCATTGCTTGGAAAGGCGGTTTTTTCATTTTGCGAGATTTCAAATTTCCCCAAAGGTATGGCCGTCTCATAAGGTTGATGAGGGTTGATAAAAGTTTATTAGGTTGATTATTGCGTCCAAAAATGAGGGTTGAATGCCTTTTTCGAGTGCAAATATCAACCTTCATAAACCTAATAAACATTTATCAACCTTATAGACACCCTCAGAAATCAATCCACCCAATCCGCCACAAAAACGTTGGTGTCGCGGGTGCCGCCGTTGTTTCGGTTGCTGCTCCACGAGAGTTTTTTGCCATCGGGCGAAAACATCGGGAACGAGTTGAAAATGCTCTGGGAGGTAACCTGCTCCAGCCCCGACCCGTCGAGATTCACCATGTACAATTGGAAATCGTAGCCCCGCGTGGAGTGGTGGTTGCTGCTGAACAAGATTTTTTGACCCGATGGGTGAAAGAACGGCGCCCAGTTGGCCTTGCCCAAATGCGTCACTTGGCGGAGCTCGGAGCCATCGGCATTGCAGGTAAAAATCTCCATGTTCGTAGGGGCCACGAGGCCTTGCGCAAGGTAGTCGCGGTACTCTTTGATTTCCTCGGCGGTTTTGGGGCGGCTGGCGCGGAACACTATTTTGGAGCCGTCGCGGCTAAAAAACGCGCCGCCATCATAGCCAAGGTCAAAGGTGATTTGCTTTTGGTCGGAGCCGTCGAGGTTCATGGTCCAGAGTTCGAGGTCGCCGGAGCGGTCGCTCGTGAAAAGGATTTTGTCGCCTTTTGGGCTGAGCACGGCTTCGGCGTCGTAGCCAGGCGTGTTGGTGAGTTGGCGGGTTATCCGTCCTTTCAAATCGGCCACGTAGATGTCGTAAGTGCCAAAAATGGGCCAGAGGTATTTCCCGCCGGCACGAAGTTCGGGCGTGTGCGGGCAAGCCTCGCCGCCCTCGTGGGTGCTGGCGTAGAGGATGTGCTTGCCGTCGGGCATGAAGTAGGAGCAAGTGGTGCGGCCTTTCAGAGTGCTGATGGTTTTGGGTCGGTAGGTGCTGTCGTTCGCCGCGTCTTTGATTTTCATGGTGAAAATCTGGTCGCACTCGAGGCCCCATTTGCGGTTGTTGCTCTGGAACGTGAGCGATTTGGAGTCGGGGCTCCAATAGGCTTCGGCGTTGTCGCCGCCAAAGGTGAGCTGTCGGATGTTTTTCAAATGGTTCTCCGGGGGAGCGGCGGGCTGCAAACCTGTGCCAAGGACGGCTGGGTTTTGGGCAGAAAGATGGAGAAGCAAAAAATTGAAGAGGAAAAAGAAGGAAAGTGGGCGCATAAAAGAAGTGGAAAAATTTTGCCGCAAGGTCGGGAGAGCGTCTGGGAAAGGCAGTCAGGATTTGGTCAAGAAGCGTGACCTTGCAGCTTAAGGAACGGGTGAATAATAACTTGTCAATTTGATGTGATTCCTTTTCACCCAAACTGCCCATCTTTTTGATTAAATAGCCCCACTATTCGCACAAAAAGATAGTTGTTTTGGCAAAAACGAACCT
>JBJXFT010000394.1:0-5780 GCA_046155725.1 Saprospiraceae bacterium
GCAAAAAGCGTGGCATCGGGCGGCATGGTTTCTTTCAATTTGGACGCAACTTCGATTTCCAAACGATGGCGGGCAAGGATTGGCGCAAGGATTCTGGCGCAGCAAAATAGCTGCAACGCAAGCACCGTGGCCAGAACGCCAGTGGTCAGTCGGCGAAAAAAAAGAAAGCCATAGCAGTAGAGCCTGTCCCATGCGGGAAAAAGCAGCAGCAACAAGAGGGCGTAGGCTGGCAGCAGGTAGCGCGAGTTTTGGTGCGGCAGCCCGCCCAGCAATATCAGGTAGGCAGCGATGCAAGCCAGCAGGATTTTTTTGGCGGGCAGCGTCAGGTCGGTCTTTTTGAACAGGAAAAACAAGCCGGGCAGCGCGAGGCAAAACGCGGGGTGGGCAATTGGGAAAAGGAGGTACAGGCAGTTGGGGAGCAGGTGCGAAATGGTGCCGCTCTGATTTTGAAATGTTGCTTTGAAAAAATTCAAGAACGACCAGCCTTGCAGCAGCGAGTGGCCGAGCGGGTTTTCCGACACGCCCATTTTCAGCCAAAAGTGTGGCAGCAACGCCACGCTGCACGCACAAACTGCCCCCGCCACGGCCAGCCATTTTTTCCTCGAAAATAAAAAACACGCGAGCGCGGTGGCCAAGGGCAACAGCAGCGCAGCCAATGAATACCGGGTGCTGACGGCCAATGCCGCAAAGACCGCAGCCATTGCCACATCCGCAGCGCGGCTGTTTTCAAAAGCGCGGAGGCCAAAGAAAAACGCTGCAAGCACGAACGCCAACCCCAGCCCATCGCTCATGCTGCTCAGCCCGGCGCGCAAAAACATGGGCGCGAGCAGCAGCCCCAGCCCTGCAAATGCCCAGCGGCTGTCGGCCCGAACGCCCGGCGCGAGCAGATGGAGCAAGCGCTCAAAAACCCACAGCCCAAGTGCCGCCGCCAGCCACGACACGACTTGCAAGGCCAGCACCGAATCGCCCAGGAGAAAGCGCAGCAAGGCTCCGGCAAGTGGGTATCCGCCGGCAAATTCGGCATCGCCAATACTGGGCGGGGGAATGGGCAAACCCTGCAAGCGGTCGAAAACAACTTGGCTTTGGCGCAGGTACTCGTGCGCGTCTTGGCCGTACAGCCCGTTGAAATTCAACAGAAAGGACAAGAGGGCGAGGCTCAAAAAGAAGATTATCGGCAGAAGCCGAGAAAAAAAAGGGGGGATGGTCATTTTTACAAATCGCTGTCAAGCGGAGCATTCGGGTTGCTGAACACTTTGCGTGCTGGCTTTTGCGCCTCCGCTTTTGCGGCCAATATAAGGTAGTAAATCAGCCCGCCTAAAATGATAAGCCCAAATAAACTGCGCCAAACGAAAATAAGATCGAGCAAACAGACCACAATGCCAATCTTATAAGGGGCTTTGCTGACAGTTTGTTTTGCCCACAAACCCAAGCCAAGCAACACAACGCTTGGGCTACCTATAATGGCTATTGCCCAGATGCCATTTTCAATCTCCATGTAATACAGGAAATACAGGATCAAGGCAAATACAGACTGACCTGCGCCGACCAGTATGAGCCCACTTACCGCAGCGGCGATCCCATTTGTCTTGCCGCTTTTGGCGCCGCTCACCAGCTCTTTGCCATCTTGCCATACCTCCAGTCCAAATTCGTTGTACAACACCGTGATCTTCTTACCGTTCGGCAATGAAAATCGTCGGCCTTGTTTTACTTCGTCTTTGTTGTTGAATGAGCCAATGAGTTCGCCATCTTTTTTGATGGTCATGTTTGATAAATTTTCGCTCCACTCAATCACGAGCAGACCGGAATTGTCAAGGTTTACTGTTTTTTGATACATGGTGTGTGGGTTGTTTTGTTTGAAAATTTCTGGGAGATAGGGAATAGGTTCAAAACCTTACCCAGTTGCATTTGAATCTTGAATCTGCCTAACGCTACGGAAGTATGGAGAGTGCCATACTTTTGCCCGCCGGCAAAAAAGCCGCCGCCCGCCCATGTCCCGTTCCCGACGCACAAAAGCACTCCTCCAATTTGGCCTGTTCGCAGGCATCTTATTGTTTGCCAACATTGTGGCCAACTCGTTTTACACCTACTTCGACCTCACGGAGGAAAAACGCTTCACGCTCACCAAGCCTACCAAAGCGCTTTTGCGCGACCTGAAAGACCGCGTGTACGTGCGGGTGCTGCTCGACGGCGATTTCCCCGCAGGGTTCAAACGCCTCCAAACCGCTACGCAGGAAATGCTCGACGATTTCCGCTCGGAGAGCGGCTACCTCGACTATCAGTTTGAAAACCCCGGGCTGGGCACGGTGGAGGAACTGAACGAACGCCGCAAGACTTTGGCCGACGACGGCATTGTGCCTTTCAACCTCCGCGTGGCCGATATGGGCGAGAGCTCGCAGCAGCTCATTTACCCCGTGGCGATATTCCACTACGGGGGGCGCAAAATGGTGGTGAAACTTTTGGAAAACAACTCGCCCTCGCTTTCGCCCGACGAGGTGATAAACAATTCGGTGACGCTGCTGGAGTACAAATTTGCCAACGTCATCAAAAAACTCCGCTCTCCGGCGAAGCCCGTCATCCTTTTCACCCGCGACCACGGCGAACTGGACGACCTGCAAACCGCCGACCTGGAGCGCGGCCTCCAACAGTTTTACGACACCGACCGCATCACGCTCGATTCGGTAGTGCAGCTCAAGCCCGACGAATGCGCCCTGCTCGTGGTGGCCAAGCCGCGCGTGGTTTTTTCCGAAAAGGACAAGTTCAAGATAGACCAATATGCCATGCACGGCGGGCGCATCCTGTGGCTGCTCGACCCCATGAACGCCAGCCTCGACAGCCTGAGCATGGGCGGGCGTTTCCTTTCCACGCCCTACAATCTGAAGTTGGAGGACATGCTGTTCAAGTATGGCGTTCGGCTCAACCCTGACGTGGTGGTAGATTTGCAATGCACCAAAATCCCGCTCCAAGTGGGGCAGCAGGGCAATGCGCCGCAGTTCCAACTCTTCGATTGGTACTACCACTTGGCCGCGCAGCCCGAAAGCAGGCACCCGGTGGTGAAGAACCTCGACCGCGTGGAATTCCGATTTGCTTCCAGCATGGACACCCTGCGCACCAAAACCCCGGTGCAGAAAACCGTGCTGCTGCGCAGCAGCCAATACAGTCGCTTGCAGTTCAACCCCGTAGACCTGGGTTTTGAAATCCTGAAATACGACCCCGACCCCGCCAAGTTTGACAAAGGCCCGCAGAACCTCGCGGTGCTGCTCGAAGGCACGTTCTCTTCGGCTTTCGAGAACCGCGTGTCGGAAGAAATGATGGCGGGCATGACACAACTCGGCATGGAGTTCAAATCGGCCAGTGTGCCCACGCGCATGATAGTGGTCAGCGACGGCGATGTGGCGGCCAACTTTGTGCGCGATGCGGAAAAGAAACAGACGCTGCCGCTGGGTTTCAACCGTTTTGAAAATGCCACATACGCCAACAAGGATTTCGTCCTGAACGCCGTAGAATATCTCATAGAACCCAACGGGGTGATAGAAGCCCGCGCCAAGGAAGTGAAACTCCGCTTGCTCGACACGGTGCGGGCCAAAGACGAACAGAGCTTCTGGCGCGGCCTCAACCTCGGGCTGCCGCTTGTGTTCCTCGCCGCCTTCGGCTTGCTTTTCAACTGGCTGCGGAAAAGGCGCTACGCCAATGGCTGAATGAAACTGGTAGCAAGACCTTCCAAGTTTTAAAAACTTGGAAGGTCTGAATTCCGCGAAAAAAATCCAACAACCCAACGTCTCGAAATATGCAAACCATCCTCATCACCGGCGGCGCGGGCTTTATCGGCTCGCACCTCGTCCGCCATTTTTTAGGGAAATATCCTGAGCTCAAAATCGTCAACCTCGACGCGCTGAGTTACGCGGGCAACCTCGAAAACCTGCGCGACGTGGAGCATTTGCCCAATTACGCCTTTGAAAAAGGCGACATCACGGACACGGTTTTTCTCAAAAATATTTTTGAAACACACCGCCCCGAAGGAGTCATCCACCTCGCTGCCGAGAGCCATGTGGACCGCTCCATCGCCAACCCAATGGCTTTTGTGGAAACCAACGTGATAGGCACGGTGAACCTGCTGAACGCCGCCCGCAACGCTTGGGGCAATGATCTCGATGGCAAGCGCTTTTACCACGTCAGCACCGACGAGGTGTACGGTTCGCTGGGCGAGGAAGGTTTTTTCACCGAAGAAACGCGCTACGACCCGCGCTCGCCCTACTCGGCTTCCAAGGCGGCGAGCGACCACTTTGTGCGCGCCTATTTCCACACCTACGGGCTGCCGGTGCTGCTCTCCAATTGCAGCAACAACTACGGCCCCAATCATTTCCCGGAAAAACTCATCCCCTTGGTCATCCAAAACATTGCGGCGGGAAAACCCCTCCCGGTGTACGGCGACGGGCAGTACACCCGCGACTGGCTTTGGGTGAAGGACCACGCGGCGGCGATTGACACGATATTCCACCGAGGCCGCGTGGGCGAGACGTACAACATCGGCGGGAACAACGAGTGGAAAAATATTGACCTGGTGCAATCGCTCTGCGACATTATGGACGAACTGTTGGGCCGCGCGCCCGGCACTTCGCGCCAACTTATCACGTTCGTGAAAGACCGCCCCGGGCACGACCGCCGCTACGCCATTGACGCTTCCAAACTGAAAAACGAGTTGGGCTGGCAACCGTCCGTCCGCGCCGAAGAGGGGTTCAGGCTCACCGCCAAATGGTATTTGGAAAACGAGGGCTGGCTTCAACGGGTGGCTTCGGGCGCATACCAGCAATATTATGCGCAGCAGTATGGGGGCTGAGCGCAACGCATATTTTTCGCCAAGCCGCTTCAGGCATTTTTTAGGACAACGCCCACCGTTTCAAATCTTATCATCATGGAAACCTCCCCGCCCAGCCGCAACCTCTACGATCGTTTTTTTCGGCAGGTGTTCTCCATCTCGGAGGCGGCACGAGACTATTGCCTGAAATTCCTCGAACCCGAAATCCTCCAATGGCTCGACCTCGCCACGCTCGAACCCGAAAAAAACGACTTTGTGGACGAGCGGATGGTGGAGGCATTCTCAGACGTGTCGTACCGTTGCTCTTTGAAAAACGTGGAGGGGCAGGAAGTCAGAGTCTCTTTCCTTTTCGAGCACAAGAGCGAACGGGAAGACTTTCCCCACGTCCAACTCCTCAAGTACATCGTGCGCCGCATGGAGGAAGATTTGGCCCAAAAACGCCCGCTCCGCCTTACCGTGCCCATCGTGGTCTATCACGGAGAAGCGGCATGGGAATCCAAGCCATTGCACGGTTATTTCCCGTCGCTGCCCGCCGAGTTCCGGCGATACCTGCCAGAATTCGATTATGGACTGACCGACCTGACCACCATGCCCCGCGAAGTGATCGTGCAGGCCATCGAAGGCACCATACTCGCCAACGCCCTGCTCGCACTCAAATATGGGCGCGACTGGGGTTTTGTCAAAGCGCATTTCAACGAGACCTTTATCTTTGGGCAAGCAATATTGAAGACCCCGGAAGGCAAATATTTCCGGCGTATCTTTGCAATCTATTTCACCTATCTTTTTCAAAAAAAGGAGGATTTTATGGAAATGGTACAACAAATGCCGCTACAAACTGGACAATCTTTCAAGTCCGTCGCCGAGCAACTCATCGAAGAAGGCATGGAAAAGGGCATCAAAAGGGGCATGGAAAAGGGCATCGAAAAAATGCTGCTCAGGGGCTTCCCTGCCCAAGAAGTGGCGGAAA
>JBJXFT010000395.1:0-11511 GCA_046155725.1 Saprospiraceae bacterium
CCAAGGTTTAGTAAACGTATCGTCGGGCCGGTTTTCGGATAGGCTCTTAATCTTCAAAAATCGAATCATTCAACTATACCTTCGCCCGCTCAAAACTTTCACCCATTTTGAACTGCAACATCTGCCACGCGCCCACCTGCGAATCCTTTCGGGCAAAAATCCTCGGAAAGTACGAAGCCCCTTATTTTCAATGCCCACAGTGCGGGTTTTTGCGCGTGCCGGATCCGTTTTGGCTGTCCGAATCCTACGCCTCGGCCATTACTGCGCTGGACATCGGTATGCTCAAGCGCAACCTCGAACTGCGGGAGGTGGTGACGGCGCTGCTCCGCACTTATTTTGACCCTTCGGCAAAATTCGTGGACTATGGCGGCGGCTACGGCCTGCTGGTGCGGCTGCTGCGCGACCGGGGCCTGGATTTTTACCGTCAGGATATTTATGCAGAAAACTTGTTCGCCAAAAACTTCGACCTCGCCGATTCGGGCTGCGCCAAATTTGAAGTACTCACCGCTTTTGAAGTGTTCGAGCACCTCGAAAACCCCGTGGTGGAAGTGGAGAAAATGCTGGAGATCAGCGACAACATCCTTTTCTCCACCGAACTGCAGCCCAACGCCCGCCCCACGCCCGAAACTTGGTGGTACATCCTGCCAGAAATCGGGCAGCACATCTCGTTTTTTTCCCGCAAATCTTTGGAAGCCCTCGCCCAGCGCATGGGGCTGCACCTGAGCACCAATGGGAAAAACCTGCACCTCCTTTCTCGGCGGAAGATTGCTGCGCCCCTGCTTTTCCGGGCATTGTCGTACCACCAGATTGCGGGTGTTTTCAATGCCGTGCTGCCTGGTAGGAAATCGCTGCT
Organism: Saprospiraceae bacterium; assembly: GCA_046155725.1. GTDB lineage: Bacteria > Bacteroidota > Bacteroidia > Chitinophagales > Saprospiraceae > M3007. Next base: position 854 of record JBJXFT010000395.1, read on the forward strand.
GCCGCAGGATTTTGATTTTTTGAAAGAGAAGATGAAGGGGTAGGTACGTCGCCAAAACTAGTTTAGCCTATGATAGGCGGCATCTTGTTGGCAATTAGCACATTAGCAGATTGGCTAATTATCACATTCTATTTAGGTCTTGGTGATTGATGCTTATTTTTTGAAAAAAAATCGTGATGTCGGCTATTGCCTCCGTGCTTTTGCCCGCCTATTTGTCTCCACATACTTCAACTCATCCACCTCTACTGCCTCAAACAGGTAGGCCCTCAGCAAGCCCTCGTTGATGTCCTCGAGGCGGAAAAATCGCTTGGAAAAGACCTGCTTCCGGGTGCCGCGTTCGAGGTAGCGCAGTTCGTCGGCCAACAGGTTGCCGTGCTGAAACCCGAACTCCACGCCCGCCCAAGTCTTGCTGCCCCAAGCCACCGCGCCCGGCCAGATGAAACAGATGCCCGCGTATTTTCGGTAAAACGGCACGTTGAACGACAGCCGCTCCTCCACTCCGGGGATGCACTCGAACACCAACTCGCGCAGCTTTTCCACGATGGCGAGTTGGTCTTCTGGCAGATAATCCAGCATTTCGCCTATGTTTCGGAAGGCAACCGATTGCATTTTTTTCTTTTCGTTTTCCATGAGCAGCGGATATCTGTGGAGTGCTGGGGCGACATACTACTGGACATTTTTCACACAACGCCACAACGCCACAACGTCACAACGGTACAAAATTCAAAGCACTTAGAGTCAGCTCGTTGTGTCGTCGTGGCGTTGTGGCGTTGTGTGAAACAAAAATGTCCAGTAGTATGCTGGGGCGACTCAAACTTGATTTTTGCATCCTTACGTTTTTGCCTTTGTTGGCGAGGATGCCAACAAGGGCAAAACCTTGAAGGTTTGCGAAACGTGGTTCAAAGCAAGCGTGTCATTAGCCCGCGCTCAGATTCTGCCCAGATTTCCGAAAGGCCTTGTACGCCCCCTTGCCAAATTTCGAGCCGTTGAAAACCATGGCCGGGGCGCGTTCTTTTTGCTCCTCGGCGGGCAGGGCCTGGAAGTCGCGGCATTTGTCAGAGCAACAGCCCGCGTACTTTTCGCGGCAAGCGTCGCACTGGATAAAGAGGATGTGGCAATAGAGGTTTGCGCAGTTCGTGTGCGCATCGGCAGGCTGCCCGCACTGGTGGCATTGGGCGATGATGTCGGGGCTGATGCGCTCGCCGAGGCGTTCGTCGAACACAAAGTTTTTGCCCCGGAACTTGTTCTTCAAGCCTTTGGCCTGCACCTGACGGTCGTATTCGATGATGCCGCCTTCGAGTTGGAACACGTTTTCAAAACCCTTGTGCTTCAAAAACGCGCTGGCTTTTTCGCATCGGATGCCGCCCGTGCAGTACATCAGAATCTTCTTGTCTTTTTGGTCGGCGAGTATTCCGGCCACCATCGGCAGTTCCTCCCGGAATGTGGCCGCCTCGGGGGTGAGGGCATTTTCAAAATGACCGACTTCGCTCTCGTAGTGATTGCGCATGTCCACCACGAGCGTTTCGGGGTCGTCGCTCAGGCTGTTCCATTCCTCGGCGTTCAGGTGGGTGCCGCTCTTCGAGGGATCGAACGTGGGGTCAGTGATGCCGTCGGCCACTATTTTTTCTTTGACTTTGATGGCCAGCGCGAAAAAGGATTTCCCTTCGGCTTCCACGGCCACATTGAGCCGCAGCCCTTGGAACATTTCGTAGCCGTCCATCAGGGTTTTGAACGTTTCAAAATTTTCCTCCGGCACGGAAATCTGCGCGTTCAGGCCCTCGCGGGCAATGTAGGTGCGGCCCAACACGCCGAGGCCGTTCCATGCCCGGTACAGTTCGTCGCGGAACGATTGGGGGTCACCGATTTGGGCGTATCTGTAGAACGAAAGCGTCACCCGTTTTTCCGCGCTTTGGCGCAGCCGTTCTTTCAATTCGCGGCGGTTCACGCGGTTGTGGAGGGCCTTGGACTGCTGGATGTTGGACATTGGATTGCTGTACGTTTTCGCGGAACGAGACTTTCCAAGTTTTTAAAACTTGGAAAGTCAGAGCGAAAGTGGTGCAAAAGTCCGACAGCCGAGCGAGCGGCGCAACAATCCGTATCTTCAAATTTTCCCTTCGGGAACTTCATGTAGCAAAAGGCGAGTTTAAGCCGGCATGGTTTTCGGGCAGATTCAAGCCCCTGCCTACCGGCTGGGCGGGCAACCGCCAAATTAAGCAGCCATTAATTTTTGAGGCGCGGGGTAAAAGTTACGCAAGAATCCCCACTTTTGGGGCGTGTATTTTTCAATCCCTGCGCCCAAGGTTGACAAGTTTCTGTTTACGCAAACAAAATTTTTTGTCCCATGGAATGGAGAAGGCTCAACGGCCAACGCATCGAAAAACCCCTGCTCACGGCGGTGGAGGAGACCATCCGCCGGGAAAATGCCGAGGGGTACAAACTCAAAGTGTGCATCGGCACCGACTCGCAGGTTATCAGCGACGAGGTTCATTTTGCCACCGTCATCGTGTTTGTGCGCGAGAAGCGCGGCGGCTTCATGTTTATTTCCAACGACAAGAGCAAGCGCAAAATGACCCTCCGCGAGCGGATGATACTCGAAGTGGGCCGTTCGGTGGAGGTGGCCTACGCGCTGTGCGAACTGCTCGACCGCTACGATGTGGCGCTCGAAGTGCACGCCGACATCAACACCGACCCGGCTTTCGAGAGCAATACGGCGCTCAAAGAAGCGATGGGCTACATCCTCAGCATGGGCTTTGTGTTCAAAGCCAAGCCCGATGCTTTCGCCTCTTCTTCTTGCGCTGACAAGGTGATTTGAAGGCCTAAACTTTCGGAAAGTTCAAAACTTTCCGAAAGTTCGATTACCATCAATGAAAAGCGCGGAACGATTGAATGTCAATCGCTCCGCGCTTTTGTTTTGGCTGCACTTGCCACTTGCTACTTGCCACTTGAAACTTATTTCCCCAACCTGAACGTGGCCGAACCGAGCAAGCCTTTGTCGCAGTAAATGCCCACGACGTAGGCGCCGGCTTTGAGCCGCTCGTCAAATTTGTGGACGAAATTGGGCCGCTGCATATCCGTGATGTTCACGTCTTTCACTTCTTGCGCGGTTATTTCCACCGGCCCTGCTGGGGCGTTGATGGTAGCGGGAACAGATTTTTTGCTCGGCACGGGGTTGCCCTTGTCGTCGGTGATGGCCATGTAGAGTTTTTGCTCGCCCTGAAATTCTTGCGGCACATCGGAAAGGTCGAAACTGACGAATATTTCGCGGGCCTTTTTGGCGCGCGACGTGAGGCGGTCCTGACGGTTTTCGCACTGCACAGAGAAGGAAGTGGCTTTGAAGGTGGCCGACTGGGTTTTTTTGATTTGCGCTTCCAACTGTTTGGCGAGGTCCTGCACTTGGCCGCTGAGGTCTGTGTTGGTGCCTTTGAGCTGGGCGTTGTCGTTGGTCAGTTGTTCCACCTGGGCTTTGAGTTGGTCGTTTTCGAGGCGCAGGCCGGTGATGATGGTCTCCAGTTCGATCTTTGTTTTTTTCAATTCTTCCACTTGGGCGCGGAGGCCGTCCACGTCTTTGGCCAAGGTAGATTTTATCTGACGGATGACGGTTTCCTTTTGCGCCACCTGTTGGGCCGAGGTAGCCACGCGACCTTGCAGGCTCTCATTCTCGGTGCGGAGGGCAGAGTAGGCATTGGTCATGCTGTCGAGCGAAATGGTGATTTGAGACTTTTCGGCCTCCAATGCCGTCCGTTCTTTTTCCATTTTTTCGGTTTCCTCGAGGTAGTTTTTTGATTTCTGCCAAAAGAAAAAGCCAAGCCCGGCGGCCAAGAGGAGGAGCACGGTGACGATGATGGCGTAAGTGCGAGAGTTTTGAGTGTCGCTCATAGTTTTGTAAGACAGTTAAATAGGTGGATGTTTGATTTGCTTGAAAAGTGCGCGGGAAAACGACTTTGTTGGGCGAAAGTTAGTTTGAACCTTCGAGAAAAACATCAAGCCCCTTTTGCTTCTTGTTTTTCAATGGCTTTTGGGTCGTATTTTACATGGAGGTTGATCCATATCAGGCGCGAAATGCGAAAGACGTAGACAAAGTTGGCCACGAGAAAGACGCTCAGCAAACTGAACGCCACCGTCTGGCTCCAACCCAAATACCAATGGAAAAACGCGACAAAAAGCAGGCAGAACCACCCCGTCCAGATATAAGAAATGAACATGGAGCCATAGTAGTAGCCCGGCTCCGGAAAGTAGTTGAGGTCGCACTTGGGGCAACGCTTGTGCATATCGAAGGGCTTCACAAAAGCCCAACTCCCCGTCTCGAACATTTCGCCCTCGTGGCAGCGCGGGCATTTGAGGTGAAAAACGCTGTACCGCTTCGTTCCTTTTGATAAAATTGACATGGTGCAAATTGAATCGCAAAGGTGATTACTCTGTGCGAGAGTATTCCCAACTTTGCCACTGAAAATTGGACAGACCAGACACCAACTTCCCGGTCCCGATTTCTTCGGGATCAAACTTTCGGGAAGTTCTTACACCTATGACCACCGACGAACTCCTCCCTCGCCTCCGAGAACAAGACCGCGCGGCGCAAAAGTGGCTCTACGAACGGTACTCCCCGCTGATGTTCAGCGTGTGCCGACGCTATCTGCGCTCGCGCGAGGATGCGGAGGAAGCATTGGTGAGCGGGTTTTTCAAAGTGTTTTCGCAGATCGAAAGTTATGCCGGGGCAGGTAGTTTTGAAGGTTGGGTGCGGCGCATCATGGTGAACGAAAGCCTTATGACGCTCCGAAGAACACAACCCCTGACTTTCCCCGGCGACGAAGCGCAATTCCCCGACCAGCACGACAGTTTCAACATCGAGGCCGACATTTCTGCCCGCGAAATCTTGGAACTCCTCGACCAACTCCCGCCTGGCTACCGTACCGTGTTCAACCTCTACGTCCTCGAAGGCTTCAAACACATCGAAATAGCCGACGCGCTCGGCATCAGCATCAACACCAGCAAAAGCCAACTCATACTCGCCAAAGAAAAACTCCGCAAACTCTTGAAAAACAACTATGAACGATGAATTATAAACGATGAGCACCCTGCGTGCCCATCGTTCATAGTTTCTCGTTCATCGTTCATCGTTCAAAAAAATGCCTGATATTTTTGATTTTTTTAGAGAAAACGAAGAAAAACTCCACGAGCGGCCTTCCGAAAAGGTGTGGCAAAAACTGGAGCAAAAACTCGAACGCACCCGCCGGACCAAGCGGCGCGGCATCCGCTTTTTGCAAACTTGGGCCGTGGCGCTCATCCTCCTTCTTTTGATTTTGGCCGCCGCGATGGTGTGGCATTATTCGAGGAGATAGTTGAGGATGGTTTAGAATGGTTGAGATGGTTAGGGGGCGCGTTTAGCCTAAACCATTCTAAACCATCTCAACCTTTCTCAACCATCTCAACCCTTCTAAACCATCCCTACATTTGCGCCTCAAAAAATCCGCGTAAACCCGCGCAAATCCGCGCAATCCGCGTTGCAATTATGTCCACTACCCACCTCATGCTCTCCGACCGCGTACAAAACCTCGCCGAATCCGAAACCCTCAAAATGGCCCGCATGGCCCGCGAACTCCGCGCCCTTGGCCACGATGTCATCAGCCTCAGCCTCGGCGAACCTGATTTCGACACGCCCGGCCACATCAAAGAAGCCGCCTACCAAGCGCTCAAAGATGGCTACACCAAATACACCCCCGTGGCCGGCCTGCCCGAACTCACCAAGGCCATCAGCGAAAAATTCAAGCGCGACAACAACCTGGACTACCGCCCCGAACAAATCGTGGTGAGCAACGGCGCCAAGCAGAGCATCTACAACCTCTGCCAAGCCCTGCTCAACCCTGGCGACGAGGTGGTGCTTTTTTCACCCTATTGGGTTTCTTATCTGGAGATTGTCAAACTCTCTGGCGGCATCCCCGTGTGCGTGTATGCCGATGTTGAAAGCGATTTCAAGCCCACGCCACAGCAATTGGCCGAGGCCATCACGGCGCGCACCAAATTTGTGCTGTTCTCCTCGCCCTGCAACCCCACGGGGACGGTTTTTGACCGCGAAGAATTGGAGGCCTACGCCAACGTGCTGGCCCCGCACGACCATGTGCTGGTGGTGAGCGACGAGATTTACGAATACATCAATTTCACCCACCAGCACGTCAGCATCGGCTCGTTCCCGCAGGTGAAAGACCGTACCATCACGGTCAACGGTTTTGCCAAAGGATTTGCCATGACGGGCTGGCGGCTGGGCTACATGGGCGCCCCGAAATATGTGGCCGATGCCTGTTCCAAGATTCAGGGACAAGTGACAAGCGGAGCCGCATCGTTCAGCCAAAAGGCGGGCGCCGTGGCACTAATGGCCGACTTGGCCCCCACCGAAGCCATGCGCGAAGCCTTCCGCGAGCGGCGCGACATCATGATTTCGATGCTCGAAGAAATACCCGGCATCCGCGCCAACCACCCCGATGGCGCGTTCTACATCTTCCCCGACGCGAGCAGTTATTTTGGGAAAACGGACGGCCACACGACCATCAAAGATGCCGACGATTTTTGCGACTACATCATGTCTAGCGCTTATGTCGGCCTCGTGTCGGGCACGGCTTTCGGCGATCCCAACTGCTTCCGGCTTAGTTACGCAGCCTCCGAAGCGCAATTGCGCGAGGCCATCCGGCGGATGAAAGAGGTGCTGGGCAGGCTGCGCTGAACTCCTCCTCGGCCGCCCTTCCTCCGCCCCCCAGCCGTTTTTCCGCTCCACCTGAAATTTTGAAACAAACACTCAAGGGGAAATTTTACCGCCCGCCCAACCCTATTTCGCTCGCCTGCGTCTTGAGGGCGTTAAATCTTTCGTAAAGGATGGATTGACGCAAACCTGACAAAGAACGATGTGCTACTTTTGAGGGCTTTTAAATTTTCTCACTCACCTTCTCACCGCAAAACAATTTGAGCCATGAAAAAACTCGCAACTGTTTTCACCCTGTTCGCCCTTGTACTGCTCATTGGGGCTTGCAAATCAGATTTCAACTACTACTATTACTCGCCTGAGGAAACTGCGATGCTCTCGCAGCACCTCAACCTGCCCGAACTCCCCGACGACTACACGGTGAGTTTCCCCTCTCACCTGAGCAACATGGGGCTTTTCGCCCGCGCGGTAGAGCGCGACAAAGCGGTGCTGGGCCGCGTGATTTTCTACGACAAAAAACTCTCGAAAGACGGCACCGTCTCTTGCGCCGGCTGCCACAAACAGGAACTTGCGTTCTCTGACGACAAGCCTTTCAGCGACGGCGTGTACGACCGCTCCACCGCCCGCAACTCCATCGCGCTCGGCTCGGTAGCCAATTTCTCCGCTTACTACGGCACCGACCTCAACGGCTCCAACGCCATCCGCTTTTTCTGGGACAACCGCGCCGAAACTGCCGCCGACCAAAGCCGCGGCTCCATGACCAACGAGAAAGAAATGGATATGAAAATGCACGAAATAGCAGCCGTCGTGCAGGCGCAGCCTTACTACGAGCCGCTTTTCAACAAGGCGTTCGGCGACAAAAACGTAACCGAGGAGCGCGTGCTGGAAGCTGTGGCCAACTTTGTGAACGCCATGGGCTCGTACCAAAGCCCGTTCGATGCGGAAGCCAGCAAAAGCCAACCATCAGGCTTCGGCACTTTTGGCAACGTGACTTACGAAAACGATTTCCCTGCCTTCAGCGCAGCGGCAAACCGGGGCAAAACCCTCTACAACGCCAACTGCTCCTCCTGCCACAGCGGCAACATGGGCCGCCCGGTGCTGCAACTGGCCAACAATGGCTTGGAAGTCAATCCTACCGACCTCGGCGTGGGCGGCATCACGGGCTTCGATGATGAAGAAGGCTCGTTCAAAGTGCCGACGCTCCGCAACATCGCCCTGACCGCGCCCTTTATGCACGACGGCCGCTTTGCCACCCTGAACGATGTGCTCGATTTTTACAGCACGGGCATACAGGATCACCCTTTTCTCCACGCGGATCTGACCGACAACAACGGCCAGCCCAAGCGCATGAATTTTTCGGCGGGTCAAAAATCTGACCTGATAGCGTTTTTGAACACGCTGACCGACGACCACCTGCTGGCCGACAAGCGATTCTCCGATCCTTTCAAACAGTAAACACAAACACCCTCACCACTCGTCCGCCCGGAAGCCATTGACCTGATGTGCTTTTGGGCGGATTTTTTTTTGGGGGGGGAGGGACAACCCCTTTTCTGTTATAGCCAACGCAAAGTGCCTGCCTGTCGGCAGACATGATTTTGAACAAAGGCTGCGACCAATAGACTGAAAGCGAAGCCACTAAACCATCTAAACTTTCTAAACCATTCTAAACTGACTATATGCGCACGATCTCTCTGCTTGTTGCACCGTTCCTGCTTTTTGCCTTTGGTTGTGTCCAATACCACTACTCGCCCAACTTTGTCCAAACGCCTTACATCGGGGACAAAGGCGACGGCACTGTTACGGCAGGAATCGGTGGCGGCCCGAAAACACTCAATGGCGATTTCCACGCTTCTTACAGCCCCGTAAAATATGGGACGGTGATGCTCAATTATTTCCACACCCACTCCAGTTTTGAAGACCCTAATTTTTTTGGACCGCCTACTTACAAGGAAAGCATCAAGGGGTATTTGGTGGAAGGCGGAGTGGGCACTTATGCACCTTTTGCTTTTGGCACCGGCGCATTGTACGCTGGCTGGGGGCAGGGCCGTATGCGCAATGACTACGGCATCGGGCGCATCGCTTTGCTCCAATTTCAGCGTTTTTTTGTGCAGCCGACTTTGACTTTCAAAAACGATTGGTTCCGCATTGGGATGGGGCTGCGCTTGGTGCGGCTCAGTTTCCCGGCGGGCGATGTGGACTACCGCATCGAACCTCATGACCTGGAGGTGATACAACGGTTGGAACGGGAATCTCCTTTCTGGTTTTCAGAGTTGGGGGGCAACATCGGGGTTCATTTCAAGCCAGTTACCCTCTCTGGCCACCTTGTTTTGCTGATGGCAAAGCCGTCCGACGATTATGGCTTCGACGGATCGAATATGGGCGTGAGCATTTCTTTTGACCTGCAAGAGATGTTCAAAAAACGAGGAACGAGGAATAAGGAACTATGAACTATGAACGAGGAACTATAAACACCGAGCGTGGCCACCGTTCCTCGTTCATAGTTCCTCGTTCACAACTATTTTTGAGCATCCACTTTAGTATGAAAAAACAACTTCTCCCTTTCCTGCTCGCTCTGGCCTTGCCTTTTTGGGCAAAAAGCCAATACTACCACTACGCGCCCAATACGCTCAACATCCCTTGCCTTGTCGAAAAAGGCGACGCGACGCTCGGCATTGGCTGGGGGCGCGGCAATGCTTTTCAAGCCCTCGAACTGCAGGGCGTGTACAGCCCGGTGCAGCATTGGGCGGTGATGGCCAACTACTTCGGCGCACGTGTGGAAGATGTGCGCTCGCTCGCTGACCAAGGCACTGATTCTTATTTTTGGGAAGCCGCCGTGGGTGCTTACGAAAAGTTGCCCAAAGGCTCGGCAAGCCTGTTCGCCGGTTTTGGCACAGGAAGGTTGTTCAGCAACTTTGGGTCTGGCAACTCGGCGGAGTTTGGCCTACAGCGCTGGTTTTTGCAACCGGGCATGGCCTATCAGAGCCATCGTTTTCAGGCCGCGCTCGCGCTGCGGCTCACACGCCTCGCTTACAGTCGGGGCGAGGTGTCTTTTAGCATCGAACAGCGGTACCTGCAAAACATCCAAAATGTGGAAAAAAACGCCCCGTTCTTTTTGCCCGAACTGGGCATACAGGCAGGGATGCGCTTTGAGCCGGTGAACATCAGCCTCAGCATTTGCTCGATTTTTCCGAACACGGACAATCTGGCATTTGCGCGCGTGAACACCAGCCTCTCGCTGGCGGTGGATTTTGGGGTGGGGAGGAAGAAGAAAAGTTGATATAGCCAGTTTAGAGTGGTTTAGAAAGTTTAGATGGTTTAGTGGGCTTGGTTCTCTGTTGATTGAACTGTGCCATACCACGCTGGGCCCAACGATAGCGCGGCGTTTCTCGAACAAGGGGAGAAACGCCGCGCTGCCAACCTTTTCAAGTAGGCGATCTCACTCTACAGGTTTGATTTTGAACGCCAACCCGCCCACGTTGCGCGGTTTTGCGTCGCCGGGGCACATCACCTGGATGTCGTCGAAAAAGAAAGCGTCGCCGGGCTTTGCTTTTTTTATCCATTCCAATACGCCGGCGTTCCATTCGCCACCTTTGTTGACCCTTGCAATCGCGTCTTCCTCTTTTGGCAAATAGGTGGCTTCAAAGCCCACGATTTCGCAAGCGATGTCGAAATCAAAGTTTTCCAGCATCGGGCGAAGCCCCTTTGTTTGCTGCATCAGATCGGCCACCACGGAGCAGCTTCGATATTGCCCGTCCAACATTGGCGCAGGGTCGGGGATGCGCTTCACGCGGTATTTTTGGTCAATGACAAAATCAATCTTGTCGCCGATTTTGTGCAAAACCCGCACGGTGACCTCGCCTGGCTCTACTACGCGCACGTTGTAGTTTCCATCGCTGCCCGTCATGCTGCCCTTGCCGATAAGCTGCACTTGGAGTTCATTGGCCGGCACGCCCGATACGGCCACGCGCAA
>JBJXFT010000398.1:0-8275 GCA_046155725.1 Saprospiraceae bacterium
TGAAAATGCCACAGGGCTATTTTCTCCAATTTGGCGGCCAGTTCGAGGCGCAAAAAGAGGCGTCGCGGCTGATTGGCATCCTCAGCATCTTTGCCTTTTTGGGCATTTTCTTGGTGTTGTACGCGCACTTCCGCTCTTGGCGCATCGTGTTGCAAGTGATGCTCAACATCCCGCTGGCACTCGTCGGCTCGGTGGCGGCGGTGTGGCTCACGGGCGGCACGTTCTCGGTGGCGACGTTGGTGGGCTTCATCACGCTGACGGGCATCGCCTCGCGCAATGGCATCATGATGATTTCGCACTACCTTCACCTGATGGAACACGAGGGCGAACAGTTTGATAAGCAGATGATTGTGCGCGGCTCGCTCGAACGATTGGTGCCGGTGCTGATGACGGCGCTCGTGGCTGCGCTGGCGCTGATCCCCTTGACTCTGGACCCGCAGGCGGCGGGCAAGGAAATCCTGTACCCGGTGGCGACGGTGATTTTGGGCGGGCTTTTGTCCTCGACGTTGTTGGATATGATCGTGACGCCGACGGTGTTTTGGTTTTGGGGGAAGAAGGCGGTGAAGGGGTATTTTGAGGGGGAAAACGAAAAAATCAACTGAAATGCTTTTCACTTTCTTCAAACAGCATCACGCCATAGGTCTCCAAAAACTCGATGCGCTCGTTATCAAGACTTGTGTCTTTTGAGGGCCAGTTGGGAGGGGAGCAGACGTAGGCTTCAAACTTGACGATATTCAAGGAAAGTCGACGTTGATTCAGGGAATCAAACAAAAGTGTAATGGTAGCCCGAAGTTGACCAGATGCCTTTTGGCGATGTTCCAGAATGCGATTTGGATCTCTTGCGTTCAATTTAAATTCGACGAAGCAAAACTCACTCTCTGTAAAAAGCGCACAGTCGCACCGAGAACCAACCCCGGAACTCATAAAACACCCGTCAACTGCCCAAAGATGAACCACTCTAAGATTCGGGTTTTGAATGGAAAAATAGCCTTGCGCGATTTCCTCCTCGGTGATGTGCTCCGGGCTGACAAAAACACAGGTTTGAGTTGTTTCGCTGTCCTGTACAAGAAAGTAATGGGTGGAATTTGTACTAACGCAGGAACTTGGTGCAACCACTCGTCCCCTGAATGCCGCGTCAAGAATTGGGACAAGGTGATTCATGGCTGTTTTGGAGAAAAGGATTTTGCGTGAATGGAGTAGAGTTGGTTGAAATCCGCCCCAAGCATCTCGGATACTATATCGAGGTAATTTTGCTTGATAACCCCGGTATTTTCATTGAAGATGCTTTCGCAAGGCTGGCTTTCAGGCATAAAACTATTGCCAAGCGAATAGGCACTGAACTGTTCTGGGTCAATAAAAAAATCTTTTTTAACCACGTCCGTTACTTCGGATTCTTTTGACGGATTTTTTTCTGCTACACGCGAAGCAAAAAGCAAGTTGTTGATGACTGTCAAAACATAAGGGCTGTGCGTAGTGATGACCAACTGGTTTTCGGGCAAATGATTGGCCATGAGTACCAACAACTCTATCAAAGATTTTTGAGCAAGAGGAAAAAGATGTGCTTCTGGCTCTTCGACTACTCTGAAAGATTTTTGGGTTTCTAAAACCCCTAAAAGGATATGTTGCAAAATACGAATAGACTCTTTTTGCCCAGAGGAAGCATCTTTCAGATAAACATACCCATCAGGAGAATGTCTGATTTTTTCGCCCCCATGGTCAATTTCATATTTGCCTTTAAGAATCAATTCTGCTTTGTCTAAAATCAATTGAAATATAGGATTTGGTTCAGTGGGATTCTCGTGGAGGTGAGTACGCCCGTTTCGGTCAAACAAGTTGGAAATAACGGTTTGAAAAGAGCCGCCATGTTTTCTGAAAACCCCCCGTACCCGTTGAACCTCTCTCAAAAAATCGAGCATCAATATCTCATCAACTGTTTGAGCGCGGTCTGTGTCTGTTTTTTTTCTGTTGTCGTCAAGCACTTCCATGAGCGTCTTTTCCAAGTACGACTCAAAAGTAGATTGGTAGCTTACAGTGGATTCTCGCCCGGCAATGATATAGTGATGGAGATTTTGACTGTTTTCAAATGCAGTATTTATTTGAGCGGAAACGTTTTGAATTTGTTGAAGTTTATCTTCGGTCAATGCGATTTGCGCACGACTATCAAGACTGTTTTGAAGTCTTTCATCAATACTATTGATTTGATTCTTCGCATCGCGAAGAGCGTTTTTCATATTCTGACTTATGAAGCCTTGGCTACATTCTACCAAAAGTTCCTTCCGTTCGCCAAGATGCAGTTTAACAAAACGTCCACTTTCATGGTGGTAAAAGAAAGTAATTTCAAAATCAGGCAAGTGACGAGTAGAGCCAAAAAGATTATAAAACTCGTCCCTTACGGGGAAAACTATATGCTCCGCGATTGAGAAATTAGTTGTGGAGGACTTATAGTATCTATCAAAAACCCTATCGCTTAACGCCTTAAAAAAGTATATGAGTTTAGCAATCGTGCTTTTGCCACTTGCTTGCTCGCCAATGAGAACAACAATTTTCTTGACATCAATATCCGCCTCCTTAATCGCTCCAAAATTTTGAATCACAATTTTTTGCATTGCCTTCGCTTTAAACAATTTGAAATGAAACACAAGGTTCAAGTCACAAAGGTAAAAGATGTTTCTGGGCAGCAGGCCGCCATCCTTGCTTTTTGCTTATTTCCCGCTGGCACTCGTCGGCTCGGTGACGGCGGTGTGGCGGTGGAGGAGTATTTCAATGCAAAAAATGAATCGAAAAACAACCTCTCGAAAGAAAATGGATAACCCGACCACACCCCACGTCCACCACCTACGACGCGCAAGGCCGTCAACTCTGCTGCACCGTCGAAGAAAAATCGAGGCCAAAACTGCAACGCCCCTCGTGGCTGCGCACAGCGACGACGACGGCCACGACCATGCGTACGACCACGCCGGGGAAGCCTCCGCCGCTTGGCGCGAATACCTGCCCGACAAACAACTGCTCCAACAAAAACTGAAGGAATGGATTGATGAAATTGACCACCATGGGCCATCAACTCTTGTGCGATGAAAAAAAAAGCAAGCCTTCTCACCGTTTGTGGACTGACCATCTGCGCATTGTGCAACGCACAGCAAGTCCCGATTTTGGGCTACACTATTGACGGCAATCAGCAGGCGCAGATTACGGTCGCGTCTACCGAGGACCACTATTATGTTTTGCACCTGCGCCACAGTGTCACGGGTGCTTTCGAGCAGGCGACTGCTATTGCTGTCGGAAAAAATGGCACGACGACCTTGACGGAACCCTTGTCCGCTTATCCAATCGGGCATTACAAGGTCACAGAACACCTGATAAACGCCCCCGCCGATACGGACATGGATGGGCAGGACGACATGGCGGAGCTTGCCGACTTGACGACAAAAAGCCCCCTGAATGCGGCCCCTCCTATTGATTTCAACGATGGCGTGGTGTATGTCCCTGACCGATTGACGTTCAAAAAACTTTCCTACCAAGAGGCAACGGGAAACCCAAACCCAAGCTTGGACAATCTGGAGGTGCTCAAGTTTTATATTACGGACAGGGAGTCGCCCGAACCAAAACTCTATTTCGTCAACAGCAACACGCATAGCCTGCACACGCAGTTTGCCACTGCCTTGGGCCTTTACAACAACAGCACTTTGATGACGGGCACCCTTGCTTTTCATCCCTTTTTGATTTCGCCAAATGGTACGCTGGGCACTTACCGCTTCTTTTTTCAGCCCAACAACTCGTTCTCTTTTGCATACGTGCAGAAAGCGATGGAACTGCTGGCGGCCAATTTGCCCTTCCTGAAAAACAACCTCTGTTATTACCCATTGGAACAGGTGGGCCTGCCTCTTTATTTCCAAGAGCAGGCGAGCTACGAAGCATCGCGGATTTGTGTCCTTTTCGAGGACGATTTGTACGCTGACGTTGACTATCTGGCTTTTCATGTTGCGGAAGGCTATGGTCTGTTGCGCGTGATGAATCTCCAGGAACTGCCAGGCTCGCGCGATGTGGTGCTGTACGAGGCTTTGCCGAACGAACTGCCCCGCGTGGGCGGCATCATCACCACGGTGACGCAAACGCCGCTTTCGCACGTCAATCTCCGCGCTATCCAGGACAATGTGCCCAATGCGTTTATCCGGGATGCTTTGCAGCAAGTTGGCATTGACACGCTGATTGGCAAATACGTTTATTACAAAGCGGGCAAAGCGGGTTTTACGCTCCGGCAAGCGACGCAACAGGAAGTGGACGACTTTTACGAGTCCATCCGACCGACCGAAAATCAGATACCGATCCGGGATTTATCGAAGACCAAAATTGAGCCATTGGACAGCATTTCGTTTGCGGAATCGGCGAGCTTCGGGGCGAAATGCGCCAACATAGCCACCATGCGCACTTTTGGATTTCCCGATGGCACGATTCCCGACGGCTATGGCGTCCCGTTTTATTTTTACGATGAATTTATGAAGTACAATGGCTTGTATGCGCAAGCCCAGAGTATGCTGGCCGATGCAAGTTTTCAATTGGATATGAATGTTCGCGTACAGCGGCTGACGAATTTTAGGAAAGACATCAAAGATGCCGCGATGCCGCCGTGGATGCTGAACGAACTGAGCGCTATGCAACAATCTTTTCCGTCCGGCATTTCTATCCGCTGCCGATCGAGCACCAACAATGAAGACTTGCCGGGGTTCAGCGGGGCGGGGCTGTATGATTCCAAAACGCAGCACCCCGATGAAGGGCATATCTCAAAGTCCGTCAAGCAAGTCTATGCCAGCCTGTGGAATTTCCGCGCTTTTGAGGAGCGTGATTTTTACCGTATCGATCATTTTAGCACCGCGATGGGTGTCTTGGTGCACCCCAACCATGAAAACGAAAAAGCCAATGGCGTCGGCGTGAGCACCGACCCGATTTATCAGACGGAAGGCACGTTCTATCTGAACACCCAGCTCGGCGAAGATTTGGTGACGAACCCCAATGCGCTGTCCGTCCCGGAAGAAATCCTGTTGGATGCCGTGTCTGTCACGAACGATGATTTTCTTGTGATGAACCCATCCAACCAAGTGCCGATGGACACTTTGATCTTGAAAGAAATTTACCTGGACCAGATGCGGGTATTTTTGAACACCATTCACGATGAATTTCAGGTGCTGTACCATGCAGTGGGCCAAGCAGGTTTTGCCATGGAAATCGAATACAAAATCAATGCAGCGAGCCAATTGACCATCAAACAGGCCCGCCCTTGGAGTTCGTATTGGGCCGGAAACAGCCCGCCAAGCGATAGTAGCGGCATGGCGATTGGCCTGACCGCCTATCCCAACCCTTTCAGCGATGCCCTCCATCTGGAATGTGACTGCGAAACAGAAATGACCATCGAAATCTATAACCTGATGGGACAGAAAGTAGCCGATGCCGTGGTGGACTTCCGTAAAAGCCAGCGGGTGCTCTATTTGGAACAATTGGGCACAGGCGTGTACTTCCTGCAAGGTCTTGATAAAATGGGTGTGCAGTATGCTGTCGGGAAATTGCTAAAAATGGAATGAGGGGGCTTAAGCCCTTTTGATTGCCCACCCATCGGTAACTTTCTTTTTCTATCATTCACCACAACGCCGGCAGAGTTTCAAACCCTGCCGACGTTCGAACCCACCCTCCACACCATGTCCAAAACAACTCTCCACGCCCTCATCGTAGGCATTGACGCCTACGACCCCTACATCACCGTCGGCGGCAAAGCCTGCTTCCACCCTTTGCAGGGCTGCGTCCGCGATGCCAAAGCCTTGCGAGATTGGCTCGTCGCAGACCCCGGCTTCGAGCTGAACGGCATCGCGCTCTACAACCACCAGGCCACCAAAGCCAACATCGCCCGGCACTTCCGCGAGCACCTCTCCAAAGCCGAGCCCGGCGATTCCGTCCTCTTTTTCTATTCCGGCCACGGCACCATGGAATCCGCCGACAAGGAAGTGTGGGCCGAAGAAACCGATGGCACCATCGAAGGCTTGGCCTGCTACTACGACCGCACCAATTCCGCCGATTTTATCTTGGCCGACAAGGAACTCCGCTACCTGCTGCATTCTATTAGCAAGCCTGGCGTGCACGTCGCCGCGCTGTTCGACTGCTGCCATTCGGGCGACAACACGCGCGCCGCCATGGGCGAAGACGTGGTGCGAAAGCAGGGCGAAGGCGTATTTCCCCAGCGCCCTTGGGAGCATTTTTTGTTTGCCGAAAAACACCCCCGCGCCAGTGTGCTGGGCAAAAAGACCAGAGACTTTTTGCCGGAAGGAAACTACGTCGCGCTGGCGGCTGCCGAGAGCGACCAATCTGCCATAGAAACCACCATCGGCCCAGAGCGGCACGGCGTATTTGCGTTTCACCTCCTCGAAATGTTGCGCCAGAGCGGTGGGAACATCAGTTACCGCGACCTCACCAACCAAATCCGCAACCGCATCCGCTTCAAGTACGGCCAGCGCACCAAGGTTTTTGCTTCCCGCGCAGATTTGTACGAAGAAGGTTTTTTGCAAAAAAAACTGCCCGACCCAAGTACCGGCCTTGGCACCGTGACCTACAATACCTTCACCAATCAGTACCGAATTGACAGGGGCATTCTCGCCCGCGTGATGCCCAACGTCACGCGCATTCAGGCGCAAACCCCCGATGGCCGCAGCCTGCGCGGGCGCATCGGCTCGGCGGACCTGAACAGTGCCGACGTGATTTTTGAGCCAGCCGACTTGACTGCGTTTGCGAAGCCCATCGAACGAATGGCCGCCGAAATGGACCGCTTGGCGGGCAAGCCGCTCCGCATTTATTTTTGGAACAAAGACCTGACCGACGCGGAAGCCCTGAGTCTGACGACGTTTCTTTTTTCAACCGAAAACCAAGCGTTCGTGGTGCAAGAAAGTGACCAAGCGAATGCCGATTACATCCTGTTCGCATGGGCGGGCATGTATTACCTGACCGAGAAAGAGGAGTTGTTCAAGCCCGTGGTTTTGCCCATAAAAATAGACGATGAAGCGGCGGGAGATGCGCCCGTTTCGGCAGAAACCAAAAGGGAAACGCCGTTGGAGACCTTGCTCCGCTATCTGAAACAAATGGCCGTGTGGCATTTTTTCAAGGATATGAACAACCCCGGCGTGGACGCGATCCCCCAAGATTTTCTCCAGATTGACATCACGGACGTGAGGGAGCGCGGGGTTCAGCCCGCGTCAACAATCACGGACATGAGGGGAAATCGCCTGGAAGTGCAAGACGGTGTGCTGACTTGCTCACTGCCGCCAACGGGTCAGTTGGACCCATTCAACCGCCCTACCTACGAGACCGATATCAAAATCAGGCTCACGAACCGAAGCACCAAAAATCTGTACGTGGCCGCGCTGTGGTTCTCTGATTTTGGGGTGTACGCCAGCGCCATCACCAATCCTGACAGC
The DNA here is from genome assembly GCA_046155725.1 of Saprospiraceae bacterium. Taxonomy (GTDB): domain Bacteria; phylum Bacteroidota; class Bacteroidia; order Chitinophagales; family Saprospiraceae; genus M3007. The sequence continues at coordinate 7,452 of JBJXFT010000398.1, forward strand.
ACCCGCGCCATCCCGCCCGGCGGCAGCGAGGATTTTGAGATGTTTGGCAGCAACACTGTGACGCTCGTATTGGACGGCACCACGCGGCTTTTCAGAAAACCATACGGGAGCAGCGAGATGAAGTTTCTCTTTTCCACCGACCCGTTTGAGTCCAAAATGCTGGACGAGGAATCTTTGCCCACGCCGGATTTGATGGCCACGCGCAAGAACTTCAAGACGCCAGCCTCAAGCGACGAATCGCGCACTTTGCCTGCCTCCGGCTGGAACACGCGCAACATCGAGATCCGAACGCTCAACCCCGAATACGAAATCCCCGACTTGACGGACTTGAAAAACAGCCTCGACGAAAAACTGGGCGACCCCGATCTCGCGCATTTCCTTTCGGGGATTTACCTGCAAAAAAAGGCCGGGATGTCGGCAGGGTTGGAACAGCGCGGGGAGGTGGACATACTCGAAAAAGGCGGGTTTTTCTGGGACAGCATTCTGACTGGGGCAAATTATTGGTCCAACTTCCGCCGAAACAGGCACTATGCAAAGATGGCAAGAAAGAACCCTCATCTGCCCAAAATTGTGTCAGAAGGCGACTCGTGGTTTCAGCATCCCATGCTCGACGACGTGATTGACAATGTGGGGCGTTTTTACCCCACCTACTGTCTGGCGGCTGCGGGCGATACCATCCGAAATTATTTTGCCAAAAACGAGATAGCGGGCGCGGTGAAAAAGGTGCGCCCCACGGTGCTGCTGCTGAGCGGCGGCGGCAACGATATTTTGGGCGAAAGCCTGCCCAGTTTTTTGGCCGAGCAATTCGCCGATGCGCTGGAGGG
>JBJXFT010000074.1:0-14134 GCA_046155725.1 Saprospiraceae bacterium
GCCACGACGAATATGATTTGAAAGCGTTGAATTTCGTGTCGTTGTGCCGTCGTGCCGTTGCGTGAAACAAAAATGTCCAGTAGTGTGAAAATCATCACCACACGTTCCCTGGATAAGCCCTCTGCAAGTGCTGCATCTCGGCAAGCATAAAACCGAGGTGTTCGGTGTGTCGGCCTTGTTTCCCACCACTTTGCATCCAAGTGTTGGTCGGCAACAGGAGCGTGGCCTCTTCGAGAGTTTCCTTTACTTTTTTCTCCCACAGGGTTTTGATTTCCAACAAGTCGGGCGCGATTCCGTCCGTGGCCATTTGGTGGTCGAGTTCGTCGGGAACCATCAATTCGCCCGTGAAAGGCCAAAGCGTGTCCACAGCAGTTTGCATCTTTTGGTGGCTGAGTTCGGTGCCGTCGCCGAGCCGGATTACCCATTCCGAAGAAAACCGCAGGTGGTAAGTGGCTTCCTTCAAAGCCTTTTCGGCAATGTCGGCCAAGCGTTGGTCCGTGCTGTGGCGCAGGGCTTGGAGTTGGTGGAAATTGAAGGCATCGAAAAAAAGCTGCCGCACAGTGGTGTGCGCCCAATCGCCGTTGGGCTGCTCCAAGAGGAGGCAGTTGCGGTATTGGTGCACGTCGCGGAAATAGGCGAGGTCATCTTCGGAGCGGCCTTTGCCTTCGGTTTCGCCCGCATAAGTGAGCAACATCCGCGCTTGGCCGAGCAGGTCGAGGGCGATGTTTGCCATGGCGATGTCTTGCTCGAGCACGGGGCCGTGGCCGCACCATTCGCTGAGGCGTTGGGAAAGGATGAGCGTGTTGTCGCCGAGGCGCAGGAGATAATCGAACATGATTGACTGTTGACCGTTGACTATTGACCGTTGACTTTTGACCGTTGGCTTTGGCCTTTGATTAAAAGGCGGGCAAAAGTACGCGCTGCCATGGGTAAAAAAACCTGTTTTACCTTTGAGCAATCAATGGCGGCAAAATGTACGCCGGACATTTGAGTTCATAGTTCCTCGTTCCTACTTCATCGTTCCTCGTTCCTCGTTCATAGTTCCAAAATGCACTTTTTCACCCGCCTCTGGCACTGGGAGTATCATCCTTGGTGGCTCGCCAACATTCCCGTTTATGGCTTTTGGTTGTGGTACGCGGCACGAGCGCGGCATTTGTTTTTCTTTTCCAACGTGAACCCCGCCATCCCGCTCGCGGGCGCGATGGGCGAATCGAAGTGGGATATTTTGCAATTGCTCCCGCCGGAGATTGTACCAAAAACTATCATCGTGGAGTCGGGGGCGGGTTTTGAAAAGGTGCTGGCTGCGCTCGAACGCGCGGGCATCGCCTTCCCGCTCATAGCTAAGCCTGACGTGGGCGAGCGGGGCTTTTTGGTCAAAAAAATTGAAAATCGGGAAGTGCTGCGCGAATACCTCGAACGCTGGCCCGTGCGGTTTGTCTTGCAAGAATTCCTCGCGCTGCCCGTGGAAGCCTCGGTGCTGTACCATGTTTTTCCCGGCGAAGGCGGCGCGTTTGGCATCACGTCTGTTTGCCTCAAAGAATTCCTCTCGGTGCGTGGCGACGGGGTTTGGAACATCCGCCAACTGATGGCGCAAAACGCCCGCTCGGCTTTCCAAATCCCACGTTTCGAGCACGATTTCCCCGATGTTTTGGAAAAAATCCCCGCTGCGGGAGAAACGGTTTTGCTCGAGCCCATCGGAAACCACTCCCGAGGCACCAAGTTTTTGAACGGAAATCATCTCATCACGCCCGCAATGCTCGCGGCTTTCGAGCCTATTTGCCGACAAATCCCGGGCGTTCAATACGCCCGTTTCGATTTGAAATGCGCCTCGCCCGAAGCCCTTCAGCGCGGCGCGTTCAAGGTCATGGAACTCAACGGTGTGCTCGGTGAGCCTGCCCACATTTACGACCCCGCGCACGGGATGTTCCGCGCCTACCACGACCTTTGGTGGCATTGGCGCTTGCTCTTCCGATTGCATCGGGCGCAACGCAAAAGAGGCATTCAGCCAACCCTGCACGGGGAGGCATGGCGGTTTGCGCAGGGGTATTTTCGGTACAAGAAGAAGTTGGAAAAGTAGCGGCTGCTTTAGCTGCCGCAATGCCCGGCGCGACATCCGGGAGCTAAAGCAGCCGGTACTTTAGCTGCCGCAATGCCCGGCGCGACATCCGGGAGCTAAAGCAGCCGGTACTTTAGCTGCCGCAATGCCCGGCGCGACATCCGGCAGCTAAAGCAGCCGGTACATTATGCCACAAAAAAAGGGCACGGGTCTTTTCCCGCGCCCTTAAAGAATTTTTCAATTCTGAAAGACAATACTTACACACTTCTTTGTGCAAGCCTAAAACCGTGCCAGAAATAAATTTGAAATCTAATCTGTCGCCTACTTCGCCAAAAAATCATTGTACAAAGTTTGCAGGTAGGCATGGGCGTTCGTTCGGTCTGCCGAATCCAGCTTGCCCTCGAAAATGTGCCAATCCTTGTTTCCGAAGTAGTAAAAGCCCTTGCCCTCCGCCGTAGCCCAGCCGATGCCGTTTTCGTTGGTGTAGTAGGCAAAGCCATGGGATTGCTTTTTCCCGGCTGCTGTCGGGTGCATTTTTTCCACTTCGTTGAATTCAAAAAGGTCGCGCGCCCATGTAAAGCCCTGCGAAGCAGAGCGTGTCGGCTTCGTCTTCAAGGTTGCGAGCAACAGCGCCGGGATATCGTGGTGATTGCCAAAAGTGCCAATGCGCATACCCTGGCAATCGTCGGATAGGGGTTTTCCAAAAATGATGAGCGGAATGTGGCGCGATTCCGGCCTGTCCATCCCCACCCCGCCGGGCTGCGACGCGCCGTGGTCAGCCACCAGCACAAAAACCGTGTTGGCGTACCACGGCTTCTGTTCGGCGGTTTTGAAAAACTCGCCAAGCGCATGGTCCGTAAACGCCGCGCTGTTCAGGAATTTTTCCCGGTCCGTATTGCCCGTCCATTTGCTCTGGAACGGCACGTCGTAGGGCGGGTGCAGGCTCAGCGTCATGGCCGTAGCGAAAAAAGGCTCGCGCATTTGGGTGATTTCGCTGGCGGCGCGTTGCAGCAGGATGTGGTCGTCAGCGCCCCAGCGTTGCGTTTTTTCGGCTTTTGAAAAATCTCTTTCAGAAAAAATTTTGTCAAAACGCTGGTTGGCGAGCCAGAGGCCGAGGTTGGCAAACGTCAATTCGCCGCCGTAAAAAAAGGCGGTGGAATAGCCCTCCCCTTTCAAGATTTTGGGGATGGACGGGAGTTTGGCGGCCTTGTCTTCCAGCAAGATGATGCTCTGGTCGGGCTGCGCCGGGTAGCCCGCCAGCACCGAAACGATGCCTTGGTCGGTTCGGTAGCCGCTGCCGTAGATGTTCTCGAAAAGGATGCCCTCGCGGATGAGGCGGCTGAGCTGGGGGCAAACGCCCGGCTCGCCGCCCAATTCTTCCACCACCTGTGCCGTGTGGCTTTCCAAGATGAGGAAAACGACATTGACGGGGTTGTTGAAAGGGACGGAGTCTGCCGAATAACTGGGGAGGATGAACTCTAAAGAAAGGTCGCCGCGCTGTTCAAAAAGGTGCTGGGTGTGTTTTTCCGCCGCGCTGTCTTCCATAAAAGCGTAGCGGTTCACCGTCGAGCGGGTCTCGATGAGGCTGTGGCCGAGGCTCCAGCCGGGGTTGGTGGCCGCGTGGTTGTCGAACAAGTGCGGCGAATAATACACCGCGCTCTCGTTGATGGGCATCACGCCTGTGCCGCCCCGAATGGCGAGCATGAGCAGGCCGAGCCAAAGGGGCAGCGCGAGCAGATTCCAGCGCGATATTTTTTTGGGGTAAATTTTGCTGCCGACCACTTTTTTGTACGCCCGCAACAGGAGCCAAACAAAGCCTGCGTAGAGCGCGAAACTCGCCAATTTGAAAGGCAGCGACATGGAATCGAGGAGTGCGCTCGGCGTTTTGAAATACTCCACGGCGCGGTTGTTCAGCGGGGTGTGCCACTCTTCGTAGATGAAAACATTGGCCCCAAAAACAAAAATGAAAATGGCGAAAACCAAGACGTTGAACCCCAAAATGCTTTTTTCAAAAAAGGGAAATGTGCGGCCTCCGAAGGCGATGCCTATTTGCCACAGCACCACGGGAACGGCCATGAGGTAAGCGGCAAAACTACAATCGAGCGGCAGCGCGTACCAGAAGGAAAGCCAGGCCGCGCCGGGGTTTTCCGCCGACCATTCGCCGCGAAACCACAGCACGAACCAAAGCCGGAACACCACAAAAAACAACAACCAAAACGCCAGCAAGCGGAAGGGAAAGAGGAAAGAAGTCAGATTTTTCAGCATCAAAATACGAGGTAGGAACGGGGCAAAGTTAAGTTGATGTAAAGCAGGTTTAGATAGTTTAGAGGGGTTTAGATGGTTTAGGCTAAACCACCTAAACCATCTCAACCATTCTAAACCATCTTCAGAAAGGCTGTTGTTTCCAAAAAAATGCCTTTTTTTGCGCACTCCTTTTTCTCCGACACCGATGCACCATTTTCTCCGAACCTTCTTTTTCGCGTTTTTTGTTTTTGCTGCCGAAAGCCTTTTCGGTCAGCCTGCTGCCGTGCGCGACACCTTGAGCAATCGCCTTTCTATCCTCTTGCAACTTTCGCAATCAGGCAATTATGAACAAGCCCAAGTGGAGGCGGAGTTTGTGCGCGAGTTTTTGAAACGCCACAAACTGCCCATCACGCCCAAGGCGCTCAGCCTCATGTCGGGCATTTACAAAGCAAACCAAGACGAGCAGAGCGCCGCCCGCCTGCTGACGGAAGCCGAACTCGACGCTCGCCACGACCCAAACCCTGTCACGAAAGCCGCGCTCCTCAAAACCCTTTTGCAGGAGTGCCGCAAATGGCAATTGGCAGACCAAGCCCTCGTTTGCCACCAACTTTTGGCCGTGGCCCAAGACTCCATCGCTGCCCGCGAGCGCAGGGTCGAGACCACCGGGATGCAACGGCAGTTCGACTCGCTCGCCACGCTGCGCCAGCGCGAAATGGCCGAGCGGGGCAAATTTTTCAGCATCGAAAAAGAGCGGGCATGGCCTTACGCCGCGTTGGCGGGGCTTTTGTTGCTCATGCTGCTGGTGCGGAATTTTCGCAGCGACAGTCGTTGGCGCAAAATTTTGGAGAAGAAAGAGTTGGAGTGGGATATGCTGCGCGCCAACCTCCAGCACGAGGCCAATGAAAACGTGCTTTCGGCTGCTGTGGAAGCCACTCAAAATGCGCAAAGCACCCAAATCACGTCCACCGCACTTGACCCCTACGCGGTGTATCACGGCCCAAAGCCGGAGCAAATCTGCCTCCTCATCGAGCCGAACCGCCAAGTGGTGCTGTACCTCAAGTCGCTGTTGTCCGACCGCTTTCAAATCGAAACGGCCAATACGCCCGCCGAAGCACTTCAAATGGCTTCCGATATGCTGCCCGACCTGGTCGTGTGCGACGTGCTGCTCAGTGGCAAAGCGGGCATCGAAGTGGCACGCCAGATAAAACTCAGCGAGCGCACCAACCACATCCCCGTGGTGCTGCTCACCGACAAATTTGGCAACGAGGGCAAACTTGACTCGCTCCGCGCCGGGGCCGATGCGTGGTTCACCCGCCCGGTCATTGACGACGAGTTCGATGCCACGGTGCAGCGGCTTTTGGACGACCGCAAGGTGCGCCACGAGCAGTTCAGCCGCTTCCTCCAACTTTATTTTTCTGAAAACCGGGTGCCGATGCAAGACCCGTTCTTGCTCCAAACCGTGCAGATGATAGAGCACAACCTCGCCAACCCCGATTTTATGGCCGACGACATGGCGCGCAAACTGCAACTCACCAAAACGCACTACGTCAAGAAGTTGAAGGTGCTCACCGGCAAAGAACCCGTGCAACTCATCCGCGAGATGCGCTTGGAAAAAGCCAAAGTCCTGCTGGAAAAACGCGCCGGAACGCCACAAGCCATCTCCGAACTCGTGGGCTTTAGCAGCTCCGGCACGTTCGCGCTGGCGTTCAAAGAGTATTTTGGGGAGAACACGCTGCTGTTGTATTCGCTTCCGGCGAGTAGGCTGTGAATCTAAGACGCCTCGCCCGCTCCATCCACAAAATACATCGCAATCTCCCCCTTGTTCTTCGCCGCGAGTTTGCCCCTGAACGTGCAGGCGAATTCGCCGCGCACCTTTTCCCAAGTCGTTTCTGAAATATTGATTTTGCCCGGCTCGCCGCCTTGTTCGAGCCGGGCTGCCGTGTTCACCGTGTCGCCCCAAATGTCGTAGGCAAATTTGTGGCTGCCCACCACGCCCGCCACCACCGGGCCGCTGTGTATACCGATGCGCATTTCAAAAAACGGTTTGCCCTCGGCGGCTTTTCGTTCGGCCATTTGGCGGAGCGTGTGCTGCATTTCGAGGGCAGCGCGCACGGTGTCGAGCGCGTGGGTTTCGTTTGGTTCCGGCAGCCCGCCCGCGCACATATAGGCATCTCCAATGGTCTTGATTTTCTCCAAACCATGCCGCACCACGATGGCATCGAAAAGCCGGAAATGCTCGTCCAGTTCTTTGACCAAGGCTGCGGGCGACATGGCTTCGGCAATGGTGGTGAAGTTTTTGAAATCGCTGAAAAACACCGTCACGGACTCGTAGTGAACGGGTTTCACCGTGCCAAAGGTTTTCAGTTCTTCGGCAGTTTTTTCCGGCAAAATGTTTTGGAGCAAGGTATCGGCGCGCTCGCGCTCGCGCTCGATGGCTGCGTTTTTAGTAGTCAAAAGGCGGTTGGCGCGAGCGCGGAGGCGGTTGCGGCTGAAGAGCAGGCCCACCAGCAGCACGAGCAAAACGGCCCCGCCCAAGAGCGCGTTGCGGAAAGTGCGGGCGCGGGCAAGCTCGGCTTCGCGGAGCGCGGTGTTGGTTCTTTCACGGTCGAGGGCAAGTTGGCGTTCCTGTACACTGGTGAGGGCCTGTTGGGTCTCGATGTTTTGGGCGCGTCTTTCATCCATGACCTTGAAACGAAGTTCGTTGTATCGTTTTTGATAGTCGTATGCTTTGGCGTAGTCGCCCAATTTGGCATGGGCGCGGGCAAAATCCTTGAGCGCGCTGAGCCGAAAATTTTCATTGCCGATTTTCTCGGCAATATCGGCGTAGCGGCGAGTGTATTCCAGCGATTCGCGGGTTTTGCCTTGTCGGAAAAGCACGTCGTTGAGCGTGTTGTAGGTTTCCATCAGCCCTGGCTCATCGTTCATTTCCTGGCGGATCCGCTCCGATTCGCGGAGGTGCAGCAGGGCTTCTTCGTATTGGCCAAGGTGTTTGAAACCATCCCCAAGGTTGTTGCACACCAGCCCGATGCTCGGCTGGTCGCCCTGTTGGCGATAAATTTGGAGGGCTTGCTGGAAAAACTGGACGGCCAGTTTGGACGAATCGGTGTCGTCCAACTCGTCCAGGGCATTGCCCAAATCCACCAGCCCGTCGGCGATGTCAACCGAGTCGCCTGATTTTTGGCGCAGCAGCAGCGATTTCCCGTACCAATCTTTGGCTTGCGCAAACATGTCGAGGTCGAATCGGTTGTGGCCAAGTTGGGTGTAAATTTTGAAGGTAGTACCCACGTCGCCCTGGTTTTCGAGCAAGAGTCGCGCCTTGTTCAGTTCCGCAAATGCTTCTGGATAGGCTCCGCCCAAGGCCAACACGCCGCTAATGTTGGAATGCGCCCGTGCCATGCGCAGCGTGTCGCGCAAAGACTCGTAGGCCGTCAGGCTTTCGCGGTGATGGCTGATCGCCGCCGGGAGTTCACCGAGGGATTCGTAGGCGTTGCCAAGATTGGTGTGGGTGCCCGCTGTGCCGCGCAGAGCGCTGAGCGATTGCCGCAACGCGAGCGCTGTTTCGTAATACCCGATGGCCTTGCGGTAATTACCGCGAATTTCTTCTACCACGCCCAGGCCGTTCCAGGCCGTGGCTTCGCCTGGTTTGAAGTCCAATTTTTGGGCCAGCGCAATGGCTTCCTGGATTATGGAATCGGCCCCATCGGTGTCGGATTCGTTGGTTCTCCAGGCCAGTTCGGTCAGCAGCGCGACCCGGTGTGTGTCGGCGGGCGCGGTTTTCAGCAAATTGATGAGGGAGTCTACGAGGGTTTGGGCGGAGGCAGTTTGCAAAGGCAGAAGCAATATCAGGATGAACTTTCCGATCCCGACCAAGTCGGGATTAAACTTTCGGAAAGTTCGATTCAACGTCAAATTGCCCTCGTTTTTCATGCGGGCAAAAGTGCGGCAATTTTGCCGACTACGCACAGGAAGGCCGCCTTGAAAATTGCTTTTCAGGGCGACCTCGTTGTGGTTGGTTTTCAAAACCGGTTAGCGCCACGCGCTCAAGATGCCGCCCATGACAGCGAGCGTAACGACCCAGTAGCCGCAGGTGAACACCTTGCCGCCCAAGTATTTACCAAAAAAGTAGTTGGTGTTGTCGCCCAAAATGGCCGCTACGATGAGCAGCGGGATGAGCAGTCAGATGTTCAGGATGCCGGTCTTGGCGACAATGGCCCCGGCACTTTCACTGCTGGTTTTTTACGCGCTGGCGATGCAGTGCTTCAGCACTTTGGCCGTGGTGCGCCGCCAAACGGGGAGTTGGAAATGGCCCATCTTCCAGTTTGTGTTTATGAGCGGGCTGGCGTATTTGGGCGATTGGGTGGTGTATGCCATATTTTCCAGAGGCCTGCTACCGCCCACTGCCTACTGCTACTGCCCACTGCCACTGCCCACTGCTACTACCCCCTGCCACTCAGCGACTCCACCCTTCCCCCTTTTATTTTCAAAATCCTACCTGTCCTTTGAGCGAGTTCGAAGTCGTGCGTCACCAGCACCAGCGTAGTGTTTGCCGTGCGGTTGAGTTCAAAAATAAGGTCTACGATGCCCGCCGCATTTTCCGCGTCGAGGTTGCCGGTAGGCTCGTCGGCGAAAAGGATTTTGGGGCTGTTGGAAAAAGCGCGGGCGATGCACACCCGCTGTTGTTCGCCGCCCGAAAGTTGCGCAGGATAGTGGTCGAGGCGGTCAGAGAGGCCGACTTTGGCGAGCCATTGTCGGGCGACAGTTTCGGCGGAGTTGTCGCCCCGGAGTTCGAGGGGCACCATCACGTTTTCGAGCGCGGTGAGGGTGGGGATGAGCTGAAAGTTTTGGAAAACAAAGCCGACGTGGCGATTGCGCACCTCGGCGCGTTGGTCTTCCGAAAGGGGTTCGAGCGCAATGTTGTTCAGGGAAACCGAGCCGCTCGTGGCGCGGTCAAGCCCAGCGCACAGGCCGAGCAGAGTGGTTTTGCCGGAGCCGGATGGCCCAACGATGGCGAAAGTGTCGCCTGCTTCGAGTTGGAAACTCACGTCGTCGAGAACGGTGAGGTCGGTGCCATGAGCGGTGCGGTATTGCTTGGTGAGTTTTGAGACGGAGAGCATAGTTATGAAGTGATGAAGCGATTTAACAGGAGAAGGGGCAAGTTGTTATGGCGGAATTTGGGAAGTGGGATGAAGGGCGGGGTTTTTTAGATGGGCACCCTTGAGCAGCCTATGAAAACGCTGCTTCAAACCCAAAACTGTACCTTGCCGCAATTCCCATACTGCCATTCTGACTAATCCAAAAGCAGCATCTGAACGGACCGTGACAGTTTTTTTTCGTCAAAGTATCGTGGCGCTCGCCACAATAGGGCTGTTCGTGTTTTCAAACGTACACAGCCTGAAGGCCCAAAGCGGCTCTGCCACGGATGCCGATGCAACCCTGTGGCCCCGCATCGAAGCCCAATTAGATCAGCAAGCCTCCGACACTTCCTTCCAGTTCATCCTTCCATTGGTGCGCAGCCACTGCGGTCGAGACATGGACTGCCTGTTTCGGAACTACCGCGCCATCATGTTCAAACTGGAACACCGCTTCAACATTCCGGCGGCGCTCTATGTGTGCGAAGCCATATTAGAAGTGGCCCAGCAGCAAAAAGACAAAAAGGCGGAGGTAGGGGCTTACATAAACCTGAGCCGGTACTATGATGCCTTGGGGATTGACCGGCTGGCAGCACTGAACATTGACAAGGCGATTCCGCTGTTGGAACAAGTGGGCGGCTACATGGTAAACATAGAAGCGAAGATGACCAAATTGGAGCGAAGCGCGAAACACCGGAACCTACAAGAAGCGCTTTCAGACATGGACGCGCTCTTGGCCGAAGCCATGGAAAAGGGCGATTCCTTGGCCATTTACCACCTGCATACCCGAATACTGGGTTATAAATTGGATGCCAAGCGCTATGAAGAAGCAGCCAATCACATTGCCGCTCTTGAAACAATGCCTGTGTCTCATCCAATTCGACCTGCGGTGATGGCCAAATTGATAACCGCCGCCAGGGGCCATGCGACATTGGCCAAGATCAGGGGAAACATAGACGAGGCGGCATTTTATTACCAGAAAGCGCTGCGACTTTGTGAGGAGCAAGCTGACCACTGGATTAAAGTCAAAATCCTCGAGGCATTGACCGAATTGGAATGGGATCGGGGCAACAGGCAATTGGCAAAATCCTATCTGGAGCAGGCTCATACAACGGCGCAGAAGCATGAAATTGACGACCTGCTGGTCGGCACCTTTGAATGGAAAGCCTACATTGCCGAGCAAGAGGGGCGCTATGCAGATGCTTTGGAATACACGAAAAAACAGCATTTCCACAAGGAAAAATTTGAGAAAAGAAGCCACGGGTTTAATTTGAAAAACTACTACCTCCAGCAGGAAAAGGAACAGTTGGAGGCCGAGAAAAAAAATCAGGGCCTCGAACTGAGCCTGAAAAACACCCAACTCCGCTATTCCCTGCTCGTTGCTTTCCTGATTTTGCTTTTGGCCGCAGGCGTTTTCATCGCTTACCGCAAGCAACGGCAGGGAAAGCGAAAACTGTCTGAACAGAATGCCCTCATCCAGCAACAATCCGAACAATTGAAATCCCTCGACGCGGCCAAATCCCGCTTCTTTGCCAACGTATCGCACGAACTGCGCACCCCGCTCACGCTGATGCTCGGCCCTGTCGGCACCCTCCTGAAAGAAAACCAACTGACCGACAAGCAAACCGAGCTGCTGCAATTGGCCCACCAGAGTGGCAAACAACTCGAACAGTTGGTCACTGACATCCTCGACCTCGGCAAGTTGGAAATGGGCAAAATGGAACTGGACGAAAAGCCGACCGAGGTGGCGTCCTTTTTCCGCAGTTACTTCGCCCAGTTCGAGTCGCTGGCCGAAAGCAGGCAAATTGATTTTTCGTTCGACATTGCCGTAGGCAACGACGCAGTGGCCAACTTGGATCAGGCCAAATGCCGCCAAATTCTGAACAACCTGCTCTCCAACGCCTTCAAGTTCACCCCAGCAGGCGAGCGCGTGGAAGCCAAACTGACGCTGAACGATGGTACAATCCAACTAATCGTCGCCGACACCGGCCCTGGCATCCACCCCGACGACCTGCCCCACCTCTTCGACCGTTACTTCCAGACCACCCGGCCCGACAAGCCCGCCGAGGGCGGCACCGGCATCGGCCTCGCGCTCTGCTACGAGTACGCTCAGTTATTTGGCGGGAAAATCGAGGTGGAAAGTACCCTTGGCAAAGGCTCGATTTTTCGGGTCGCGTTCCCGGTCACGCAGGCGCAGATGCACGGAGATACTCCAGTTTCGCCAAAGCCGCAGGGCGAAGCATACAGCGAAACACCCGTTTCAGCAGCAACATTAGCCGTCGGCGAAACGGGTGTTTCGCCCCACGCCGCCAAGCCCACCATCCTCGTCGTGGAGGACAACCCCGACCTGCAAGCCTACATCCGCCTGATTTTGTCGGAAAAATACCACATCGTCACCGCCGAAAATGGTCAAGTAGCGTGGGGAATGATGAATGATGAATTAGGAATGATGAATGCCAAGCAAGGTGCGGCCAATTCATCATTTATCATTTATCATTCATCATTGCCCAGTCTCATTCTCTCCGACCTCATGATGCCCGTCATGGACGGCCACCAACTGCTCGAAAAACTAAAATCCAGCGACGCCACCCGGCACATCCCCGTCATCATGCTCACCGCGCGGGCAGATGCGCGGGACAAACTGAAAGCCCTCCGCATCGGCGTGGACGACTACCTGCTCAAGCCCTTCGACGAGGAGGAGCTGCTGGCACGCATCGAAAACCTGCTGAAAAACCAAGCCGCCCGGCAGCAAGAAGCCCTCGCGGAAACCAAGCCGGGAGCCGCCGCGCCGCTCATGTCGCAGCCCGACAAGGAATGGCTCGAAACCTACGAAGCCTACGTCCGGCAGCGCATGGTCGACGACACCCTGAGCGTGTCCGCGCTGGCCTACCATTTTGCCATGAGCGAATCTACCCTGCTGCGGCAGTTGAAACGCCTCACCGGGCTTTCTCCAATTCAGTATTTACAAGAAATGCGGCTCGACGAAGCCCGCCGCCTGCTCGAAAACCGCCGGTACAATTCCATCGCACAAGTGGCCTCAAAAGTTGGCTACGACGATGCCCGGTCTTTTGCCCGGAGTTTCCGGGCGCGGTTCGGGAAACTGCCGTCGGAGATGTGATGAATTCAAAACCAAGGTCATGCAAAACCTATCAGACTCATTTCAGGCTATAATTAGAAGTAAAATACGCCGCATAATCCGGGATTTTCGTCCCGAGATAATACGGCAGGTTCATCAACAGGAATGATGTTCCCGTAGCCGTTTGCACCTGGCTGACCGAGAACCGGTTGGCGAGCAATCGGATGGCGTAGGGATGGTTACACACTTCCATATACTGGTGAAGGGAGCGCAATGTGCCCGATTCTCCGGATTTGACCTCTATGGGAAGGACGTATTGTTTGTGGACGTGCATCAGGTCAACCTCCGCTTGGCTGTTGGCATTTTCGCGCACCCAAAAATGTGGTTTGTAAGAAGGGGTATCGTGTTGTGCCATGAGCTCCTGCGTGACTAAATGTTGCACTGTCCTCCCTTTGTACAAAGCATTCAAATCCTCCAGGCCGATCATATCCGCTTGAAGTTGCATGGCATGGTTTAATAGGCCTGTATCCAAAAACTGGAGCCTCGGCCTTTTTTTAAAATCCGTTTCTAAGGGTGGACGGGTACTGCTGCTAGGGTAGATCAACTGGAGGACACGCGCCTGATCCAAGGAACGTAGTGCTTCGCCCACCTCCCGGGACTTGTAATTGGAGTAGCCAAAGCCTTCGAATGCCACGCGGTCTTTCTCTTGTGGCGCGGTGTAGATCACATGCTGCATCACCTTTCTTTCCGTCGGGTTGCGTGCGTATTTGATTACATCGTCTTTGTATCCTTGCCAGAGCGATTCGTAAGTGTGCGGCAAATTTGCCATACTCTGTTCAGTAAGGTATTGCCGGACGATCTCGGGCATTCCGCCGATGGCAGCGTATGTATGAAACAGTTCCAAAAGCGTGTCGTGGGCATACGGTTCGACGGGTATGTGGTTCAGCGCTTCCAGCGCAGCTGTATGCCCCATGGCCATCAAAAATTCCTCGAAGTCGAAAGGATGCAACACCATTTGCTCCACCCTCCCTACCGGGAAAGAGGGTACTTCGCGCAGCGCAAATTCCAGTAGCGAACCAGCAGCCACCACAAATATATCCGGTCGCTCCTCGTAGAAATACCGCAACATCTGAATCGCACGGGGAGAATCCTGGATTTCGTCAATAAACAACAGCACAGGCCCATCGTCTTTGGGTGTATTGGTACTGAGAAATACGGCTTCTGTAATTTGTCGCACATCTTGCAAGCCTTCAAAAAAACGATGATGGGTCTTTTTTTCCATGTTCAGCGATATGAAATGGCTAAACTCATTCGAAAACTGGTTGACCAAGGTTGACTTCCCCACCTGCCGGGCACCTCGAATGATCAGCGGTTTGCGATTCGGGTTGTTTTTCCATTCCAATAGGCGACGGTAGGCCTTCCTTTCAAAATTCATAATTGTTTTGTAATGTTTACGGGGCAAAATTAAATCTATTTTGTAATAAATAAGGGGCAATCTGCCTATAAATTTGTCCGGTACTCGGGCTTTACTCCAATCATTTGAAAATAAGCAATGGCGCAGCCTGCCTCGAAAGTAGGCTACGACGATGCCCGGTCTTTTGCCCGGAGTTTCCGGGCGCGGTTCGGGAA
>JBJXFT010000415.1:0-4459 GCA_046155725.1 Saprospiraceae bacterium
GCCTATTCGGATACGAGAAAGCATTTTTGTCTATTTTCAGGCAAAAGTAAGCGGGCTTTGCGGTTTTTCGCCCCCGCATTTTTTCAACTACCTTTGTTTATGAAATTACTTCTCAAGGCATCTATCCTTGCCTTCATCACCTTCCTGCTCGCTTGTGAAACAGGACCCAAAAACCAGGCTACCCAAACCATGGACTTCAAACAGATCCCTGTGACCTACCCCGGCACACGAAAAGACACGGCCGTGTCCAACAATTACCACGGCACAAAAATCGCTGACCCCTACCGATGGCTCGAAGACGACCAAAGCGCCGAAACGAAAGAATGGGTGACCCGCCAAAACATCGTCACCAACGGATACCTCAGCCAAATCCCTTTCCGCGACAAAGTAAAGGCCCGGCTGGAGCAGATTTTTGACTACGAGAAATACGGCACGCCTTTCAAAGAGGGCGGCAAATATTACTTTTTCAAAAACGACGGCCTCCAAAACCAGAGCGTGCTGTATGTACAGGACAACCTCCAAAGCCAAGCAGAAATGGTGCTCGACCCAAACAAATTCAGCACGGACGGCACTACTTCGCTCGGCGAATTGGACTTTTCAAAAGATGGCCGCTACCTCGCTTATTCCACTTCGGTGGGCGGCTCTGATTGGCGCACCATTGTGGTCAAAGACCTCCTGAGCGGCCAGATGCTGACCGACGAGATTAAGTGGGTCAAGTTCAGCGGCATCGCGTGGCAAGGCAAGGGATTCTATTACACCCGCTTTCCTGAGCCGAAAAAGGGCGACGAACTGAAGGCCGCCAACAAATTCGGCGCGGTTTATTTCCACTATCTTGGTACCGACCAATCCGCCGACAGACTGGTGTACGCCGACAAGGAGCATCCTGACCGCTCTTTCGGCGCGGGCACTACCGACGACGAGCGGTTCCTCTACGTTTCTGGCTGGGAAAGCACGAGCGGCAACGCCTTGTATGTTCAAGATTTGAACATGAAACCCATTTTTGTGCCCATCGTCAGCACCTACGAAAAGGACTTCGCGGTGGTGGACAATATCGGCGACAAACTGCTCGTCCTCACCAACCACAACGCTCCCAACCAGCGGCTCATCCTCATCAGCCCCGCCTCGCCAGCAGAAGCCGCTTGGGAAACGCTCATCGCCGAAGACCCTGCCGACGTGCTGCAAAACGCCGTCATTTGCGGCGGCAAAATCATTTGCTCTTACCTCCACCATGCGTCCAGCAGCCTGCGCGTGTTCGACCTTGCGGGCAAGCCCATTCAAGAAATAAAACTCCCCGAAATCGGCACGGTGGGCGGCGTGAGCGGCAAGCCTTCGGAGTCGCAGGCATTCTTCGCGTTCACGTCGTTCCTGCGGCCCAACACGATTTACAGTTTGGACATGAACACGCTGAAGGCCACGGTTTTCAAAGCACCCAAATTGGATTTCAATCCCGACCTTTTCACCACCGAACAGGTGTGGTACGCAAGCAAAGACGGCACGAAGGTGCCCATGTTCATCACCCGCAAAAAGAACATTGCCTACGATGGGCAAAACCCCACGCTGCTCTATGGCTATGGCGGTTTCAACATCAGCATCACCCCCACGTTCAGCCCTTCGCGGGCGGCATTGCTGGAAAACAACGGCATCTACGCGGTGGCGAACATCCGGGGCGGCGGCGAGTTTGGCGAGAAATGGCACAAGGCCGGCACCAAATGTCAGAAGCAAAACGTGTTCGATGATTTTATTGGCGCGGCGGAGTATCTGATTGATAAAAAATACACCTCGCCCCCGCGCCTCGCCATTCAGGGCGGCTCCAATGGCGGCTTGCTCGTGGGCGCGTGCATGACCCAACGCCCCGACCTTTTTGGCGTGTGCTTCCCGGCGGTGGGCGTGCTCGATATGCTCCGCTACCACGAGTTCACCATCGGCTACGCTTGGGCTACCGACTATGGCCGCTCGGACAATGCCGATGATTATCCCTGCCTGATCAAATACTCGCCGCTCCACAACTTGAAGAAAACGGCCTACCCGGCCACCATGATTACCACCGCCGACCACGACGACCGCGTGGTGCCGGCCCACTCTTTCAAGTTTGGCGCTGCTTTGCAGGAAAACCAGCAAGGCACCAACCCGACGCTTATCCGAATCGAAACGAGCGCGGGCCACGGTGCGGGCAAGCCCACTTCCAAACTAATAGAGGAGGCCTCCGACGTGCTGTCGTTCATGTTCTACAACATGAAGATGCAGGTGATTTATGGGGATGTGAAGGGGTAGGGTGGAGGTTTCTGGTTTGAGGTTTGAAGGTTTGAGGTTTGAAGGTTTGATTTGAACGGGAACGCCCCGCGCTGTGGCCAAGGCCGTAGTGCGGGGCGTTCCTGTTTGCTTTGGAATAAGTACTTGCTCCAAAATAAACGTGGTTATCTTTTTTCACAGCAAGCAGGTTGCCAAGCCTTTGTGAAATCAGCAACCATCAATCAATAATCAGCAATCAATTAGTATCAATGCTTCTACCGCCACACCTTCTCTAAGTCTGCCAGTTTCTTTTCAAAATAGGCATTGTCCACCCCGCTGGCGAGGCAGGCTCGGTAGAGCCGCAGTGGCCGCTCGTAGTCTTCTTTTTTAGGGAAGCCGGTTTGGGCGATTTTGTTAGCGTAGCGCTCGGCGAAGGCGGCGATTTCCGACTGTATTCAACAGGTGATTTAGAACTCCAATTGACTGTCCAGTTCGTTTTCCAGTTCTTCCGTAGTCGGCAGAGCGATTCTGAGATTTTCTGGAAGCGACTGTGTGAGGATGTACTCTGTCACGCCAAGCGGTTTATGGATGTCCCGCAGGGCATATTCTACGACGGTTCGCTTTCCCGCTTCCCGGCACAAAATCAAGCCAATGGTCGGTTGGTCAATATCTGTTCGGAGCAGGTCGTCCACGGCGGAACAGTAAAAATTGAGTTTCCCTGCGTGTTCGGGGGTGAATCTGCCACCCTTCAAGTCCACCACGACATAGCAATGCAGCCGGGTGTGGTAAAAAAGCAAGTCCACGAAATAGTCCTCCCCTTCAATGGTGATTTTGTGTTGCCGACCCACCAAAGCAAACCCCTGCCCCAATTCGAGCAGCACTTTTTCCACATGAAGCATCATGGCGCTTCCACTTCTCGCTCTTGCGCTTCCTCGCCGATGTTCAAAAAATCGAAATTGTAAGGGTTTTTGAGCGTGTCGTGCGCCAAATCGCTTTGGGGCTTTGGCAGTGTCCATTCAAAGTTGGTGATTGCCTTGCCCTGCCGCTCGTACAGATTTTGCTTCATCTGATGCCGAAGCGCATCCCGGCTCCAATTGTTTTGCAGCGTTTTTTTAAGGTAGAAAGCAGCTTCTGGCAGGTCTGAGCACTTGTCCAAGATGTGGCGATGATGCCCCCATGGAATCATGAAAAACAGCGCAGCAAGGTCATTTTCAAAGGGGCGTGGTTGGGTCTGAATTTGTGCCACAAGTTGCGGCACAATTGCCATATTCGATTGTCCCGCAATTTGTGGGATACTTTGCAATTCCTCCCGATAAAACAAAAACCACTTGCGGATGTAGAACAAATTGCGCGTCGAGAACCCCGTCAGGTGCGGGAAAGCCGACTTCAAATCCTTCGCCAACCGGGGAATCAAGCCTTCGCCCCAGACTGCTGTTTGCTGTTGGGCAACGATGTCGCGCCCAAACTCCCAGTACAGGCTAAGCAGTTCTGCGTTGACGTGCAGGGCAGCCTTGATTTGGGCGGATTGGATTTTGGTTTTCCAATCGGCCAGCCAGTCGCGATAGTTTGGATTGGTGAGTTCCATGAAATAGGGATGTTTTTGCCCGCAAAATACTTGAATTGAGCGGGAGTTCTGCTTTGCAGAAGATTGCCCTCACTCCGTCTTCTCCCGCCACACCTTCTTCAAGTCTGCCAGTTTTTTTTCAAAATACCCGTTGCCCACGCTGTTGTGGAGGCAGGCGCAGTATAGCCGCATGGCGGGTTCCCCAGCCTTCGATGCGGCACACCTCCATGTAGAAACGGCGTTGCAGGTCGTCGTCGAGACGGAGGAAAATGCGAAAATGAGTCCAACTGAATAGTTTACGCAGTGCGTAAACTATTTCAAAGTCCGGGAAAATGGTCACAAAACGAACGAAAAGCCACAGATTGATTTGGTTGTACCCGCCACCAAACTCCAGCGTCAGTTTGTTGCTCAGGTTTTTAATGACCTGTTTGCCAAACTCCGCCCGTTGGTTTTGCAAGATATCGGTGCGGATGCGCTGCCCGACCTGCCAGTTGAGCAACACGCGCTCGGCATCCACTGCCCTATAGGCGTTTTGCCGGGCCCTGAGCACCAGCGTTTTGACATCGTGGAATAGTTTGTCGTCGGGCAGCATGACTTGACTCTGCTTTTTGAAGGGGCAAGGTTAAAGTTATTTGTTTGGAAGTTTACTCCGTCTTCTCCCGCCAC
>JBJXFT010000075.1:0-3173 GCA_046155725.1 Saprospiraceae bacterium
GATTTTCCACAATCCGCATCACGTGCGGCAACTGGTGGATGCTGATGCCAAACTTGGAATCTATGTGGCCGACGCTGATTTTTTCATTCCCGCCCGCCATCAGGTGCGGGTTGATTCGGATGCAAAATGGCACATCAGGGTGCTGAAGCCCCCAATGTTCGAGCATCGGAATGGCATCAATGTTGATTTTCACGCCGAGGCGCACGGCCTCTTCGTATTCATCAATGCTCGCAAAATTGGGGGTGAAAAGAATGTCTTGGGGTAGATAGCCCGCCATCATTCCCAGCCGGACTTCTCCGACTGAAACACAGTCCAGGGCCGAGCCCATTTGCCGCAACAGCCGCAGCACCGTCAGGTTGTTCAATGCCTTGCAGGCATAGTGGACGCGGAATTTCGGGTAAGTGTACGCCGACGTGATGCGCCGATATTGGCGTTCGATGATGGCCGCGTCATAGACATAGAGCGGTGTGCCGTACTGTTTGCAAAGTTCGAGCGGGTCAATGCCGCCGGGGAACTGGTATTTGTCGTTGATGAGTTGCATGGTGTGAGAGGGGTGAGAAAGTGAGAATGTGAGAATATGAGAGGGCTGGCACAAAGAAAAGCGATGTCGGAAACTTCCCGTTTGAAACTTGAAAAACCCCCTCAACCTTTCGATTGAGGGGGTTTTGAATGATGAAGGCCTTCTGTTTAAAAAAACCAAACTTACCCACCATGGCCATGATGACCGCCGCCGCCGTGACCACCACCGTGACCACCACCGTGACCACCGCCGTGACCGCCGTGGCCGCCACCGTGACCGATGGTGTCGTGGACGTGCAGCGAATCGTGCACGTGCAGGCTGTCATGGTTGTGATGGTGGTGATTGTGCAATGAATCATGGACGTGCAGCGAATCGTGCACGTGCAGGCTGTCGTGGTTGTGATGGTGGTGATTGTGCAATGAATCGTGCACATGGAGCGAGTCGTGCACGTGCAGCGAATCGTGGTGGTGGTGGTGGTGGCCGCCGCCGCCGCGCTCAGAAGCAATCAGGCCGGTGCTGCTATCGGCAAAGGTGAGGGCATCTTTTTGGCAGGAGTAAAGGATGACCATAAGCCCCACGGCGAGGGGGAAGAGCAAATTTTTCATATAAAACTAAACGGTACGATGGTTTGTGCAAAGGCGAAATTGCCTTGCCCCATCCTACACGGCAGCAGCGGCGGTGGGGTTGCGCAACGGTCAAAATTTATATTGCAGCCCCGCCCGCAGATACAGCGCATCGAACGCCGGCGTGGCTTTTGAGAAATTTTTGGAATAATCTGCCGAGATGCCAAAAGTCCAGTGCGGCATTTCTTTTTCCAGCCCGATGCCGAACCGCCATTGGTTGCTGAGCCATTGATCTCCAGTTTTTTGCACCACAAACGCCTCGTCGGGATTTGGCCCCGGTCCAGGCCCTGGGCCGGGGCCATGGTCTTCTTCGTACTTGAAAATGACCGAAGCCGAAGCGGTGCGCACCCATTCGTGTGCCACCCGCACCGAAGGCTGCGCCCAAAACCGAAGCGGCAGCACATACCGAAGCCCCAGGCCAAGGCGCAACTGCTGTTGGTCGCTTTTGACCGCTACCAAACGATGGTGGTGATGGCCACCACCGCCGCCGCCGCCACTATTGGGTGGCTCTGGCAGTGAATCACGGTAGGGGTGGAATTTGGGTTCAAAGCCCTTGGTGCCCACCTCAAAATTCAGCAAGTCGGCAGAAGCAGTAAGCCAGAGTGCAGGCAAAGTGCGCAGTTCCGCAGCAATTCCTTGCCCCCGCAAAACAGAAATGCCCGCTTGCTTCGGCTGCACAAAACCGAACACGGCATGCGCACCTGCACGGAACCGCTCTTGCGTTGGCACGCGCACCGGCTCGATGACCGGAAGCGCATCGGGCAAAGACCGTACGGCCGCCATGCTATCTTTGGGCGCTTCGGCCACGGCCAGAAGAGAGTCCATTTTCAGCAAGGCCGTTTTCAGGGAATCCAAAAGCAAAGCGGTTTTTGTGGCAATGTCTGTGGGCAGAAGGGGAATGCCATCGGAGGCTATGTCCGCCTCATTTGAAGGAGAGAGCGGGTCGGCTGGCAGCGGTGTTTTTGCTTCGAGGTTTTTTGTTTCGCTTTCGCGAAAGGTTTCTTTTTCTGCCAAAACCATTGAGCCTGAATCTTTTTCTGTCAAATTTTTCAATTTCGGTTCAGGCAATTTTTCCAAAGCAGCATTTGCCAAATGGCTGGGCGCGGCAGCCTTTTTTTCAAGGGGCAATTGGCCGGCGCGGATTGTCTCTTCTGTCAGGTTCAACTTTGGCGAAGCGTCCGTTTCGGTTTTCCCAATGTTTGGCGTTGCCCCTTGGAGAGCATCAGGCATGGGCGCAACAGCGCGCTTTTCTGCTTCGGCCAATTGCCTGTTTAGCTTGGCCCGCTCGTTTTGCAGCCCAGCCACCTCTTGTCGCAGCGCCGAGTTTGCGCGCTGTGCCGTGGCAACTTTCCAAAGCAAAAGCCCTGCTCCCACCACTGCCACCACCGCCAGTGCTTGCCAGAGGCGCAGCCCCGCGCCTTTGCCCTGCCCCATGCCCACATCGAAAGCGTCCAGCCGCCCCGACATCTGTTTCCAGCCCTTCCCTCGGTTGGGGAAAGGGGCTTCTTCATCAAGCCTTTTGGCAAAAAAATCGTCTATGTCGCTCATGTCAGTGTATGTTTATGAAACTTGAAAGCGTACGTTCACCTAACCTTGAAGGTCTCGTGAACCTGGGTCAAAAAAATTCAAATTCCTTTTGCAGAATGTTTTTCAAGTGCTGCCGCGCCCGCGATAGGTTGGACTTGGATGCGCCCACGCTGATGCCCAATGCGGCACCGATTTCCTCGTGCGAAAAACCATCCACCACAGCCAAGTTGAACACTGTCCGGTAAGCCGGAGGCAATTGGTCGAGCATGGCCCATATCTGTTCGCGCGTCAAGTCTTCCTCGATGCCCGTGAGCGAGCCTGGGTCGTGCCACGACTGAAGTTCAGTACCCGGTGGTATGCTCATGTTTGCCCGCAGGCGGTCAATGGCCGTGTTCACCACCACCCTGCGCAACCAAGGGCGAAAAGGTTGATTCCCTACATAAAGGTGGATTTTAGTGAAAACCTTGAAAAACGAATCGTTCACCACTTCTTCCGCAGTCTCT
>JBJXFT010000076.1:0-18810 GCA_046155725.1 Saprospiraceae bacterium
GCCTGTGCCTGTTCGTAAGTGAAGTGGCCGTAGGATTTTTGCCACACGATTTTGTTGTCCTTCGCCACGAGGATTTGGCAGCCCGGCGCAGCCCCCGTGCCCACCATTTCCGACACGATGCCGTCCATGAGCGCAAGCGAATCGGTGCTCATGCCCACCGATTCGGGCAGCGCGTACCCCAGCCTTTTTTGGGGAAATATTTTTTTCATCCCCTGTCCAAAACACGCCCAAGGTGCAGCCGTCACGGGCATAATGCCGTTCAGGTCGTTTGCCCCAAAAAGACTTTGCGCGGCGAGTTGCTGCGCCATCGGGTCCTCGGTGAATGCTTGCAGCAGGAGCGGCGGCGCATCCATCCAGCCGTAGGTGTAGGGGTTGCCAAACACCGTGAGCGCGATGGTGTGCTGCTGATTCAATTTGCGCAGGAAATCAAGTTCGCTGTGCGTCAGGCCATAAATCGTGTCCACCCCAGGCACAGGGTTCACCGACTTGGCGGGCTTGGGCGTAGTGCGAATGCCGTACAGCCCCACCAGCACAATGTCGAACTTGCGCAGCGTGTCCAAAAGTTTGGTTTCCAAGGAGTCGCCCACTTCTTTCGGCGTGTTGAAATGCGCCATCGGAGCGTAGTTGCCGCAGTAGGTTTGGAACACGGTGCGGTTTGTGTCGCCGATGGCGAGCGTGGCGAATTTCAAATTTTCGAGGTTCGGAAATCCGATGAGGTTCTTCTCGTCGCGCACCAAGGCCAAGGCGTTGCTGACAATGCGGTGCTTGAGCGCGAGGGCTTCGGGCGTGTTGAGGTCGCGGCTGAGGTTGGCGAGTTCCACGCGCTGCGGGGCGTTGAGGCCAAGGCGGTATTTGGCGCGGAGGATGCGCTTCACGCTCTGCCAAAGTTTCGCACGGTCGAGCGTACCTTTTTGTAAGGCGGATTTTACAGCCCCCATCGCTTCGTCCATATTGCGCGGAAGAAGCACCACGTCATTGCCAGCTTGGAGCGCCAATACGTCGGCTTCTCCCGGCGCGAATACCAAGGGCACGCCTTTCATTTCCATGGCATCCGTAAATACCAGCCCTTCAAAATTCAAGTCTTTGCGCAAAGTGTTTTGGATCGCGCTTTCGCTCAGAGAAGTCGGCCAATTCACCCGCTTGTCCAAAGAAGGCACCCACAGATGCGCCGTCATGACGGAGCCAACACCATTTTCCGTCAGCATCTTAAAGGGGAAAAGTTCGAGGCTGTCCAATCTTTCGCGGCGATAAGGGATGGCGGGAAGCGTGTCGTGCGAATCTTGGTCTGTGTCGCCATGGCCCGGGAAGTGTTTGGCACACGCAAGCACCCCGCCGTCTTGCAGCCCGGCCATGTACTGGTAGGCTTTGGCGGCCACGTTGTGGCGGTCTTCGCCGTAACTGCGCTCGCCGATGACGGGGTTTTGGGCATTGTTGTTCACGTCGGCCACAGGGGCGAAGTTGACGTGTACGCCCATGCGGCGGCATTCGCGCGCCACCTCGCGGCCCATTTCGTAGAGCAAGCGGTTGTCTTGGATGGCTCCGAGCATCATGGCGCGGGGGAATGAAATGGCATTGCCCTTGTAGCGCATCCCCACGCCGTTCTCAAAATCCATGGCGATCAAGAGCGGCACGCGAGGGCTGGCGGCTTGGTAGCGGTTGCTGAGTTCGGCGTGTTTTTCGGGCGTGCCGAGATAGCTGGGGTTGAAAACACACAGCCCACCTGGCTTGTATTTCAGGATCAAATCCTCCACCATTTTATGGTAGGTCGAATCCATGTCCGAGTGGGCGCGGAGCATGAACAATTGGCCCAGCCGCTCTTCCTCCGAGAGGGCGGCGAATACCGAGTCCACCCATTTTTCTTCTTGTAAGTCAGCGGATTGGGAAAGGTTGGCGAAACGGCGACTGTCGTGCGCGGCGAGGAAAATCAGTGCGCTGGCGAGTGCGGCGAGGAGGGGAGTTTTCTTGAAAAGAGTGTTTGCCATGGGGGCAAAGGTCGGAATTTTGGGGGAGCGGTAGTATGGGTTGCCATTGTCATGCCACGTTTTCCTATGGACATAACAAGGAAGGGCGCTCAGGCATAAACGATGTCACTGCCCATCTGACAGTCGTCCGCTATATGCGGGCAAAATTCTGGCCTACACCTTTTTCCCTGCCACGAGCGCCCCACCACCAATTACGCATACAGCCGCGAGGACGTAATACAAGGTCGTATTTTGGGAAGGAGACTTGCCTTGTTGCTTTATTTCTACTTCTCCAAGATCGATGATAGTCTTATCATCCTCATGACGGGTGAGCGCCATGACGGCTAATGCAACTCCTGCGATGATTAACATGATGCCAATTGTGCGTTTCATAATTAGATGTTGTTAGTGAAAAACAATCTTGTAAAAACTTTGTGCCAAGACGAGAAATGAAAACTCCTCTGTCAATTTTTGGGTTAGCTATCAGCAGGGCTGGGGTTCATTTCCTGTTGCCTCGCGTCTTTGCTCACGACAACTTTCAAAAATCAATACGATATATCTTTGCGGCTCTTGGGCTACACCCGAAAACTGAAAGCCCCAAATGGGCAACGTAACTCAGACAACATTGCAATGGCTGATAAAAAACTACAAATCCGCAACAGCACCGCCGAGTTTTTGATTTTCAACGCTCAGGCAAATGAAAACACCATTGAAGTGATGGTGCAGGATGAAACCGTTTGGCTGACGCAAAAGATGATTGCCGCGCTTTTTGAGAGCAGCAAACAGAATGTAGGGCAACATCTCAAAAAAATATTTGAGGAAGGTGAACTTCAAGAAAGCACAGTTGTAAAGAATTTCTTTACAACTGCCGCTGACGGCAAACAATACTACACAGCATTTTACAACCTCGATGCAATCATCTCAATTGGCTATCGTGTCAATTCGCAAAGAGCCACACAATTCAGGCAGTGGGCTACTTCCGTTTTAAGGGATTTTGCTGTCCGTGGATATGTGCTGGATAAAGAACGGTTGAAAAATGGCGCATTTTTAAACAAGGAATATTTTGACGCGCTGCTGGCCGACATCCGGGAGATACGGGCAAGCGAGCGCAGGTTTTACCAAAAAATCACCGACATCTACGCTACGGCGATGGATTACAATCCAGACAATGCCATAACCCAAACCTTTTTTGCTTCCGTGCAAAACAAACTGCATTTCGCCATTCACGGGCACACCGCAGCAGAACTGATCATGAGCCGTGCCGATGGCAATAAGCAAAACATGGGTCTGACCACTTGGAAAAATGCGCCGTCGGGGAAAATTGTCAAGACCGATGTTTCCATTGCAAAAAACTACCTCGCCGAGAAGGAGCTCAAAAGCCTTGACCGTTTTGTAACCATGTACCTGGACTATGCCGAATCGCAGGCAGAAAACAACATCCCGATGACGATGAGCGACTGGGCAGGCAAGTTGAATGCGTTTTTGCAGTTCAATGAAAAAGAAATCCTGAGCAATGCAGGCAAAGTAACGCAAGCCATTGCCAAGGCATTTGCCGAAAGCGAATTTGAAAAATACCGCCCTGTGCAGGACAAATTTTTTGAAAGCGATTTTGACAAAGCCGTAAAAGCCGCGCTCAACCCTTGAAAAGAGTGTTTGCCATGTGCTATGCGATTCACTGCCTCCGCACTTCCCATTCCGGCTCAACTGGCTATTTGGCAATCGGCAATGATTTTTCGAGTGCTCAATCCCCTGTTGGAACTTGGATATCCAATCATACAGGACCTGATAAAAGATTTTTTTGGGAGGAGACTTATTTGTTTTTGAGTAACAATACAGGAACTTACACAGCCATTGGCTCCTTCAATGGAACCCGGTATGTAAGACTGACCAGAAAATTCAATTGGAAAAGGGAAAATAGTGTCATTGAATTTTACACTACCGATTATTCCCGTTGGGTCAGGCAATAGGTTTTTCAAAGTTTGGACCTCTACGAGGTCAATTTTTCTTTGAAAAAGCGCGGCCCATCAATTCACGCTTCCATCGTTTGGCACAAAAGGCCCATTGCCGAGAGGGAGGTCGTCCAATGCATTTTTGCACATCCGGATATGCAAAAAACATTTAGGTTTGCACATTCATTTGTGCAACATGGAAAACCTTCTAGCAAAATCGGCCGCTTTGGTGCAGCGTACTTCGGAAAATTTCCACCGGTACTTGTTTGCTCAAGTGCGTTGGGACAATCGGCTCATCGGCATCAAAGGCGCAAGGGGTACGGGCAAAACCACCCTGTTGCTCCAACGGCTGAAATCGTTGCAGACCCTGCCGACCCAGGCGGCCTATTTTTCGTTGGACGA
This sequence comes from Saprospiraceae bacterium, assembly GCA_046155725.1. Lineage (GTDB taxonomy): Bacteria > Bacteroidota > Bacteroidia > Chitinophagales > Saprospiraceae > M3007. The sequence goes on from JBJXFT010000076.1 coordinate 4,313, forward strand.
CCTGTTTTTTACCCAAAACCGCTTTTCCAAAACGGTGGAACAGTTTTATCGCGAGGGCGGAAAAACCGTTTTCCTCGACGAAGTACACAAGTACCCCGGCTGGGCAATGGAGGTCAAAAACCTCCATGACTTTTACCCAGAACTGAACATCGTTTTCACCGGCTCGTCCATCGTGGACCTGGCAAAGGAAGAGGGCGATTTGAGCCGCCGGGTACTGATGTACGAATTGCACGGGTTGTCGTTCCGCGAATTTTTGGAAATGGAGGGCGTGGCCAGCGTTCCAGTGTTCTTGTTGGAACAGCTGACCGACCGCTCCGGCGATCTGGCGAGCGCATTTCCCGCTGATTTTCGGCCTTTGGAGCGGTTCAAGGAATATTTATCGCTGGGCTACTACCCCTTTTATCGGGAAGACCGGGAGGGTTTTCACCAGCGTTTGCAGCAATTGGTGCGCACGGTTGTCGAGTACGATATGTCGGCATTGAAGGGCTTTGACCCGCGCAACGCCCGGAAATTGCTGCAACTGCTCTACATCCTTTCCGCCAATGTGCCGTATTGCCCAACTTGACCCAACTGGCTCAAAAAGCGGACATCCACCGCAATTCAGTCCTGAACTACCTGCTTTACCTCGAACAGGCGCGTTTGATACGGCTCGTTTCGCCCGAAGGCCGGGGGATTTCGTTGTTGCAAAAACCTGAAAAAATCTACTTGAACAATCCCAACCTTGCCTTTGCATTGGCAGGAGATGCAAACAACCCGGGCACTTTGCGCGAAACGTTTTTTGCATCGCAGGTCGGGGTTGCCCACCGCTTGGCCTCGCCACCAAAAGGTGATTTCAAGGTGGATGAGCGCTGGGTGTTCGAAATCGGCGGCGCAAACAAAACCCATCAACAGATTGCCGACCTGCCCGAAAGTTTTGTCGTCCGCGACGGCCTTGAATTTCCAGTTGGAAAATCGTTGCCGCTGTGGGTGTTTGGGTGTTTGTACTGAATGGCCGAACCATCCGCGTCAATTCACGCTCCCATCGTTTGGCACAAAAGGCCCATTGCCCAAGGGGAGGTCGTCTCCCGCAAGTTTGGTGAGGCGGATGTAGTGATGTGTGCCGTTCGGTTGGTAAATCGCTGCCACACCCATGCCCTGCTCCCTAAAAAAGACAAGCACCACATTGCAGCCTTCCACCGCAACAAGTCTAATAACTCGTCCCATGATTTCTCTGAAAAAAGACTCAAAGCCGAGCCGCTTTCGAGCATTTGTCCAAAAAGAATTCCGCCACATCCTGCGCGACCGGCGCACGCTGCTCATCTTGTTTGGGATGCCCATCATGCAGGTGCTGCTTTTTGGCTTCGTGCTTACCAACGAAATCAAGAACGCCGCCATCGCCGTGCTCGACCCTTCGAAAGATGCGGAGAGCATCGCGCTGACAAACAAACTCGTGTCGAGCGGCTACTTCCGCATAGAAAAAACCCTCGGCTCGCCCGCCGAAATTGACGCAGCCTTCCGCACCGGCAAAATCAAAATGGCCCTCGTGTTCCCCTCCGATTTTGCTGCACAACTGCAAACTGCCAACCCCGCCGAGTCGGGGCAAGCAAGCCAACAGCCAGCCACCCTCCAACTCATCGGCGATGCCAGCGACCCCAACACCGCCGCTACTTTGGTCAACTACGCCAGCGCCATCATCGCCGACTATCAGCAAGAAAAGTTGCTCGCCAGCGGCATCGTTCATAGTTCATCGTTCATCGTTACACAAACGCGGATGCGCTACAACCCCGAGCAAAAAGGCGTTTTCAATTTCGTGCCGGGGGTGATGACCCTCATCCTGATGCTCGTTTCGGCCATGATGACCAGCATCACCATCGCCCGCGAAAAAGAATTGGGCACCATGGAAGTTTTGCTCGTGTCGCCCCTGCAGCCCATCCAAATCATACTGGGAAAAACTGCGCCCTACCTCGTTCTGACGCTGCTGAATGCACTGGTAGTGGTGCTGCTGGGCATATTTGTGTTCGGGATGCCGATGCACGGCTCGGTCATATTGCTCGCTGCCGAGTGCGTGCTGTATATGTTCGTGGCACTTTCGCTGGGCATATTCATAAGCACACGGGCAAAAGACCAGATGACCGCCATGTTCATGTCGGCTCTTGGGCTGATGATGCCCACCATGCTGCTTTCGGGGTTCATTTTTCCCCGCGAGAGCATGCCGCAAGTGTTGCAGTGGATTGGCAGTGCGATACCCGCCACATGGTTCAACCCCATCATCAAAGGCATTATGATAAAAGGCGTGGGGCTGGAAGTGCTGTGGAAACACACGCTGGTTCTGGGAGCAATGGCGCTGTTCTTTCTGGGGCTGAGTTTGAAGAATTTTAAGGACCGGCTGTAAGTTTGTACAATTTTCAAGATGCCTGCAATCGGCACCCTACTTGTTTCACCTCATCGCTCACAAATAAGTACTTGCTCCAAAACAAACGTGGTTATCTTTTTTCACAGCAAGCAGGTTGCCAAGCCTTTGTGAAATCAGCAACCATCAATCAATAATCAGCAATCACATACATGGCACTCATTCTTCCTTGCCGCGAATTCAGCCCCCAGTTTGGCGCAAACTGCTTCCTCGCCGAAAATGCCACCATCATCGGCGACGTGACGATGGGCGACGAATGCTCCGTGTGGTTTCAGGCCGTGGTGCGCGGCGACGTGAATTTTATCCGCATCGGCCACAAAGTCAACATCCAAGACGGAGCCATCCTGCACGGCACCTACCAAAAGTGCGGCACCACCATCGGCAACTGCGTCAGCATCGGCCACCGCGCCTTGGTACACGGCTGCACCTTGCACGACCATGTGCTGGTGGGCATGGGAGCCATTTTGATGGACGAATGTGTGGTGGAAGAAAATTGCCTGATTGCCGCAGGCGCCGTTGTTTTGGAAAAAACGGTGTGCCACGCAGGCGGCGTGTATGCGGGCGTTCCGGCCAAGCGCGTGAAAGAACTCACGCCCGAACTTTTCAAAGGCCAGATTGAGCGCATTGCGAACAACTACGTTTTTTATGCGTCGTGGTTCAAGTAGTGGCTAAGATTCTACTGGAAAACAATCTCGCCCGTTTGGGCGCGAAGCGTGTCGCCATTGGTCTTTATCATTTCCACGAGGAAACGAAAGGGGACTCCCAACTCGGCAGGTTTTTCAAATGTGCTCAGCTTCAAGGGTCGAATGGCTTCCGCGCCGTCGCCAAATGCCCAAAAGTAATCGAATGGCTCATCGGGGGCAAGCAGGATAAGCACATCGCCGCCGTTCGCAAAAAAAATCGGATTGAGCGAAGCCCCCGCCAGTAACGTGTCGTTAAAAGCCCGGTCGGCATAGATGTTGAATTTTTCCACCCGGTATTTTGGTCCGTCGTGACCGTCCCAGAGGCAGCTGCAAGCCCAAGCCGAATTGATGAGCCCAAACCCTGAGCGTTCCCTCACCGTGGTCAGGTATGAAACCGAATCGGCTTGAACTTCCATGCTGAAATAATCAACTACTGGATTTTCTTTGGTGGTGATTTTCAAGGCTGCGTAATCAAAAAACGGCAGCGAATCCGGGCAAGCGCAATTCGACCCGTCGCTGTTGCGACAAGCCTCGAAAAAATGGAGCGCAACATAAAGCCCCATCAGAAAAGCGATTTTGCAAGTGCGAGTGTTCATGGAAACAAGAATTTTGGCTCAAAAATAAACCAGCCCCTCAAGCGGTGCGGGAGCATTCTTGTGAAATGTTTGATTTGGGCAAAACTTCGGTCAACCCCGCACCCTCGAAAGAAACACCCGCACATCCTCCCGCCGCAGCCAAAGCGTAACGGCGCAGCAAACAAAAACCACCACCGCGAGGAAAAACAACAGCCCGCCATCGCCCTGCACCTCGATGCCCAAGATGAAAAGGTGCGAAACAATGGCTCCGCTCATAACGCCCAGCCCGCCCAAGGCACCCAGCCAAGCCAAGCGGGGAAGGAACAAAAGCACGGCGCACACCAATTCGGCCACGCCGCTGCCGAGCCGGCCCCAAGGCTCTGCGCCGAGTTGCTCGAAAATCCAGACGCTTTCCGCCGCGCCAGAAAATTTGAAAAAGAGGGTTTGGGCAAGGATGCCGGCGGCCACCAGCCGGAGCGCCGCAGGGAGATAGGTGCGAATCATATCGTTTCAGATTTTGAAAGCCCAAAGGTGGGGCAAGCCGGCCCGCTCTAAAAACATTGCTGGACAAACCAAGGCGATTTGTTTCAGGCGCGACACTTGGGGTTCAATCGCTCCCCCCTCGCTCAGACTACGGCGGGCAAAAATGACAACTCAGCTCCCCGCTTGAGCCACAAAAAACCGCTCCCCCCATTTTTTCTTTTCAAAAACCACGCGGAGCGAAAACCCGTTTCGGGCGGCTATTTCCTTGATTCCCCAAAAATCGCAGTCTTCTGAAAGGATGAGCCAGACCCGAGTTTGAGGATTCAAATAGGGAGGCAATCGTCCAAACAGCGCTTCAAAATACTCCAAATTTTCCCCAGCAAAAAAAGCGCGCTCGGCCAAATCGCGCGGCGAGCGAGGGTAGTACGGCGGGTTTACGAGGACAAAATCGAAAGGCTGAAAAGGCAGACTGCCAAACACATCGCTCTCAATCACCGTGAGGCGCAAGCCATTCGCTTCGGCATTTCGGCGGGCAGTTTCTACGGCCACGGGGTTGATGTCGAGCGCCGTGGCGATTGCACCCATTCGGGCAGCGAAGAGCGCCAAAGCCCCGCTCCCCGTACCCACGTCCAGCACTTTTTTTTGTTGAAAATCAACTTCCCGCAGGAAAGAAATAAAAATCGGGGTGCTGAAAAAAATGCCCGGATGAAACACGCCCGGCGGCACCCGCAGCCGCAGCCCCGCACACACATAAGTGCGCTCCCGCCGGATGTGCCACAAGGCCCAGCATCGGTAAATGGGTAGCCAGAAATGCCGAAAAAGTATCCTCATTGGACGTCGGACTGTTAGATTCTACCCGACGATACGTTTACTAAACCTCCAAGGTTTAGTAAACGTAACCACGAACGTCCTCAAAGCCCCGTATTGATTCGCAGAAAAAATCCCCCCTCGCCGAGGTCGTTCCAGCTCCATTCGCAACGGACAGACTTGTCGTAGTAAAGCACAAAGTCAAGCCCCGGCCCATAGCCATAGAGCGGTCGGTTGGCGAGCGGATTGGTAGCAGCGTAGTGAGGGTCGTTGGCCCAGCCGAGGTCGTTGTTGAGCGCGAAGTAGATTTTTATGGGCATCTTTCGGTAGGCTTTTATCGGCATGGCGCGGCCCAAATTGAACTGCCCTTCAAACACCCGAAAGTGCCACGAGCTGCGCAGCAGGCCAAAGTCCAGCCCGTCCACCACATAATAATCATAGCCGCGCACGAGGTTGCCGCCATACCCGAGCGCTTGGTTGTTGCTCGTCGGAGGTTTGCGGCGGGGCAGGCTGGTGCGGAGTTTCCCCACCAGTTCGAGGCTCAGCCAAGGGTTGAAAGAGAAATATTGGTCCCACTCGGCAAAGGCGCGAAAAATCTGCAGGTCATCGGAAGGCAGCAGGCCGTTTTTTCGGATTTCGAGCAGCGCGCGCCAACCTTTCAGAGGATATGGCCGGATGTCGCGGTGGTCATATTCGAGCGCGTACACCGCGCTGAAATGTCGCTGGCGCGTTTTGCCGCGCAGATAATAGTCGGGGTTCAGCACAAGGGCGATGGTGTCGGCCACCCGGTTGTCGCGGTATTCGAGCGTGAATGCCTGTCGCGTAAAGAGTTTGGGGCGCGATGTCAGCGTGACCGAAGCTACCGTATGCTCTATCAACCATGACTCGCGCACTTTCAAGAATTCGAGTTTGTTGCCCACAGTCTGGTACGAAAGTTCGTGGGCGCGGCTGTACGCAAGACTGGCCTCCAGCCCCAGCGTGCGGCTTCGGTTCAGCCCGGGGCTTCGGTAGGCCAATTCGTAGAGGTTGGTGTAGCCGAATTGGGCTTTGGCTTTCAGCGCGTCAGCGCGGCCCGTGAGGTTGAGTTGGCTCCAGTCGAGGCCATAGTTCAGCCGTTTGAACGAGTGGTCGAACTCATTCCACCACACATTGAAGTTGCGGTCGGAAAGCGAGAGTATCGGCACAGGGTAGATGTACCATCCTTCTGCTACACGGATGTGGAGATGGGCTTTGCCGCCGCCCTCGGCTGGCGTTTTCATGCTGATGCTGGCTTCCGAAAAAATGCCAAGGTTCATCAAGCGGAGCCGGTTGCGTTCCAGCGTGGCGGGAAGTTGGGAGGCCGACAAGGAGTCGCCTACGGCAAATTCCAACTCCCGAAAAATGGTGGCAGCCTTTGTTTTCTTATTCCCCTCCAGCGTGATTTTTTCAATAAAAACAAACTGGCCCGCAAGCGAATCGGCTTGCGCCGCAAGCACGATGGGGCAAAGAGAGCATAGGATTATCGCTTTGAAATTCAGCAAAAAAGAAAAGGCTCGGCAGCAGCGCATCGTGTTTTGGTGTTCAGTTTTTCGGCAAATAAAACTTTCGGAAAGTTGTTGCCCACTCATCGTTCATAGTTCATCGTTTATAGTTCCCCTCAGGCTCGTATGCACTTTTCCAGAGGCGAGCAGTTGTCGAGCAACAGGTTTCCCTTGTATTTGAAAACCACCCCCGGCGCGTAATACGCTTCAAAAACCAGCTGCGTCACGTTGGCCGAAGGGCTGAGTTCGAACTTGTATTGCCGCCAATCCGTGTGGTCAATAAGCGGTGAAGAAGCCAAAAGCTGGCTCGCCCCGCCTTTGCCTGCGCTGCCCCAAATGCGCAAGCGGGTAGGCTTGTTGTAGCCCACATACCTTGACGCGTGTGCGAGATAGAGCGTGAAAGCATAGCATTTGCCGCCGACCAGCGGCTCAGCCAGTGCTTGGGCGATGTCTTCGCGGGTGCCGTCTTCGCGGGTGATGAGGCCCACGCAGGTTTTGCCCTCTTGGGCCGGGAACATGATTTCCCAAGCCCCCGGTATGATGTCAGGAGTGCTTCCCGGATAAGTAAAATGCCAGCCCTTGGGGCATTTGCCAGAGCCGGCGGCATCCTCGAAAGAAGGGTTGCGGAGGAAAATTTTTCCCGAAGGCTGCGCCGAAAAGGAGGCGAGCGAGAGGAATACGAACAATAGTTTTTGCATCAAAAAAGGGGTTTGAGGGTTTCTGGTTTGAGGGTTTCCAAACCAGAAACCCTCAAACCAGAAACCCTGATTTCTACCAAAAAACAATGTACAGCGCAGCAAGTACGCCCAGCACCAGCAGTGCGCCGATAGCGAACGGCTGCGAGGTGCGGAACGAGGACACATCCACTTCCATTGCCTTCGGGTTGTCCTTGCTCTTCGGGTCGGCGAGGCTGATGGCGACCATGAGCGCCACAATCACTAAGAACGCCCAGCCCATTTGATCCAAGAACGGCACTTCAGGCATCCACTTTTTGAAACCCAATCCCAAGGGGATCGTGACGAGTGCGGCCACCAGCGCGGCATTGGCCGTGGCGCGTTTCCAGAAAAATCCGAGCAAGAAAATAGCCACCACTCCGGGCGAGATCAGCCCCGTGAACTCTTGGATGAACTGGAATCCCTGTTCGAGTTTTTGCAGTTGCGGCGCGACCAAGACGGCGATTGCCATCGAGGCCAAAATGACCCAACGCCCCACGCGCACCTGCTTCGCTTCGCTCGCGCCTTTTTCCATGTACTTGTTGTAAAGGTCGAGCGTGAAAATGGTGGCAATCGAGTTTGCTTTGCCCGCCAGCGAAGCCACAATGGCCGCCGTGAGCGCTGCGAACGAAAGCCCTTTCAAGCCGGGGCCGAGCAGGTTGAGCAGCACGGGGTAGGCTCGGTCTGGCTTCACCTCGCCCGCCGCGTTCACCATTTCTGCTTGGAACATCCCTTTTTGATGCAGCACATACGCTGCAATGCCCGGCAGCACCACGATGATCGGCATCAGCAATTTCAGGAAAGCCGCGAACAGCAGGCCGCTGCGGGCGGTTTCGAGTTTCGCGCCCAAAGCCCGCTGCGTGATGTACTGATTGCAGCCCCAATAGTTGAGGTTGGCGATCCACATCGCGCCGAACAGCACCGTGAGTCCGGGCAAGTCTTTGTAGTATTTGTTCGACTCGTCAAAAATCATGTGGAAATGGTCGGGGGCTTGCTCTTTGATAAGGCTGAGGCCAGCCATCGCGCCCTGTGTGCCAAACTGTTGCGCCACCAAATCGAGCGCGAGATAGGTGGTGAACAAGCCACCCAGCACCAGAATAGCTACTTGAATAACATCCGTGTAGCCTATCACTTTCATCCCACCAAGGGTGATGAAGATGGCAAAAACCGCCAAGAAAATCGCACAAGCAGTAAAACTGAACCCGGAAATGGTGCTCACCGCGATGGCGCCGAGGTAGAGGATAGACGTGAGGTTCACGAACACATACACTAACAGCCAGAACACCGCCATCATGGTGGCCACCAGCGGGCTGTACCGCTTTTCGAGGAATTGCGGCATGGTGAAAATCCTGTTCTTGATATAGCCCGGCATAAAAAACACCGCCACCACCAGCAACGTGGCCGCAGCCATCCACTCGTAGGAAGCAATGGCCAAGCCCATGGCGAAGCCCGAGCCGCTCATGCCGATGAATTGCTCGGCACTGATGTTGGAAGCAATGAGCGAAGCGCCGATGGCCCACCAAGTGAGCGCGCCTTCGGCCAAGAAAAAATCCGTGGCCGTGTTTTCGCCCGATTTCTTTTTTAGGTAAATCCAGTAACCGTACCCCGACACGATGAGGAAGTAGAAGAGGAAAACGGCATAATCCAAAGGTTGTAGAGCAGAACCCATGAGTGTTCAGTTGAAAAAGTGAATAGAGAAACGGTGTGGTAAAAAAACTTGGGTCTGGCTAAGGCAGCCCAAATGTAGGAAGGCTTGGGAAAATCCACGTTTTTGAGAAAATAAAAATCCTCGGGCGTGGGCTTGCAAATTTGGAAGGAAAACCCCTTTCTTTGCACCCGCTTTCAACGCTAAGGTTTCCTGGCCGAGCGGTTAGGCACAGCTCTGCAAAAGCTGCTACAGCGGTTCGAATCCGCTGGAAACCTCCACAAAAGACAAGAGTCATCCCGGTTTTGCCGGCGGTGGCTCTTGCCTTTTTGGAAGCATGTGTAGCATTTGCCATTCAGGCGGCAAAGCCTAACTTTGCCCCGTAAAAAATTCTAAACTGCTATTCCATGAAAGAAGTCGTGCTGCAAATCCGCGAGAACGAATACGATTTTGTATTGAAACTGCTCCAGCAGTTCCGATTTGTCCAAGTAGTGGAACGCCCGGACTCGGACAGCATAAATGCCGAAAAAATGGAGGTGCTGAAAAGCATTCGGCAAGGACTGAAAGAAGCCGGGGAAATACAGCAAGGGAAACTTCCTAAGAAAACGCTGAGCGAATTCATTGCTGAAGTAAGCAATTGAGGCAAAAGCGGCGGCGCACGGGTCATCACTTATGTCCAAATCGTCGCTGAAACCATCTTTCTCCTTTCCATTTACGACAAGTCTGAAAAGGCTGATCTCCAAGCCAACGAATTGGGCGACTTGCTCGGTCAGGTGCCTGATATGTGATGCCGGTTGCAGAGGCTCATTTCTCCGATTGCGAAAACCGCACCCTCGGATCCGCCCAAGCATACAGCACATCGGCCAGCAAGCTCCCCACAATGGTGAGCGTGGCAGCTACCATGACGATGGCCGAAAGGAGCGGGACGTCTTGCCCATGGTAAGCCTCAAAAGTTTTGGTGCCTATGCCGGGAAAAACGAACAGTGCCTCCACCACCAACGAGCCAGTGAATACCGCAGGCAGCACGCTGGCAAACACGGTGATGATGGGGAAAAGCGCGTTGCGCAAAGCATGGCTCCAATACACCTCCTCCTCGCCCACACCCTTTGCGCGTGCCGTGCGGATGTAATCTTGCCCAAGCACGCCCAGCATTCCGTTCCGCATTTGCAGCGCGAGCACCGCCAGCGCGTGGAGGGTCAGGATGGTGACGGGCAGCACAATCTTGGAGGCGTTTGCGGTCCACCAAACGCCAAAAGAGATGCCTGGCTTCCAACTGTAGTTGATGTCGAAGTAGACAGAAGGAATAGCCGCTTTGCCCCATTCCGTGTTGGTGAAAAGCAAGATGAGCATCCCGCCCAGCCAAAAAACAGGCATCGAATAAAGGAAAAACAAAGCCCGCTTGCTCCATCGGTCGAACCACCGGCCTTTGCGCCGGGCCATTTCTACGCCCAGGGGCACGGCCATCAGGTAGGCCAAAAACATCGCCAGCCCATTGATGGCCAGCGTACAAAAAAGGCTCGACTTCATATCCTCCCACACCGCCACGCGCCTTTTTGTCAAGCCCAAATCCCCCGTCAAAAAACCAGATACCCACCGATGGTATTGGTTTTCAAAGCCATGCCAATGGAGGGCGGGGGTGCGGAGTTTCCCCGGAAAATTTTGAGTGCGCAGCACAGCAGCGGCAGAGTCGAGCCGCCAAATAGCGGCAGTCAAATGGGGGAATTGAGGCACAGATTTCCGGAATTCGGGCGACGTTGCTTCGTTCGGAGTTCCTGCCAAAAACGAGGCTTCTGGGATTTCGGCGGCCAGCGCCTTCAAGCGCGACGTGGCAGAATCGAGCAAGGCCAACTTGTCTGCCCTGACCAAAAAAGGCAGTTCGCCCCGCAACTGCCGCGCCTGCGGGAGCGATGCGGGCAAAGCCTCCACCGTGTGCACCACTTGGGAAACGGCAGCATCCCAAGACTTCACGGCGGGCCAATTGCCCGTTTGCCCGATCAATTTTTCCAGCCGTGCGCGGCGGTCGAGCGGGAAGATTTTCCACAAAGAATCGGGGTAAGCGGCAGTGGTGAGGGTAAAGTAGAACGCGGGCCGTGCAAGCCCCAACCTTGCAGCGTTCGAGCGGTATTTTTCGCCCTGTTGGGCGGGGTCGAGCGTGTTATAGGGTTCTTCGCCAAAAACCTGCACCACGGGGTCGCCCGGCGAGCATTTGCCCAGGCCAAAAGCCAAGAGCGAAATGACCCACAAAGTGGGCAGGGCCAAAAGGATGCGGCGAAGGATGTATTTCAGCATAAAACGATGGTTTGTGGGCTTGAGGGTTTGGGGGTTGAAAATCTCCCAACCATGCAACCTTCGAACCATGAAACCTTCAAACCCTTGAACCCCTTGTTAATCCTCATCGCGCAGCACCACCTCTCGGCTACGGCGCTCGGCAGCCGCCAAAGCCTTTTCGCGGTTGCGCTGCACCCTGGCTACCACCATGATGCTTGCTTCGTAGAGGGCAAAAAGCGGCATAGCCACCAGTATTTGCGACACCACGTCGGGCGGGGTGATGAGGGCAGCAACGATGAGTATAATCACGACAGCGTGGCGGCGGTGGGAGCGCAAAAAGGCGGGGCCTATCAAGCCAATTTTTGCAAAAAAGTACGCCATCACGGGCATCTCGAACACCAAACCGGTGGGCAGGGTGAACATGGTCATGTAGGTCACATAAGAGTCCAAGGTAGGTGCCACCTCTACTCCTTCCAGTGTGTATCCCGCCAAAAAACTGATGGAGAAAGGGGCAATGACATAATAGCCAAACAACACGCCCAGCAGGAAAAGGAAGGTGCAAACGGCCACGATGCCGCGCACGGCTTTTTGCTCTTTCTCGTGCAGCCCTGGGCGCACAAACTTCCATATCTCCCAAAAGATAAAGGGGAAAGCGCCGATAACTCCCAGCCAAAACGAGACGTACAGGTGCTGCATGAGCACTTCGCCAAATTGCCTTGTGATGAGCTTGAAAGCCGGAGGGGTGAAACACATGGAATCTCCTGCCCCCACCCAATTGGAAAACCTACAAATGATTTGGTAGGTGGGGAAATCTGCGCGGCTGGGCCCAAAAACCAGCGTACCGAAAATGAAATCTTTGTTTACAAAACATACAATGCCGATAACCGCTATCGCCAGCACAGCGCGCAGGATGTGACCGCGCAATTCGGCAAGGTGGTCAAAAAAAGACATCTCGCCACGTTGGCTGGTTTGGCGGTCATGTTCGTGTTGCTGGTCGAGTGGCATGATGGATGGAATTTGAAACCTGTGGGGCGGGTTAGACCCGGCAAAAGTAGAAAGTTAAGCCCCCCTGTGGGCAAAAGCGCAAAAACTTAGTTTGGAGGAAATACAACACGGGGCGCATAAAAAACAAAAAACGTTTTTACCTTCGCCCCACAATTCTGAACGTCATTCACGAGAGGGAGCCATTGGCTCCCTCTCTTTTTTGCCCAAAATGGAGATCACAGAAAAAATCGGCCTACTGCTCGAAGAGAAATACAGCAGCGACGAGATGTTCGCCGACTGCTTCACGGTCGAGATCGAACTGAAGCCGGGCAACAAACTCTATGTCTTCGCCGACAGCGATTCGGGCCTCAGCCTCGAAAAGTGCCAAAAACTCAGCCGCTATGTCGAACGCCAACTTGACGAAAACCTTTGGCTCGGCGAAACCTACGGCATCGAAGTGAGCAGCCCCGGCATAGAGCGACCGTTCAAATTTCCGCGCCAATACCTCAAGCACGTGGGCCGCACCTTGGCCGTGAAACTGGCCGACCAGACCGAGCATCTCGCCACGCTAAAATCCGCCGACGAAACGCAAATCATCTTGACCCAAACCGTGGTGGAAAGAGAAGGAAAAAAGAAATTTCAGAAAGAAGTGGAGACTGCCATTCCCTACGACCAAATTGAAAAGGCCGTGGTGAAATTGCCGTTTTGACAATCGATGAATAGGGGGAATGATGAATGATGAATACCGAACGTACCAAATTCCGGCACTTTCGCACCATTCATCCTCCATCGTTCCCTCCTACATTCATCATTCATCTCTCCCCCATTCATCGTTCATCATTCCCCCATTCATCGTTCATCGTTCATCGTTCATCATTCCCCCATTCATCATTTGAATAATCGTTCATCATTTATCATTCATCATTTGAATAATGGTCAATCTAATAGATGTCTTTGCAGACTTTAAAACGGGCAAAAACATAGACCGGCCCACGATGGTGCGCGTCTTGGAAGACGTGTTCCGCACCCTCATCAAAAAGAAATACGGCACGGACGAGAACTTCGACGTGATCGTGAACACCAACACGGGCGACTTGGAAATCTGGCGCGTGCGCGAGGTGGTGCCCGACGGCGAGGTGACCAACGAACTCGCCCAAGTGAGCGAAACCGAGGCCCACGGCATTGACGAAACCAACGAGATCGGCGCAGAGTGCTACGAGCAACTCTCCATCGAAGACTTTGGCCGCCGGGCCATCATGGCCGCCCGCCAAACCCTCGTTTCGAGGGTGATGGAACTCGAAAAAGACGAGATTTACCGCAAATACTCCGAGCGCGTGGGGCAGGTCATCACCGGCGAGGTGAACCAGATCATGAAAAAAGAAGTCCTCGTGCTCGACGATGACACGGGCAACGAAATCGTGCTGCCCCGCACAGAGATGATCCGTGGCGACTATTACCGCAAAGGCGACGTAGTGAAGGGCATCATCAAGCGCGTGGAAATGCGCAACAACGTGCCGTTCATCATGGTGAGCCGCACCGACCCGGATTTCCTCGCCAAACTTTTGGAGGCCGAAGTGCCCGAAATCGAGGACGGCGTGATCGAGATCAAAAACATCGTGCGCCTCCCCGGTGAGCGCGCCAAAATAGCGGTGGAAAGCCACGACGAACGCATTGACCCTGTGGGCGCTTGCGTGGGCATGAAAGGCAGCCGCATCCACGGCATCGTGCGCGAACTGCGCAACGAGAACATTGACATCGTGAACTACACGACCAACCAATCGCTCTTCATGCAGCGCAGCCTCACGCCGGCCAAAATCACCACCATCGAATTCGACCACGAGGCCAAGCGCGCCGCCGTGTACCTCGATGCCGACCAGGTGAGCCTCGCCATCGGCAAAGCGGGCAGCAACATCAAACTCGCCAGCCGTCTCACGGGCTATGAGATAGATGTGTACCGCAACCAAACCGAGTACGAAATAGACGACGTGGACTTGGAGGAATTCAGCGACGTGATGGAGCCTTGGGTCATCGAGACTTTCAAGAACATCGGCTGCGACACCGCCCGCCAAGTGCTGGAACTCAGTGCCGAAGAACTCGTGCGCCGCACCGACCTCGAAGAAGAGACCGTGCGCGAAGTGCTCCGCATCTTGTCGGAAGAGTTCGAGTAAACTGCATTTGACCAATAGCGCAAAACAAGAAGTGCCATCCAGAACTCAAGTCTGGATGGCACTCTTTTTTAGGGCAGCGCAGTTCATTCAGCAGCCTCTATTTCTGCCAAGCATTTTTTCAACTTTTCCACGTGTTTCCAGTAAGAAACCTTGATCAAGCCCCACACCAGAGCGGAGGTCAAAAACCACGCAATGGCCGCCTTGAACACCACCACACCTGTGCTGCCGGTAAAAAACTGGATTTCACCGTTGCCCATCATCTG
>JBJXFT010000448.1:0-5216 GCA_046155725.1 Saprospiraceae bacterium
CTGCCTGTGCCCGCGTCCTTGATACGCAGGAAATAAACACCGTTCTCCAAGTCGCTCAGGTCAATCTCGATATCGGAAGTAGATACTTGGTGCGTCAACCTTCCGGCAATATCGAATACCTGAATTGTTCTTTCCCCCGCAAAATGCTTGGGTATTGTGACCCAACCTGTTGTGGGGTTTGGGAACAGCCTAATAAAAGAGGGTTCTAAATTCTCCTCAGTCCGGTCTCCCGCTCCACCTCTCAGGTTTCCACAAACAGGCGAGAACTCCTTCTCCACAAAGCGGTTGTACAGCACTTGCGCCCGTAGCACCGCTTCGCCGTTGGTGTTCGGGCAAAGTGAGCCGAGGCCGTCCAACGCAGCAAGTTGTGCCGTGGTGATGGAATCCTGGATGAATATCTGTATCTCCAAAGCATTTACCTGCTTCTCTCCCGGCTCCCAGGTCTGGGTGGTGCCGATGGCTGTGTTTTGTGCGAGCAGTTGGGTCGCCTGTGCCAAGCGGTTGCTGCGGATATTGTCCAACTGGGTCTGCAAACTTCCCGTGGCCGCCGAAAGGGTGGCCAACTTTTGGGCGTACTGCGCCTCATTGATGGCCGTGCCGCTGGCGTATGTGCTGTCCAAGAGGTAAAGTTCGTGGCGCAGGTTGCTGATGTTGGACTCTGCCGCAGCCACCGAGCTTTGCTCCGCGCCTGTACGGTTGTTCAGCGCATCTATGCCTTGCTGTATGTACCAGAACGCCTCGGTGCTGGTGCCGACCTTGCTTTGCAGGAACTGCTGGTAGAGCGGATCGCCGGCAGCCCATGCCGGGCTTTTCTGCAACTCGGCGTACAGGTGGTTTTCCAGCACCTTGGGCATCACGCCCGGCAGCCCTACGCTGTAGATACTCCCGTTGGCCACGGCCTTTTCCACGCTCCGGTCTTTTTCGTAAACCACCATGGGGGAGAGGCACATAAAGCCTGTGCACGAGAATGAGGGAATAGTAGGTGTAGGCTCATTCACAAACCATTCATCTCCCCAATTATTAGGCGGATTAAACTCTGCATTTTCTTGTGGGTCAACTCCGAAACGAGACAGATTAACCATGCCCAAATCGATAGCTTCGTGCTGCGCAACGCTTGTCACCCACCGGTTCCCGTGGTCTTGCACTTGGTTCATTTGGTCCAAGCCTTGCGTACCGAGCGTCACATCATTGCGCAGCAGCAGCCCGATAGGGGTGTTTTTGAGTTCCGATCCTTTGAGTGTCGTGCCTTCGCAGAGGACAGAAAACTCCATGCCCGTGCTCAGTTTGTCCGTCATGTTGCAGGTGTAGCCGCTTTGGTTCACATTGGTGAAGCGGTAGCCTTTGGCGGTTGATTCCCCTATTGCGGCGTGCACTTTGTTGCAGTAGGCGAGCAGGTTGGTGGCGTTCAGCACGTCCAGGCCACGCACGTCGGGGTTGTTGTTGTTCAGGATTTCGATGTCGTTCTTGCGGAACTCCGAGTTGTACACCCCTGTGCCGCGTATGCCCCAGTGGGTGCCGTTCAGGTCAAGGTTGTTGCGCGTCACGATCCAGCCGACGGAGTTGGGGGTCGTCGCGTTCGAGCCTTCGCCGAGCAGGATGCCCGTGCCGGTCGGTCCGGTGTTGCCGGGGTTGCTCATCACGATCAGGTTGTTGTCAATCTTGCTCCCGGCCGCCAAGGGGAGGCAGTTGGAACTGCGGATGCCAAAGTCACGGCAATTGAACGAGCGGCTGGGGGTGGAACTGTTGGTTATGGCAATCGTTTTCAGTTTGCAGTTGGCGAGGAATATTCCAGCGTTGGCCGTTATGCCCACCCGGTCAATGGAGGCGTTCATGTTTTGAAGAAAAATGCCTTTGTCGGTACTGCCAAATGCGCCCAATGGCATGATGCCCCCATCGCTGTAATCAAGGGTCTCTGTCCCGAAGCCCAAGCCCCAAATAGCATGGCCATGGTGTGGGGCCGAAGCGCCTGCATCCGCCTTGATGCCCGCAAAATTGGCTCTGGTAGTGAAAGAGGAGCGGATCAAACGGACCCCGTTGTTCAGGCCGCCAAAGGTGCCGCTGCCAAGCGTGATGCCGGGATGGTAAAGGATTTCCAGCCCGTAGCCTTTGGTGGTGGTGGGTAGCGGCATACCTGTGTAGGGGAGTTTGAGCGCGGCGGTGTTGGAAAACACGCTGAAAGGGCCGAAAATGGCCACTATATCGGGTACGCTCGCGCTGCCAAAATTGTCTATGCGCATCCCCTTGTAGTTGTTGAGAAAAGTTATCGCTCCAAAAGACAGGAACGTGCTGCCTTTTTTGAGGTGCACGGCCAATTCGGCGTCCGTGAAGGTCGAGTTCTCTAGAACAAGCCTGGCGCCCTGTTCCACCAGGATGCCCTTGCTGACTTGTTCTTTGCAGGTGAACATGTCCACATAGCCTATGGCCAGCGCCCCGCTGTTGGGCACTTTCACTTGCGCGCCAGGCCACATCAGCAGGCTTCCCCGGTCTCCGCCAACCTGTGGTGGGATGACGCCATTGAGGAAAAAACCGAGGACCAGTTCTGGCACATCTACCGTCAACACAGGGGGCGCCCCGCTTGCATCGGGCAGCAGCATGATGCTGTGCGTCCTGTCTGTATTTGGGTCACTCCAGAAGCCCGTCAGGTCGGCGTAGTGGGTGCTCACGTTTTGTGCGCCGACGATGGGGAAGTAAGGGGCATCGAAGAGCAGCGTTCCCACCTGCTTACCGGAAAAATTAAATGGCGGCATGGGCGGTATCTGTGGCAAACCATCGCCGTCAGGCTCTCTGGCCGATACCCAGACCCTCCACGGCGTGTCGCCAAAAAAGAAGTTGGGGGCAAAGGCGAATGGCAGCGAAAAGAACGCGGTATCGGTAAACGCGGGAGAGGGCTGCGGGAGCGTCACCCGAAAACGGAAGATGATCGCGCTCCTATTAAAGTCCGACAGCGTAGACGTGGCCGTCAGGGTCGGCGAGCCGGCGGCGGGTGCGTACTGAATGTTGCTGTAATACCGCTGGATGCCCGTTATGATGTCGCCCCTAAAACGAGACCCGTCCAGTTTGATGCTCGTCTCGATGATCACAAATATGTCTGCTGGGATGGGGTCGCAGCCGTTGGTATAATCCAAGGCTGCCGTAACGGTGAATCCGTTGGAGTTGCAAAACGGCGTGATTGTACCTGTCGGGATGTCCGAAGTGGTGAGCGATGCGTTGCAGGACACATCGCACTGAGCCCTCGCACCGCTCGGCGCGAGAAAGGCGATGAAGAGCATAGCCATTAAAAAGCTAACGAGCGGTGAGCGGTGAGCGGTGAGCGGTGAGCGGTGAGCGGTGAGCGGTGAGCGGTGAGCGGTGAGCGGTGAGCGGTGAGCGGTGAAATTAAGACGTTTTTCATCGTGGGCGAATGTTTAAGAAATGAAAGCTGTGTCCATTGGAATCCCCAATGAACGGATACACAGTAAAAGAATGGATTGAAAATAAGATTAGCGTGGTGTGCCTCCGTTGAGGCTTGGCACTGAAACTTGCAAATGTTGGCCAACGGATTATCGCTTGCCCCGGCGCACGTGAGAGGAGGAGCGAAACGCGCTGCAATGTAGCAAAGCAGGTTTCAAACGGCCAAGCATCGCAGCAAATTTAACACACGTTCTCTCCGCGCAAGCGCCGCATCTTACTTCACACGATGCCCCGACAAAAAGGCCGCCTCGATTGCTCGGGGCGGCCTTTTTGTATTCCATCATCCACCGCGCCAACGCTCCTTCGGCCCCTCCTACGTCAAGACTTTGGCGGATGAAAAGCCTATGGCGAGTGAGGGCGCGGCTTGTCGTCGCTTATCGCTGTATCACCACTTTGGCGAACTTCACTTCCTTGCCATTCTGGATGGCGAGCGTGTAAAGCCCTGCGGGCAGTTCGCCGTACTGGAACACCTGCACCAAGTTGCCAGAGCGGAAGTCGGCTTGCTCGCGCTTCGCCCACTGGCCGAGCGCATCATAGAGGGCAAACTCCACTTCTCCATCGCCATCGGCTTTGCCGAGCATCTCCACCGTGAAGGTGCCCACGTTCGGGTTCGGGTAGAGGCGGATGCTCAAGGCCTGTTCTGGGACGTGTTCCGAGACTCTCCATGTTTCAGAAACTTGGGGAATTCGGTCTTGGCTCGATCCGCCCCATTCCGAATCCTCCATTCCGGATTCCCCGCCTGCCGGCGAGCCAGGCGCATTCATTGGGCATTCCACCGTCACCATGAACGCGCAATCCGCGCTCTGCCCGTTGCCTGCTATCGCCCTCCACGTGTTCGTCGTCACGCCCGCCGGGAACTGCGAGCCGCTTGCCAAGCCGCTCAGCAGGAACGGGGTCAGGCTGCCGGAACAGTTGTCCGAAGCCGTCGGGTTAGCATAGACTGCCACCCCTTTGCAGGGTGTGCCGCTGCCCGTCACCACAATCGGGCCGGGGCAACCGATCGTGGGCGGCTGGTTGTCCGTCACGATCACCTTCAGCGTGCACTGCTTGGTGTTGCCCGAAGCGTCGGTGGCGCGGTAAACCACATTGCTCGTTCCCACAGAGAATGCTGAGCCGCTCGCCGGGCCGCTTATTTTTACCGATTGCCCGCTCGTGGGGGGGCAGTTGTCCATGAACGTGGGCAGGGTATAGGTCACCACCGCCGAGCACAGCCCCGCGTCGTTGTTCGCGCTGATGTCCGGCAGGCAGGTCATGAGGGGCTTCTCCAGGTCGCTCACCGTGATCTTGAAGGTGCAAGTCTTGGTGTTGCCTGCTTCGTCGGTGGCTTTCCACGTCACCGTGGTGACCCCTTTTTGGAAAGTCGAAATGCTGTTCGAGCCGCTCGGTGTGGGCGAGGTGCCGCCGCTTATCCAAACCGGCTGACCGGTTGGCAGGCCGCAGTTGTCCGCACCTGTCGGGGTGACGTAGGTGACGTCCGCCTCGCACTCGCCGGGGTCTGTGCCTTGCGTTTTGTTGGCGGGGCAGGCGATGGTCGGCTTCTGCGTGTCGTTCACCGTGACGGTGAAGGCACAGGTCTTGGTGTTGGCTGGGATGGCCGTGTCGCTGGCTTTCCACTCCACGGTGGTGGTGCCTTTGTCGAAAGTGGAGGTGCTGTTCGCGCCGTTTGTGGTGGGCGTGGTGCCGCCGCTGAGCCAGACGGGCTGGTTTGCCGCCAGCGCACAGTTGTCCGAAACGGTCGGGGTGGCGTAGGTGACGGACGCCGAGCA
>JBJXFT010000463.1:0-19269 GCA_046155725.1 Saprospiraceae bacterium
AAAAAATGCTCTCATACGTTTTCTTGCTGCTGATGTCTTGGGGTGTTTTGGAAATCGGCTTATCGGTGTACGATGCGTATGAAACAGGCAAAACCCTCGCTGACCCCGATGCGTCGGATGCCCAAAAAGCGATACAAACAGGCGGGTCGGTGGTTGGCTTGGTCACACCGGGCGGCGGGTACGGGACGGCGGCAAAACAGGGCGTGAAATATGCCGAGAAGGAAATGGCCGCAAAGGCGGCTTCGGAGTTTGCCGAAACGTCGTTTTCAAACGCCGGGTTGAAATTGGCGTTCAGCAGTGGCAGGGTATCCAAAGAAATATTGGAAAGCAAAGGCGGTGATGTGCTGCAACAGATGATGCACAAGGTAGAAAATATCAAAAGCCACCTTAAAGACTCGGACATTCTCGGTGCGGTGAAAGATATGAAAGGTATGCCTGTCGTTATCAACGGCGTGAAGTATGACCACTTAACAGAAGTGAATGAGGCACTGAACGGCTTGGGCAGACAAATCGAAAAATTGAACCGGGGCATACAGGACGGTAAGTTTGGCGGCAAGGCATTTGAAGAAGCCAAACGAATCCGAAGCGGTCTGCAAAATGAAAAAGACCGGATTCAGAACATTTTAAACAAGGCCGGACATGAAAATTGACAACAATTACGAAGCCAAATCTTTGGCGCAACTGAACAAAAAGTACCAACCGCCCAAAGAGGTGGATTTCCCATCCGGGCTTATCATGCGCCACACTGCATTGCTGGCAAAGCCAATCGGGGCGTACACGATTGAAGACCTGCGGCTGATGATTGGTCAAAACACGGGGTTGGAGTCGCTAATGCCGAAAGCAATCGAGGTCTTGGAAAAGGACGTGTTAGCGGAAGGCGATTACTACGAAGGTGATTTGCTGAAAGCAGTTTTGACAAGCGACAAGAACTTTTGGTTGAAACATGGTTCGCTCTGCCGCGAATTGATTGAAGTAATTGAAAGTCAATTGCAGTATTTACTTGACTATCCTATTGACGACAAAGCGAAAATGGAACTGATTGAGGCATACCAGAAATTCAAAATGCGCAATCAGAATTACGGTGTTCCAGCTTGACTCATCAACTCCCTCAACCATTTCTCGACCTTCCTCAATTTATGTGAGCCTCTCGCTCGCCACCACCCTGCGCGACGACATTGACGTGCGCATCCGCGACGTGGAGGAAATGGTGGTGTTTTTGAATTGAGAAACATTTCCCCCCCCAAGAAAAACCGCCGCGCTCACAAAAAGTGGGCGCGGCGGGAAACGTTTATCGTTCATCGTTTATAGTTCATCGTTAGGCTCAGCCTTGCAACTTGCTGTTGCGCTGGCTGTAGCCAAAGTACACCAAGAAGCCCAGCACCATCCACGCCAACGCGGCTTTGAGCGTGAAGGGATCAATGGCCACGATCATGCCCAAGCAGATGAGCGCGCCGAGTATCGGTACCAACGGCACCAGCGGTGTGCGGAATGGGCGGGGCTGGTCTGGGTTGGAGCGGCGCATAAACAACACGCCGAGGCTTACCAGCACAAAAGCCAAGAGCGTTCCGAACGAAGTCAAATCGCCCGCCACGCTGCCCGGCACAAACGCCGCGAACGCGCCCACGAAGAGGAACAAAATCCAGTTGGATTTGTAGGGGGTGCGAAATTTCGGGTGCAGTTCGGCAAAGACTTTGGGGATGAGGCCGTCGTTCGCCATGGAGTAGAACACACGGCTTTGACCCAAGAGCATTACCAAGATTACCGACGAGAAACCTGCCAGAATCGCTACCGTGACCGCCGTAGCGAGCCATTCGTAGCCCGGCATGTGGTTTTGGATGGCGTAGGCCACAGAGGCTTCTTTGCCCGCAGTTTTGAACTCCGTCCAGTTGGCTACGCCCGTGAGGACGTGAGAAAACAGAAGGTAGAGGACGGTGCAAAATGCCAGCGAACCCAAAATCCCGATGGGCATATCGCGCTCCGGTTTTTTGGTTTCTTGTGCTGCGGTAGACACCGCATCAAAGCCGATGAAGGCAAAAAACACAATGGCCGCGCCGCCCAGTACACCGCCCCAGCCGTGCTTGAAAGTCCCCTCGTGGCCAGCAGTGCCTTCGGGTATCATGTACGGCGTATAGTTGGCGGGGTTGATAAATTGCCAGCCCACGGCGATGAAAATCAGCACGATAGACACTTTGATGAACACGATAACGGCGTTCAGCGTCGCTGATTCTTGCGTGCCTTTTATCAGCACCATCGTGAGCAGCAGCAGGATAAAACACGCGGGGGCGTTCATGATACCGCCCTCCATCGGGCCGTGACACCATTCATGTGGTATGGCCCCGCCCAGCAGTTTGTTCAAATATTCCGACCATGCCACAGAAACCGTGGCCGCGCCGAGGGCATACTCCATGATGAGCGCCCAGCCGATAATCCAGGCCACAAACTCGCCCATGGTAGCATAAGCGTAGGTGTACGCGCTGCCCGCGATGGGTATCATGGCGGCGAACTCTGCGTAGCACAGCCCCGCGAACGCGCAGCCGATGGCAGCCACAACAAAAGAAAGCGTAACGGAGGGGCCAGCAGCCTCGGCGGCAGCGGCAGCGGTGCGCACAAAAAGGCCTGCGCCGATGATGGCCCCAATGCCGAGCGCCACAAGATTCCAAGCGCCGAGCGTGCGTTTCAACCCTTTTTCAGAGTCGCCGGCTTGCGCCAAAAGTTGAGAAAGAGGTTTGCGTACCCAAAGATTTGCCATACAAAGAAGAGTTTTAGTTTTGAAAATTCATGGGGCGAAAGATAGAGCGGTTTTTGAATTTGGATAAAAATGGGCAAACTTTGAGTGAGGTGTACTTGACTTGGTGAAGACCGCGACAAGCACCTGCGCCGCCTATCCCTGCCAATTGATTCGCTTCGACGCATACATCACCGCAGCCAAAATGGCGAACAGGCCCAAACTGCCGATGAGCAGCGCATAATCCTGCTGCTGCAACACCACGAAAAGAAAACCGTAAAGCAGCGTCAGCGTACCACCCACGAACAATGCCATCCGGTTCGATTGGAACAGCGCGCGGGCATACAGCCCCGTCAGCCCGATGGTCATGACAGCCGCAATCAGGTAAGCCGAGTTGAACGAGACGTGTTCCGAAATAGACACCAGTAGCGTGTAAAAAATCACCAAAGCCAACCCGATGAGCGCGTACTGGAACGGGTGCACCCGCCGCGCCTGGCCCATCTCGATGAAAAAAATGGTGAGGAAAGTGAGGCCAATGAAAAGGATGGCGTACTTCACCGAGCGCGTGGATTTTTGGTAATTGTCCACGGGCAACAAAAAGTCAACGCCGAATGCGCTGTTGCCAAAACCGATTTGCTGTTCGCTCGTCCATTGCTGCGGGTAGTTGCGGTTCAAGTTCAGCACTTTCCAAGAAGCCTCAAAACCCGTGGCCGACACACTTTTTTCATCGGGCAAAAACGCGCCCGTGAAACTGGGGTCGGCCCACGGCGAAGCTATTTTCACATCCGTCACCTTGCCCACGGGGGTAAAAAACAGCGACCCGGAGCCTTTCAGCGCAAGCCCGATTTTGAACCGGTGCGTGTTGGAAGGAATGCCAGCCTGTTCGCCCGCAGTCAGCGAAATCGGGACGTGGATGCCGCTTTCTGGCAGGCCCGTCACCGGCACTCCGGGGTCGAACATGGAGGATTGGTCGTCCCACAGCAGCGTCACCTGGTCTTCGAGGCCGCGCAGGTCGGGGATGCCCAGCACCAGCACCGCTTTGCCCCACAGCACCGTCGCGTCGGCGGGAATCAATTTTTGCACCACAGGTGGGCTGAAAGTGCCTTCCAGCGTCAGGCGGCTGCCGTAAAGCACCACGTCGAAGATGCCCCGATGGCGTTTTTCGGGCGTGACTTGGCCGTTCACCCGCAGTTCGTCGGGCAGGAAATAGGCATATTTTGTCTCCTGATACACCTCCTTGCTGTCGGCGCTTCGGCGGGTTTGCTCATAAGGCAGCACCAGCACCGGGCCAGCAATCGTCTGCTGTTGTCCCCATTTGCTGCTCACTTCAAAAATAGCCTCCCGCTGCCGCCCCTCGCGCTCATGGATGAGGCTTTCGACCATGAAAGTGGGGATGAGCAGCCCGAGCATCAGGAAAAAGATGACCACGCCTTTGAGCGAGGTGCTGTTGCGCTGGTAAAAAGAAGGTTCGGGTTGCTGAGGCGCACTGTGCCGGGGGGCTGGGCTGGTGGGTTCCATGTGTCAGATTTTTATAGCCAGTTTAGAGTGGGTTAGAAAGTTTAGATGGTTTAGAGAGATTGGTTTCAGCTCGTTGCACGGCTCCTTTGTTCAAAACCATTTTGCGTTGACCATACTTTCGAGCGCAAAGTTGTTGATGTTTCTCCAACAACTGTGCGCTACTTTTGCATCATGCCGACAACGAAAAACGGCAGGGTGTTTGAAAGAGTTTGGCTGACTCAGAACCCTGAAAAATAGCGACCACACTTCGTCCCACATTCCCGACACTATGGATTTCAGTTACCTACTCAACATACTCCTCCGCCGCAAATGGCTCATCATCGGAGCCATGGCGGCGGCGGCGGTCGCCACGTTTTTCTTTATCGGGCGCAAGCCCGAAAGCTACAAATCGAGCGTAGTGATGTCCACCGGCATCGTCAACTACAAGGGCCTCAATGCCGATGATTCCGGTGCTTTTGTACAGCAGTACCAAATCGAGAATGCTTTTTCCAACCTTCTCGAGTTTGCCCAATCGCGCTCGGCCGTCAAGTTGGTCACCATCGAAATGCTCCAGCACGACCTGGCGGCAGAGCAGAGCAACGGCGCCAAAAAACCATTCCGGCAAGCCAACCTCGGCCTGTCCAACTTTTCGGAGGAAGAGAAAAAAACGCTGTTCGCCGACCTTCAAAAAATCCATCTCGACAGCCTCGAAGACCCCTCCTTCAGCCAGCAGTTCGATTTCCTTTTGGACAAAATCGCCCGCGCCTACGGCTACGACAACGACGCGATTTTGCGCAGCCTATCGGTAAAAAGAAAAGGCCAAACGGACTACCTCGACATTTCGGTAACGACCGACAACCCCGCCCTTTCCCAGCACCTGGCAAACTCGTACGCCACCCGCTTTCTCACTTTCTATTTCAACCTGCTGGTGCGCGACAAGCGCAAAAACGTGGAATCGTACACCAAACTCGCCGCCGAAAAAAAGGCCGTGGTGGACTCCATCAGCGACATCAAGTTTCAATACCTGAAACAAAAAGGCCTGCCCGTGCTTGGCAAACAGAGCGAAGAACTGGTGGGCCAAATCACCAAACTCGAACTTGACCGCCAGCGCGCTGCCGCCCGCAAAAACTCCGCCGCCGAATCCGTGACCCGAATCAAAAAATACGAGGGCGACCGCGACTCCCGTGATGCCCGCGAAAATCAAAGCCGCCTTTTGGAGAAAAACGCCACCGCCGACCAGATGGAGCGCGTGCGCGAACTCACCCGGCGCAAC
This sequence comes from Saprospiraceae bacterium, assembly GCA_046155725.1. GTDB lineage: Bacteria > Bacteroidota > Bacteroidia > Chitinophagales > Saprospiraceae > M3007. The sequence continues at coordinate 5,496 of JBJXFT010000463.1, forward strand.
GCCGAAAAAGGCGGCAAAGACCCCGACCTCGAAGCCGAACTCGCCGAAGCCAAAAGCGAACTGGAGGAAACCATGCGCTCCAGCGCCCGCTCGCAAGGCCGCCCGCGCAGCGACGAAGGCAAAAAAACCAAAGAAGACCTCTACAAAGACCGTGTGTCGAACGACCTCGACCGCATCGAAGCAGAAGAAAACTATACCCGCACCAACAACGAAATCTACGCCCTCAAAAACAAACTCAGCAGCATGGTGGTCAGCGACGAGGTTTTTTCCAAACTCCAACTCGACCAAGACAACGCCCAACTCGAATTTGACAAAGTGAACGGCGAATTCATCAACGCCAAACTCACCCTCGAAAACGCAGAAAACCCGCTCTCCATAGTCCAGAACGCACAATTGCCCGAATGGCCGGAGCCTGACCGCCGCACCCTGCTCAGCATTTTTGCGGCCATAGTGGTGGGCACCATGAGCATCATCGGGCTGTTCGGGCTGGCGTACATGGACAGCAGCATCCAATCGCCCGACCTGTTCAAAAAATACACCGACGGCCTGCCCCTGCTCGGCACCATCCCCGCCGTGCCGGTCAAAGGCTTTGATTTGGAAAGCATTTTTTCCGCCAAAAACCAAGACCCAAGCCACGGCGCTTTCCGCGAAAGCCTGCGCAAACTGCGCGGCCAGATACTCTCTGCCGGCGGCGGCAATTTCCTCATCGTCAGCACAAAAAACAAAGAAGGCAAAACCTTCGCCATGCTCTCCCTGGCGCACTCGCTGGCCTTCAACAACAAGCGCGTGCTGATGCTCGACACCAATTTCAAAGCCCCGCTGCCCGAATCTTTCACCGACCGGCCCAGCGCGAACAAGGCCATCCTGAACAAAGCATTGCAAGACCACGGGCTGGCCGAAGTGTTCCAACTAAAAACCAAAACCGCCGAAAAAAGCGAAACCCAAGCGGTAGACATCCTCGGCAACACCGGCCTCCACAAATCGCCCGCCGAACTGCTGGAACCTGCGCAGTTCCGCGCATTCCTCGCCGACATCCGCCAGCACTACGACTTTGTGCTGATGGAATCAGCCTCGCTCAACCAGTATTCCGACGCACGGGAACTCGTCCCTTTCGCCGACAAGGTGCTGGCCGTTTTCAATGCCAACTCGGCACTCAAAAACGCCGACAAAAACTCGCTGGAATTCCTCCGCTCGCTCAACGGCAAATTTGCCGGGGCGATACTGACCGAGGTGGACGGGCGGAATGCGGGCTAAACGTACCTTGGATTTTTGGGAGCCTTGGATAGCATTGCGACAAAAAAGAAGGGGGCACAGCTGTGGCGCTGTGCCCCCTTCTTGCTTTTTAAGGTTTTTTATCGCTGCACGACAAAGGTTTTGGACGCGGGGGCTTTCTGCCCGCCAATGAACGTGGCGATGTAAACCCCCGGCGCAAGGCCAGACACGTCCAAGACAAGATCACTTTCGTTGCCCAATTTGCCCGAACGGATGTGGATGCCGTTGGAATGGGTGAGCGTCCAATGGGTGTATCCTTTCTCCGAGGTGCTGACAACAATCTCTCTGTTGGCCGGGTTGGGCCGCACGGAAATGGCATCTGTAGCCGCAGGCTTGGCTTTGGGAGCGCCCCTTTCGCTCGTTCCCAATGTTTTGGTTGTAAATGTTGTGCGCTGAGGCAGCACCGGGTTGGTCGGCCTTGCTGCACACGCCAACACCGAGGGGTCAATTTCGAGGTCAACAAAATACAAAGTGCCGGGCGCGAGTTCGCTCAAAGGCTGTTCAAGCCCGCTCTCCCAACCGTCGGCATCGGTGTAGGCTTCTTTGGGCGACAGGATGTTCCCTTGAGCGTCGGTTGCCACGCCGTATCGCAGGTAGTAGCGCGCTGGGGGCATATCGCCACTTGGAGAAGTTTCTTGGCCGGGCGCCCATGTCACGACCGCCGAGTGCGTGTCAATGTCCTTGACCGAAAGGGCGGAAGGCTGTACCAAGGGGTACGGCCCTCCGGGCGTTCCAGTCGGGCACAGATTGGGCGCGGGCGAGCCGCAGATATAGATGCGGGGCAGGAGCAGGTTCTGTGCGCGGTTGCGGATGATGGTGAACCGAATTTTCTCCACGCGCCGAAGATTGAGTTGCTTGTTGGCCAGCACAAACCAGTTGTTGTAGCCATTGATGTCCAATTCCTTGACCAATTTCCACTGGTCGCAGCAGTCTTCTATGATCTCGATCCTGATTTTGCCGGGGCCGCCCGTGCCGTGGTTGATGTAGATGGCTTTGAGGAACTTGGGCAAGGTGAAGTTGACGATGAAAGCCAGCGTGAGCGGCCCGTTAGGATCCATATAGATGCCACCAGAGGGCTGTGTGGCAAGTTCAGCACATTTTTCAGCACTTGTTTTGCCCACGCCGAAGGTCTCGTTGAGCATGGCCTCGAAGCCAAGAGGCGCCACGATGCTGCCCTCGTTTTCGATGGAGAGCAGGCAATCTGAAGGGGTAATGGCGCAATTGCTGACGCTGCCTTTTACATAGTGTTTGTGGTCGATCAAATTGCCCTGCGAGGGCAAATTGGGCAAGAGGCCCTGCACCAGCGACTGGTTGGCGATCACGTCCCTTACTGGAATGACAAAGAAGTAATATTCCACACCAGCCTGCAGCCCCGTGATGACACACTCGCGGAAACCGCCCGGCAGCCGCTCTTCCACCGTGATGAGTTTGGAAAGGTCGAACGAGGGCGGGGTCAAAGTATTGGGGTCAGGATCGGGCACAGGTTCAAAAGCACTTATTGGCGCGTAGTACACCTGGAACCAGGTGCCTATCACCGTGCCGTTGTTTACGCCGGGCGTGGGCATGTCCCAAGTGAGCCGGGCCGCGTCGCAGCACAGGGAACTGACCTGCAGGTTTTCCACCGGGTAGGCCACCGGGTCGCTGATGTCCTTCTGGCCGTTGAGCTTGATGTACAGCGGGGTCTCGGTGAGGTGGAGGCCCAAAATAAAGAAGCCGGTTTTGCCATTATGTGAGCCAATCTTGATCTTGTCACTGTCTATGAGCGTTCGCTTCCCGTTCTCGTCAAAATCCTGCACTTCTATTTTGAGTGCTTTTGTGATGGGGTTATTGAGAGGATCTTCCCAAGGGATAAACAACATCCCGTCATAAGTCTTATTCTCTTTGCGCGGTGCCCAGAGCACAAAAACAGGGTGTTGGGCATCGCCCCCTTTCAGGAACTTGTAGATGCGCGGGTCGTCGTAGGGCAGCGGCGCTCCGGGGTTGGTGGGGTCTTGACCCCCGAAGAACTTGGTTCGGTCGATATCATCGGGCGTTTCCACATAGTTGTAGTCGCCCACCACGTTGAGCTGTGTCATCAGGTGATACCAGGATTTCTTTGGCTTGGCGTCCTTGTCCACCACGCCCGTGTGGGTGAACTGTCCCGTGCCGGGCTGGTCTTGCATCCGGTACAGGTACGTGCGGGTCAGTTCAGAAGTGGAAGCCAACAATTCAAAGATGCAGCGCGTGAGCCACTGGCCCTGCACGGTCTGGCGGTCGAAGGGGCCGATGGGGTACGTTTCCACATTGGTCTGGCCTTCGGCATCGTGGCTGTCGTAGCCGAGTTCGGTGATCCAGAGTTCTTTCCCCCCGAGGCTAAGCTTGTCCCCGTCGGTCAAGGTACTGCGTACGCGCTGCTTGAGCATCTCGTTGGGGGCTTCGGGGTTGGTGCCCCGCCCGGTGCCAAAGAAGCTGACCCCGTTCAAGATATTGTAGTAAGCGGGGATGTCGCCGATGGCAGGGTGCTGCTCGGTGGGGTAGTGGTGCATATTCACCACATCGAACGGTAGCTCGCAGGCACCGCGATAGGCTTTGGATAAAGGCTTGGCAAACTCCTCAATCACCAGATTTATATAGTTCTGTCGCAAATCGGCAGTGCCCGACATCACCACCTGCACATTGGAGGACAAGTTTTTGATGCCCCAGTAGGAATCGAGCGTGCCGGGTATCTCGAAGCCTGCGCTCTTGCAATGTCCGTCGTAGTTGGCGCTCAGCATAGCGGCGTACTCTTCTGGCCTAAAAAACCAAGTGGTCACTTGCCCTGCGGGCGCCCACATGGTTTCGTCCGTTGTGTTGGTGTTCACCCCGTCGGCGCCGTCTTGCACCCATGCCGCGTCGTGCTCGTTGAAGTTTTCGATGTGGCGCACCAAGCCCTTTCCGAGGCCGGTATAGTCGGGCGAAGTGATGTAATTGGCCGCTATGTTCTCAAAGTTGGCAGGAAAGCCGCCAACGGGCGCGCTACCGTAGCGGGCAGCAAAGAGCGATTGCCAAATGGTCTGCTGCTTGTACGCCTTTGGCTCCAAGTGGTAGGCTGCGCTGCTGAAATTTTCGCCCGGTTCGCCCACATCGTTTCGGCAAATGGGCTTGCTCTGCCACAGGTTGTTGCCGAACCCGCCACCGCCGTACATGGAAGGGGCTGCCCCTTGCGTCACCACCAGCACCTTTTGGGGGAGGGCTTTGTAGAACAGGTCGTAGTCAATATAGCGGTTGGTGTTGTACGACGGGTTCCAGCGCAGTTTTTGGCTGCTGCCCCCTTCAAAGGGGCAGGGGGCGCTGGGGCTTGATTCTGTGCTGATGTCGTCGGCCCAAAGGTGGAACTCCCGCACATGGGCGAAGCGCTTGGCCTTTTCCCAAGAGTCTTCGGCGTTGAGGTTCACGCCCACAAACTGGCGGACGGTAGGGCCTTGGGCATGGAGTGGCTGGAAGGCGGCGAACAAAAGCCCGCCAAAAAGGGCCAAAAAGAGATGTTTTGCTGTCATCGGTAACGGGTTCAAAACGTGTGAAAGAAAAAGGTGTGCCTGACAGCACAAAACTCTACAATTTTTTTTTTTTTTGCAAAACTTTCTGACAAAAAAAACATGAAAAAAAAGGTGCTCATCCTGCTGCTCTCGGCAGCCTGCTGCTGTCCGGCCCCGGCCCAAAACTGGTTTGGCGACATATCCCTGAGGACTCAGGCACAAGTGGATTCGTTCCCCATCGTGTACGGCCCGGTGCAGGAGCTGTGGGGCAGCCTGATACTTGGCAGCGGCAACGGCACCAACTATACCAACATCAGCGACCTCAGCCCTTTGGCAAGCATCCACCAGATATGGGGCTCGCTGGTGGTGTTCTACAGCGAGCCGCTGCAGAGCCTCCACGGGCTGGAAGCCCTGGACACGGTTGACTACAACGTGGCCATTATCGGGAACCCGAACTTGCAAAACCTGCAAGGGCTGCAAAGCCTCCGCAAGGCGGGGATGACCTTGGTCGTCGAGAACAACGACGCGCTTCACAACCTCGAAGGTTTGGAGCAATTGCACAATGTCAGCTACGAGATCATAATCAGGGACAATGACAGCCTGCTCAATTTGCAGGGCATGAGCGCTATAGCTTGGGGCAGTACTGTTTATATTCTCAACAATGACAACCTGCAATCTTTAGATGGGATGGACAGCCTGTATCATGTGCTGGGCATCAGGGTTATTGGGAACGACCGCCTGGAACATGCCACTGGTTTTAGGGCATTGAGAGAGGCATCGGGCATTATCGTCCAAGACAACCTCAAGCTTATCGATTTCGTTGGGGGCTTGGGATCTCCTGACTCGATAGCGCTGCGGGTGCTCACCATCCAAGACAACCCCCGCCTGCGCACGCTCGACGGGCTGCAAAACATCAAGACCCTCACCGCTTCGGCGCGCATAGAGCGCAACGACTCGCTCCAGAGCCTCTACGGGCTGGGCTTGGAAAGGCTCGGCCACCCGGACTACTTCGCCGACCTCTATGTTCAGGACAACCCCCTGCTCACCAACCTTGCGCTGAACCGCCTTCGCACAATAGGCTGCGCCGAACGGGCTTACGAGAGCCACGTGGAGATACGGCGCAACCGCTCGCTCAAAGCCCTCAACGGCTTCGCCGTGCTCGACAGCTGCTATGCCCGGCTCTGGATAGCGGAAAACGACTCGCTCAAAACGGTGGACATCCCTTCGCTTCGATACGGGTATAATTTTCTCATTGACACGGATTCCTCGGAGGGCCGCGTAGGGCCGTTCGCCAACTTGGAATCTGTAGAGAAGGAGGTGCTGGTTTATGGTGCAAAGTACATCGAAGGGTTCCCTAAATTGAAGAGTGCAGGAGTTGTGGACTTAGTGCCATTCGAAGGCTATGTCAGGGGCTTCAATCAACTTAAGGATGCCCCCTCCATATCTATCCAAGGCCGTTCGCGCGTGGTGGATGGCTTTCACAATATGCGGAAAGGGGGGGGGATTACCTGTTTATGGGTAAGCGATACGCTAAAGGCGTTCGAACAGTTGGATACCCTCGCTCGGCCTGGCTTTGCTCAGGGCGGCTTGGGGTTTAGAGTTTACGACAACTGTTATTTCGATTCAGCTTTTTCCAAACTCCAATACATGAAAGGCTCATCCTATCACACACAAATACTGGGAGAGTCTGACCCTACCCATCTTGGCAACCACCTTCCCAATTTTGCTTCTTTGAAAAAAATAGGCTTCCGGCTCCAATTCTATGGCAACACGCCCAGCCTGCGCAGCATCAATGCCTTTCCACAGCTCACCCATATCGGACCGCCGACGCACAACCCAAACAACCCCGGCGGCTTATTCATCTACGGCAACGGCCCGCTCAACTCCCTTGACGGCCTCGAGCACCTCAGCAAGATAACCGGCGTGGTGGAAATCTACCAGAACGACTCCCTCGCCGACTGCTCGGCCCTGTGCCCCGTGCTGCAGCACGCCGTCATCAGTGGGCCGGTCAGCATCCACAGCAACCCCTTCCCTTGCAGCACTAAGCCCGAAATACTTGCTTGGTGCGACACGGCCTACGTCAGCACAATAGGGCTGCGAGAGGGCCTTCCCTTTGAGCTGTGGCCCAACCCCACGACGGGCAGCGTGAGCCTGCAGCTTCCCGCCAACGCGCCTCTCCCCTGCTCCCTGAGCCTCTGCGACTTGGGCGGGCGCGTCCTTTGGCAAGCGGAAGCAGCCCATGCCTCGCCGGATTTTGTGCTGCCGCCCCTGCCCGCCGGGGCCTATATTTTCAGCGTCAACAGCGGCGGGCAGCGCGGCTGGCGGCGGCTTGTGCTGTTGCCGAAGTAGCGGGACTGCTGGGCAAATTTGCTTGGGCCGTGCTGACCGAAGTGGACGGGCGAAATGCGGGCTGAGGGAATTGGATATTTCCCACCTTTGCCTGTCCGAAACCTGATTTTCATCACCCACCCACCTTCCTTTTTTTACATGAAAAAAGTGTTCTCTCTCCTCGCGCTGTTGGCATTTGCCGCAGCCCCCACGCTTGCGCAGCACGGCAAAAAGTTGCCGTCATCCACGGCCACCGCGCCACCCGCAAACCCGCAAATCTCCTGGCCCGGCAAAGCCGCCGTGCCGCTTGCCGCCAACCCATTCGGGGCAGCCACTCCGAGGCCAAAACCGCTGCCCATGCTTCAGCCGCTCCAGGCTTCAGAAGTTTTGAAAACCTCCGAAATCTCCATCGTGCGCGGCGAAAACGGCTTGCCCATCCTGTTTGAAGGGAAAACGGCCGCATCGGGAAGCGCATCCGAACACAAACCTGCAAGCGAACGTGCGCTCGGCTATTGCGCCAGCCTGCGCCCGCAGGGCATCGTACAGCCCGAAGCCGAATTCGTGCTGCGAACGGCACAGACCGACGAGCAGGGCAACACCCACGCCCGTTTGGAGCAGGTTTTCGAGGGCCTGCCCGTTTGGGGCGGCGAAGTGGTTTGCCACACGAAAGGCGGCGCATTCGAGCGGATGAACGGTCGGTATTTCCCCACGCCGCAGCTTTCCTCGCTCGTTCCCACACTGGGCGCCGACGCGGCAATTTTGAAAGTCAAAACCGAAATCGGCATTTCAAACATCAAGACCCATTGGTCGGAAGCAGATTTGAAACTGATAGACGGGCAGCCGTTTGCGGCTGCGCTGATTGTTTTTCACCCAAAAGAAAACCTCGCGGGCGAACGCCTCACGTGGCACGTGTCGGCTCGCCCCAACGTGCTCAACCGCTCCGAATGGTTCGTGGATGCGCTCACGGGCGAGGTGCTGGACCACTTTGAGCACACTTGCAACATTAGAGGATTGTTGATTGATGATTGTAAAAGAGGATTGCCGATTGATGATTGTAAATTGATGATTGCAGCGCAACAACCAGCAATCATCAATCATCAATCAACAACCTGCAATCAACAACCAACAATCTGCAATCAACAATCAATGGAAGAGGAAATGCTTGTGACCGTCAATGGAACAGACCTGCTCGGCGTGAACCGCAGTTTCCTCAACGGCGGCTGGCAAGTAACCAGCAACCAATTCGTGTTGGAAGACGCGAGCAAATCCATGTTCAACCCGACCGCTTCGAATATGCCCGGCGACCCAGTTGGGGTGATCGTGACATACGATGCGTTTAACACCTCGCCTGAAAACCAGAATTTCAACGCCGATTTGGTGGCGTCCAGCTCCGCCACTTTCACGAACAAACAAGCCGCTATCAGCGCACACTACAACAGCATCAAGAGTTTTGACTACTTCAAATCCAAGTTTGGCCGCGAATCCATTGACGGCGAGGGCGGCAACGTGCTCAGTGCCGTGAACGTGACGGAAGCCGACGGCAGTTCGATGGAAAATGCTTTCTGGAACGGTCAGGCGATGTTTTATGGCAACGGCGGCAGCATATTCCGCCCCCTCGCGCGCGGCCTCGACGTGGGCGGGCACGAGATGACGCACGGGGTGGTGGAAAAAACCGCCAACCTCCTGTACCAAGGCGAGAGCGGCGCGCTCAACGAGTCTTTCGCCGATGTGTTCGGCCAGATGATTGACGGCGACCTGAACGACTGGAAAATAGGGGAAGACGTGATGCAGCCCAATCAGCCGTCGGCCCTGCGCAACCTCATGGACCCCCACAACGGACAACCATCGAACAGCGGGTTCTGGCAGCCGAACCACACCAACGAGCAGTACAATGGCAACCAAGACAATGGCGGCGTGCACATCAACAGCGGCATCACCAACCGCGCTTTTTACCTTTTTGCCAGCAACGCTGCCGTCGGTACGCTGAAGGCGGAGCAAGTGTATTACAAGGCGCTGCGCGATTATCTGGTGAAATCCAGCAAGTTTATTGACTGTCGCATCGCGGTCATTCAGGCGGCTACCGACCTCTACGGCGCATCGGTGGCAAATGTGGCGGCGTCGGCTTTCGCCCAAGTGGGCATCGGCAACGCTCCGGGCGGCAATTACCTCGGCCAACTGACTCCGAACCCCGGCACGGACTATGTGCTTGCCACCAGCGACGACGGCAACGACCTTGACCTTGTGCTGGCAAACACCGGGCTGGTCGTGCGCAAACTCTACACCCAAGGCATCAAAGGCCGCCCAAGCATTACGGACAATGGTGCCAGCCTCGTGTTCGTGAACGACGCCAGCCAAGTCATCGGCATTGACCTCAACTACCAAACCAATCCCATTTCGTTTGCGGTAAGCCAGTTGAGCGTTGACCCCGACGAGTGGCGCAGCGTAGCCATTTCAAAGGACGGGCGATTCGTGGCTGGGCTTTTGGAATTCGAAGAGCCGCGCATTTACGTCTTTGACCTTGCCGACCCGCTTGGTGCTTTCGAGCGGCTTGACCTTTACAACCCGACCTACTCGGAAGGCCAAATCACGGGCGACGTGGAGTTTGCCGACGTGCTGGAGTTCGACTATTTCGGCGAGTTCCTGATGTACGATGCGTACAACGCGCTGGACGGGGTTGGCTACTGGGACGTGGGTTTTGTGCAGTATTGGGAGAACGACCAGTTCACCGACGGAGAGAATGCTTTCATCACCAAACTCTTCACGGGCTTGCCCGAAAAGGTGAGCATCGGCAACCCCACCTTCGCCAAAAACTCCCCCTACATCATCGCGTTCGACTACATAGACGAAATCAGCACACTGCGCAATGACATTTATGGGGCAAACTCCGAAACGGGCGACTACGATGTCATCGTGGCAAACAACGGCGACCTCGGCTGGCCCAGCTATAGCCGCTTGGACAATCGGATTGTATTCGAAAAAGCAGACGCAACGGGCTACAACCTCCGCTTGCAACCCTTGGCCCCCAGCAAAATACAGCCGCAGGGCGCTACCATCACTTTTGTGGCCGACCACTACTGGGGCGTATGGTTTGCCAATGGCACGCGCAGCTTCATGGTGGGCACGGAGGATGTGGCAGGGCAAGATTTTGAGGTGAAAATATCGCCCAACCCGACCGCCGATGTCGCTGTTTTGGCGCTCCGCGCAAAAGCCGCTTCCGAGGCGCACATCAGCTTGCACAATCTTTTGGGCGAAACGCTCATGACCCGCTCGGTCAATCTTTCCGAAGGGGAAAACCAATTAGACGTTGACCTCCAACATTTGCCGTCAGGCAACTACGTGGTGCGCATTGCTGCCGAAAACGGCGCGGGCGCGGCCCTGAAGTTGGTCAAGAATTGAGTCGGCAAGTTTCAAGTCGGCAAGTTCCAAGTCAGCGAGTTCCAAGTGCCAAGTCTGTGAGTTTCAAGTATGACGAGCCGTCCTATCGCTTTGGCGGTAGGGCGGCTCGCTTTTGGGGGGTAGGGTGGAGGGCAGAGTTTTCTCAATAAGATGCGACAGGAGAATCAGAAGCCGCGCTTTTTGAAAAAGCGTCATTTCTTTTTCAAAAAGTGCTGCTTCTGTACGTCCTTCGCTCTGACAAATTCGGTGATCTGTATGAAGACAAAAACCGTTGCAATCTTGCTGCTGGCCTTTGGGTTGGCGGTGTGTTCGGCCCGTGCGCAAGGCGGCTTCGAGTTGTCGAAGGGCGTACGGCACCTCGAAATCCCGTTCGAGTATGTCAACAATTTTATCGTGCTCACCATTGAGTTCAATGGCTCTCTGCCTTTGAAATTCATCTTCGACACCGGGGCGGAGCACACCATCTTGACCAAGCGCCAAATCAGCGACCTGCTGCAGGTGCGCTACGAACGGGAATTCCGCGTGAAAGGCTCTGACCTGAAAACTGAACTGGTGGCCTATCTGGCCCGCAACATCCGGCTGCAAATTTTGGACAAAGACCTCGTAGCGCCCAGCGAGGACATCTTGGTGCTCAAAGAGGACTATTTCCGTTTTGAGGAATACGCCGGGTTGGAGGTGCACGGCATTTTGGCAGGGAAGGTTTTTGCGCGCTACATACTGAAGATCAATTACCGGCGCAAGGTGCTCACGCTCTACGAACGCGGCACTTTCAAGATGCGAGACGAAGGGTTCGAGCCGATGCCGATGGAGGTGTTCCGCAACAAACTCTATTTCACCACACAAGCTCGGCTGCGCGCCGATTCTTCCGCGCCGGTGAAACTTTTGCTCGACACAGGGGCGGGCCTGCCGCTCATGCTTTTTGCCAACACGCACCCGCTCATACAGCCTTCGGCCAATGCCATACCCACCAATATCGGCATGGGGCTTGGCGGTTACCTGGAAGGCTACATCGGGCGAACGCCGGGGCTGCAACTGGGGCCTTTTGCGCAAGACAACGTGCTCACTTACTTCCAAACTGCAGATACAAGCCAGGACCTGAGTACCCTCAACAGCCGCAATGGGCTCATCGGCAATATGGTGCTGAGCCGATTTGTGGTAGTCATAGATTATCAGGGAGCAATGCTTTGGCTCAAACCCACCAAGCAGTACCGCGATGCTTTCGTGTACGACCGGAGCGGGCTGAACATCATATCGTCGGGGCCTACGCTCAATTATTTTTCAGTGCTGAACGTGCTGCCAGGCTCGCCCGCCGACGAGGCGGGAATCTTCGCGGGCGACCGCATTTTGCGCATCGGCTGGATGCCTGCCAGCTTACGCGCTCTGGCCGACCTGCAGGCCGACCTGCAAAAAAAGCCGGGCAAAAAAGTGAAAATCGTGATAAAGCGCGACGGCAAGGTGATGAAGAAATGGGTGGTGCTGCGCGATTTGATTTGAAGGCGCAGCATCTCGCTTTCCGAAAGTTGGAAATCAATTTTCAAAATACCGCCCCGCCCGCTCCACCAACTTCTCAGCCAACGCCCCATTATCGGGGTATTTGCTGCGCAAATAGTCGGCAAAAACCTTGTCGAGACTGTCAAACTGGTTGGCTTCTATGCCCTGCACGAAGGCTCGGTCGCTGAAAGTTTTGCGCTTCGGGATGAGTTGGAAAGCGTCGGGGAATATTTGCCGGAGGCGGAGATTGCCGAGTTCCAGCGTTTGCTCCGGGCGGATGTCGTTGAAAGTGAGCGACACAATCGAGTCGCGGCAGTCGTTTTTTTCTTTGAAAATTTCCAGCTCGGCTTCCAGTTCGGCCACCGAAACTTCGTGGCAGGCATTGCGCTCCCAGCGCAACCACGGGCGGGCAGGAATGGATTCAAACGCCACAGAGCAAGTATTTTCAGGCTGAATGTCGAGCAAAAGGAATCCTTTTTCCGAGCCTATTTCCGTGTCGCTGAGCCGCTCGGTGCTGCCCGAATACCAAGCACAAGGGTGCAGGGCAATCTGCTGGAAATTGTGCCAATGGCCGAGCGCTACATACTGGAAGCCCGCCAACTTGTCTTCAAATTCTGCCGGGAACACCTGCTCGCCATACTCTTCCATCAGGTAGCGCTTGCCCAGCGAGGTATGCAACATCAGGATGTTGAACTTGCCCGGCACAGGCGTGAGCCTTTCCAATTCGGAGGAAAGCAAACGGTTGTCGTTGATGTGCGGAACACCGTGGATGGCCGCGTTGCCGAATTCGACCGCTTCCCACTGTTCCCCAAAAATCGGGAAAACGTGGTCGAGCGTGCGCAGGGCGCGGAGGATGGGCGCGTTGTAAATCGTTTTCGGAGTCTCGTGATTGCCTGCGATGATGACCGTTGGGATGCCCGCTTGGCCGATGCGGCGGAGTTGTTCCAGCCCAAAAGTCAGGGCGCGGTTGCTGGGGCTGGGCCGGTGGAAGAAATCGCCGGAGTGAATCACTACGTCGGGTCGGATTGCCACAATCCGCTCCACCACGCGCTCGAAAGCATCGTACACATCCTGCTCGCGGGCATTGATGCCAGCGTCGTTCACCCGTTCAAAGGCTTGGTAGCCAAGGTGCGTGTCGGAGAAGTGGAGGATTTTCATTTCAATCGAACGTATTTGATGTAGTCGGTGCCGGGCGGGTCGGTCAGGCCGAAGTTGCGCGCCATGGTCACGATTTGCCCACGGTGGTAGGTGCTGTGATTCATGCAGTGGTGTATCATCTGCGAGCGCGGTCGGCTGTCTTCTGTGCCGTTGAGGAGTTTGAAATCGCACACTTGCTGGAAATCAGCATCGGGCAGCGATTGGACATACGCGGCGAATTCTTCCGACTTTTTCAAAATCCCTTCAAAAACATCTTCGACCGTGCCATCGAACCTTTGGGAGAGGAAGATGGAAGTTGGGACCAATTGCAGCCGTTCGAGCCAAATTTCTTCGGCTCCCCAGATGTGCAGCAAAGTGTCTCGAATTGTCGGGAAACTGGACGGCATTTCGCGCTCCATCAGTTCCGCAGGCTTTGTTTTTAGCCAGTTGACGAATTGTGTGTTGGCCCAAAGGTTGAAGGTCGCGTAGTCTTTGAGCAAAGATTCGAGTGTCATATTTTGTGGTGATTTGCTTATTTGTGGATTTGTTTATAGACACTTGACTGTTGGCAGTCGGGAATTTGACCATTCAGAAGAAGCCAGCCACAGTCCGAGATTTTTTAGCTAATCTGTAAATGAGTTTGTGCGCCCCTCTTG
>JBJXFT010000016.1:0-15794 GCA_046155725.1 Saprospiraceae bacterium
GCGGGTTTTCGGCAGCAAATGTAGAACTTGTGGGTCAGTTGCGGCCATTGGCCGAGAGCCGTGTGTTTTGTGCGACTTTTGCAGCATCCAAGTTTTTCGCATTGGCTATTTTTCTCGATACGGTTTAAAAAATAGCCACAATCCGTAACTTTGAGACTGAGAACCCAGTCATTTGCCCGCCATGCCGCTTGTTCGTATTCATATTGACCAACTGACGAACTCGATTCGAAATGTATCGTCGGGAGACATCTTTGATACAGAACTAATCAGGCTTTCTGGCGACAATCGTGCGGAAATCAAAAAATCGAACTGGCTGTTCGATTGGCAAGCCGAGGTACTAAAAAAAGACCGGTGGACTTTCAAATTGGTCATCGAAAACAACCCAAAAATCCTGCAAGGATTGGTCTCCATCAGCGACCAGAAAGACCACATCTATCTTCATCTGGTAGAGAACGCAAAATTCAATCGGGGCAAAAACAGGGTTTACGAGGGCGTGGCAGGCAATTTGTTCGCCTTTGCTTGCAAGCGTTCTTTCGAGGCTGGCTACGAAGGCTACGTTGCCTTCGATGCCAAAACAAGCCTCCTCAAACATTACGAACAATCTCTGGGCGCAACCCATTTCCGTGGTACGAGGATGTTCCTCGATGATGCAGCAGCCATAAAATTAGTGAACCAGTATTTCAAAAAATAACCATCATGGGATTCGTAAAAGAACCGCACACGGTTGACTTCCACGTCATGGACAAGCCTTGGACGGAAGAAGAAAAACAGGAGTTCAGTGCCATGCTTGCCCTCCGCAAACGCAAGAAAGCAAAGCAGCGGAAATCAAAACCGACAGCAAAAATGCCTTCAAAAGCCGCCGTCTCCAAGGTGGCCGCACCTGCATAGGTTGTTTTCTCCCACCATGCTTTTATTCCAAAAAAGAATACCCGTTTCTGCGCACACTTCAACTTCCCGAAAGTTTCAAACTTTCGGGAAGTTCGCGCTGCTCATCAGCCTCGCGCTCTCGGCCTGCAACGTCACCAAGCACCTTGACGAGTCGAAAGGCGAGCGGCTTTTGGTCAAAAACTCCCTGCGCATCAAGGCCGAAAAGAAACTCCGCCTTTCGGCCAAATCGGCCCTTTCGAGCGAACTGGCGCCCTATTACCGCCAAAAGCCCAACAGCCGCAGTTTCGGCTTTTTCTACACGCGCCTGTGGCTGCACTACAAATACGATGGCCGCAAATCGGGCTTTGCCAAATTCGTCAGAAACCGGGTGGCCGAGAAGCCGGTCATCTACGACGAGGCGCTGGCGCTGCGCACGGCGCTGAACTTCAAAACCCAGATGCGCCAGAGCGGCTACTTCCGCGCCGAATGCACTTACACCACCAAATTTGTGCGCAAGCGCAAAGCCAAAACCACCTATATGCTCACGCTCGGGCCGCGCTACACGGTGGAGAACGTGCAGTTTGCAAGCCGCGACACCCAAGTGCTCGACATCCTGAGGAGCACCGCCGCCGAATCGCTCATAAAGCCTGGCGCCCCGCTCGACGCCCGCATTTTTGATGCCGAAAAAGTGCGAATATCCACCATCCTGAAAAACCGGGGCTATGCGTACTTCATCCCCCAGTTCGTAGAATTCGGCGGCGACAGCAGCGGCATCAAAGCAAACGTGACGGTAAGGGTGTTGCCCTACAACGACAGCACCATGCACCGCACCTACACCCTCGGCAGGGTGGAAGTGCTGTCCAGCGTGGTGCCCAACCTGAGTTCTATGCGGCGCGACACCACCATCGGGGCGGTTTATTTTGCGGGCGCAGAAGCCCGGCTTTGGATAAAACCCAGATTGCTGCGCAAAAAAATATTGCTCGACCCCGGCGAGTTGTTCAAGCAATCAGAGTTTGAAAAAACGCTGCGCAACCTCAACGGGCTGGGCGTGTACCGTTTCGTGTCGTTGCGCCCGCTGCAAGACAGCCTCGAAGCCGACAAGATAAACGTGACGGTGAACCTCTCGCCCAACAAGCGCTTCTCGTTTGGCAGCGACCTGGATTTCAACTACTCGCGCAACTCCATCAGCAACGGGCTGCTGGGCCTGTCGCCCATATTCACGGTGCAAAACCGCAACATGCTGTCGGGCGCGGAGCATTTGCAAAGCAGCGTGAGCTACAATATTGAGTTCGACATTGCCAACCCAAAACTTGTTTTTTCTCAAGAGTTCAAGGTTCAAAACGAACTCTCGTTCCCGCGCTTTTTCGACTACCTCGGCTTTTGGCGCTTTGCGCGCAGGATTCATTTTGGGAAAAAGCACTTGGTGCCAAAGGATTTTTACGAGCGCATAAAATCCGACGGCGAGGCGAGGCTTTCGCTGAACTACAATTACCTGAACGTAACGGATTTTTACGCTTACCACCTCTCCAACATCACGTTCGGCTACAAGGTGCGTTCGCACCCGGAACACCAATACAACTGGGACCATGTGGGGCTGGATGTGCTGCGCCGGCGCTTTGAACTGCTGCAGCCCAGCGAATTTTTGGAGCGGAGTTTTAGCAACCAACTTTTCACGGGGCTGCTGCTGCGCTCTTTCAACTACTCTTATGCCAGCCGCGCCAACCGTTTTGGCGAACGCTGGAATTACCGCTTCAACTCGGAACTGAGCGGCCTCGAAGTGCTGGGGGCCAACCGCTTGTGGTCGGCGGCGTCGGGCAAAAAAGAAGTGTGGAAAATCAGCGACCTGAACTTTGCGCAATTCCTGCGGCTCGACCAAGAGGTGGTGTACACCCGCAATTTCACGCAACAAGTAGCGGGGGCGGTGCGCATAGGGGCAGGGGTCGCGGTACCTTTTGGCGACACTTTGGTGGTGCCATACGTGAAGCAGTTTTTTGTGGGCGGCCCGTCGAGCATCCGCGCTTGGCGCATCCGCGAGTTGGGGCCGGGCAGTTATGTGCGGTTGGATGCCGACGGCAATCCCAGCAAGGTTCAGCCCTTTTTTCAAGCGGGCGATTTCCGTTTTGAGTTTGGCGGCGAACTGCGCTTCCCGCTCTTCCTGTGGTTCAAGGGCGCGGTGTTTGTGGACGGCGGCAACATCTGGTCTCTGCGCCCCGACGACAGCCGCCCCGGCTCGCAACTGCGCTGGGATTCTTTCAAAAACATCGCCATCGGCACGGGATTCGGGGTGCGCATGGATGTGGATTACTTCGTGCTGCGGCTTGATTTTGGCTCGCCGCTCCGCCGCCCGTATCGGGATGCCAATGGCCATTATTGGGTGCGCAATTGGTTTGGCAAGTTTTTTCAGGGCGACTTTAACCCAAACCTGGCGGTGGGGTATCCGTTTTGAAGGAGTGCATTTTACGCCATTGCAAGTTCCCGAAAGTTTAGTCCCGAGGAAATCGGGATCGGGAAGTTTGGTGCGAAAGAGTTTCTCGTCAGCCTATTTCTCCCAGCACTTTTTTGGGCAATTTGGCCTTCACCAGTTCGTAGGATTGGCGGATGTAGTGCTCCCATTCCTTATCGGAAAGCCATAAAAAATCCTGCACTTGCACCCATTTGTAGCGTGCCATGTAGGGCGCGGGGATGATGCCTTCGCGGGAAACCATCTCGTGGAATTCTTCGTCCAGCACTTTGAACGAAGCGCCCTCGTCGGCATCGGGGATGGTGACGCAGAACATTTTTTCGCCCACAGAGAAGCACAGGTCGTACCCCCATTTGATGTCTTCGGTGACACCGGGGAAGGAAAGGCAAAGGGTGCGGAGGGATTCTACATTCATTTCAAATACTTTTTAAATTTCAATCTGACTTCCTCTGAGGGAATGACTTGGCCTTGCTCAACTTGCTTTAAACAACTTCAAAATGAAAAAATTTCCCCCGCAGCCCAAAATAGAACCCTTGCTGGAAGGTATGGACTACTACATCGAAAACGGCTATTGGGTTTTCACCGAGCATTTCCTGCGCAAGCGCGGCTACTGCTGCGGAAGTGGTTGCCGGCATTGCCCATACCGGGAAAACGCGCCGACACAATTTTCCAAACCCGACCGCAAAGACGTAGGCTGAAGCTTGCAAAAATGGGTCAATGACATTCATACCTTCGCCGCTCATTCATCCTTTTTAGTCTCCAATCGAATCAATCGGAGTCAATCATAAAAATCGAATCGTTCGACTATACCATGCGCCAACAAATAGTAGCCGGGAACTGGAAAATGAACAAGACCCTCGAAGAGGGCCTCGAACTCACCAAAGCCATTTTGGAAAAAACAGACAAGCCGCGCGGCCTCGTGGTCGTCGCGCCGCCGCTCACACACCTGCGCGAAGTGGGCAAAATGCTCAAAGTCCGCAAGTACTTCCACTTGGCTGCGCAGAATTGCCATCAAGAAGAAAAAGGCGCGTACACCGGCGAAGTGTCGGCAGATATGGTCGCTTCCGTAGGTTGCGAGTTTGTCATCATCGGCCATTCGGAACGGCGGCAGTATTTCAAAGAAAAGAACGACGTGCTGGCCGCCAAAGTGAACGTGACCTTGGCACGGGGAATGCGCCCCATCTTTTGCTGCGGCGAACCGCTGCACATCCGCGAGGTGGACACACACGTCGGCTATGTGGCAAAACAATTGAAAGCCAGCATTTTTCACCTGAAAGAAGAGGATTTCAGAAAAATTGTCATCGCCTACGAGCCCATCTGGGCCATCGGCACGGGGCGCACCGCCACCAGCCAACAGGCACAGGAAATGCACCACGCCATCCGCGTCCTCGTGGCAAAAAAATATGGCAAATTGGTGGCCGACGAAACCCCCATCCTGTACGGCGGTTCCTGCAATGCCCAAAACGCTGCCGAGATTTTTGCCCAGCCCGATGTGGACGGCGGCCTTATCGGCGGCGCGTCGCTCAAAGCCGACGACTTTGCAACCATTGTGGCTGCGCTGAAATAGGTGGGTATAGGCAGTTTGACAAAACAGCGCGGGCCTTCCGAGAAATCTCGGAAGGCCCGCGTTGATATCAGATGGGGCAAAATTCATTTCGCCCAATTATTGCCACCATCAAAACTTGGGGCAACCATAGCCCTGCTTTCCGTGCTTGCGGTTTTTCAACTTCATTTTGTGGCCGCTTTTTTTGCCCGACTTCTTTACGGATTTGTGCGCTTTCACAGATTTGCCGGAAGTGGAGGATTTTGCCTTGACCGATGTTGATTTTGAAGCAACCGGGGCAGACACAATCTCTGTTTTTTGATTTTGCACAGGAACTGGCGCGAGCTTGGGCGCTTCTGTGGGCAATTGGGTCGCCACGGTTTTGGCAACGACGGTGGGCTTGAGCGTCACAGCCTTTGCCCCCACAGGGATGGGCTTGGGGGACGCTTCCATATTTTTGACCGCGGTTTTTGGAGCAGCGACCACTGGTGCCACCGCCGAGACCGTCAGCGTTGGAGGAGCAGGCTTGGTGGCAGCAGGCAGCCAATTGTCTTCGCCCTTGTTTTTGTCGGCATACACTGGCTCGGAAGCAGCGATGGCCGAGATGGGCGCGGGCGGGGCAGGTGGAGCAGGTGGCGGAGCGAGGGTGACGCGCACCACATCGCCGATGCTAAAATCGTTTTCGAGTGCCGAAAGCACATCCTTGTCGGTGGCGGCAGTGGTTTTGTACACCACCGTGGTGTAGGCGTACTTTTCGTCCACGTGGGTAGATTCCACGGGGCTTTGTGCTTTGGCGTTGAAGTTGACAGCCAGCACAAAGGCCGCCGGGATTGCAAAGTGTTTGCTGAAATTTGAGAGATAGTTCATGATGCAAAAGATTATGGATTAGAATTTTTGTTGAGAGAGTAGAAGTGACACTTCTTGAAGAAGTGTCACTTCTTGGCCCATTATTTCGATTGATTGGTCAGCGACTTCTGCCGCTTTTCTTGTTCGATGATTTTCTTGTAGAGGTTTTTGTCCTCGATGATTTGTTTCAAAGACTTTCGCCACAGCGGGTCCTCGTCGAGGATGCCCGTGATTTTGATTTCGGTGCGGCGGTTCAATTGGTGTTCCGTTTCGGAGCAAGATTGGCCGTCGTCGCAACGGTTTGAAAGTTGTGTCTCGCCGTAGCCTCTGGAAGTGATTTTCTCAAAGTCAATGCTTTGCGAAGTCACGAGGTAGTCCACAGCCGACTTGGCGCGCTTGTCGGAAAGCGACAAGTTGTAATCGTCGCCGCCACGAGCGTCTGTGTGCGAGCCGAGTTCAATCGTGATGCCGGGGTTGTCTTTCAGGAACACCGCCAACTTGTCGAGCGTATTGGCCGCCTCGGGGCGAATGGCCCATTTGTCAAAGTCGTAGTAGATGTTGTTCAACTGAAAGCGCTTGCCAATCGTAATCGAATCGAGGTCAACCGTGCCGAGAAAGTGGCCTATTTCGTTGCTGTGGGTCATTATCGGCACCAAATCTGGCTCCTTGATGCCCATGCCGTCCACACAAAGGATGCAGCCGTTCACGTTCACATACACTTCCACGCGACGGTTGAGGTAGCCTTGTTTGCGCACCAGCATCGTGTAGTGGTTGCCTTCAGCAAATGAAAAGTTGAACGCCGATTTCGGTAGCCGCTCGATGGTCAGTTCTTGCTGCTGCGTGGTGTTGTTGTAGATTTCCACCTTGCAATCGCGCAGCGTATTGATGGGGTTGTGCTCGTAGGCTTTGTCAAAAATGGTGATGTCGAACACATAGCCGGGCTTGCGGCCCATGCCCAAATCTGCGTTCAGCGGGCCTTCGAGGTGCGTCGCCACCACACTTTGGTCAAAGTAGGTGGGCTTCTCGGCCAGCACTTGGTAGCGCGACACTTTTGGCACTTTCAAAGAATAGAAGCCATCGGCATCCGTCTCGGTCTGAGCCAGCGAGGCGATCATCATGTCGTCGAAAACCGTGACGCGGGCTTGGTTGAGCGGCGTGCCCGACACTTGGTCGTACACCTTGCCTTCGACCGTGATGGTCTCCGGGGCTTTCACATTTTTAAGGGAAATCTGCGCCGACAAAAACAACGGGGCACAGATAAAGAGAGCGATGAGAGAATTTGCGTAACGCATGGGATAATCAGTTTCTGAGTTTTGAAAAAGGTGATTACGAAATGTTCAGATGACAATGAGACGTACTAACGCTGTGCCAGACTTGGGCAACTTTTTCGTTTAACAGATTTTTAATGCCTTTTTGTTACCTAGCGTTAACGGGTTTTTGGTAAAAAAGGCCGCACGGCGTGACGCATTCCCCGTTCCATAGTCGGGGTCTGGGAAATGTGGTTCAGCCCATTGCAAATCAGGTTTTTAGCCAATCTTATCAAGCCCGTTTTTGAAACCCGCACGCCGCCGCCCCCTACCCTTTTGGAGGGCTGGCAGTTTTTTTTGAAAAAAATAATTTTTGGTGAAAAAATTTTCCTTGCCCCGATGCTTTTCTGAGCAATCGCCCAAAATGACTCCTGTCAAAAATTCAAAACCGAGTGCGGCATCCGTTACGATAAGCAGGGCTTTCCTATAAAAAGCCCCGGAGGGGCGCGACGTCGGTAGCAGAACAAAATCCCTTTTTTTTAAAGGTGCAGCGCACCGGAACATGAGCCAAGTTACGGTGCGCTGCACCTTCCACAGCCGGGTGGGCTCGTTTTCTACCGACATTTCGCCCCATCCGGGGCTTCGGTAGTTTTATAGGAAAGCCCTGTTACGATAAGGCGCAACTTTACAATTCTTCGGACAATTCTGGAAGCGTAGCAGGCCGTTCATAGTTCATAGTTCATAGTTCCTCGTTCATAGTTCCTCGTTCATAGTTCCTCGTTCATAGCTCCTCGTTCATAGTTCCTCGTTCATAGTTCCTCGTTCATAGTTCCTCGTTCATAGTTCCTCGTTCATAGTTCATCGTTCACCTCTCTCCCCATCGAAAAACCTGCTGCGCAAAACCAGCCAAATCAAGCACACGATCCACGACCGTGGCCGCAATGGCCTCTGCGCCAACTGGGTTGGAATAAAAAGAAGGGCAGGCCGGACAGATGATGCCGCCCGCTTCGGTCACGGTTTTCATGTTGTTGATGTGGATGAGGCTGAGCGGCGTGTCGCGGGTGACGAGAATGAGCCGGCGGCGTTCCTTGAGCACCACATCGGCGGCACGGGTGACAAGATCGTTGCTCAGGCCCGTGGCAATGCGGGCCAGCGTACCCATGGAGCAAGGGCAAACTATCATGATGCCGTACTTGGCCGAGCCAGAAGCAAAGGGCGCACGAAAGTCGTTTTTTTCATAAAAATCAAATGATTGGTAGGCGGAAAAATCGGGCGTGCCGAGTTCGAGTTCCCAATTCACGCGGGCATTGTCGGAAAGGACGATGCCGACCTTCTCCCACTGATGCTGCAACAACAAAAGCCGGTCAAGCAAGACTTTGGCATAAATGGCCCCAGAGGAGCCTGTGATGGCGACGACGAGTTTCATGGTCTTTTGAACACGGAATGGGGCGGGTTGTTTCCTCGTGCTTTTGGCCGAACCGATTGTCATTCTTTACGTCGGGATTGGGGAAATTTTGACCCAATGTGAACTGGCCGCCCATTTCAGGTTCGAGTTGGGCGAGGAGGATGTTGAAAACTTGTGGCCACTCAGAGCAAAGCGGCATACTACTTTTGCCCCCATCCCGCCCCCATAGTTTATCGTTCATAGTTCATCGTTCCAAAAAAGTGCTCGATTTTTCCACAGCCCGACTGTCCCGCTTTGCTGCCACTTGGGTCGGCAACAAAAACCGCTTCGAAGGCATCACGGTGCCAAAGCAAACACTCATACCGCTCCACGACGCGGCGGAGGAAATGCTCCTCGGCGCGTTCCTCAAGCCGTTTGAAAAAACGGAGGAGTTTTTCTACTTCCACCACGACGAGGATGTGAGCCAGCACCCCGTTTTTCAGCGTTGCATGGAGGTATTTCAAAACCCGGAAAACCTTTCGGAACAGGCCGCCAACCTGGCTCAAATGCTCTACGCGCATTGCGAGAACCCCAAGGTGCAGGGCGGCGAATTCTTTGTGGCGTACTTTGAAGATTTGCTGCTGCAAGGTGAGCCGACGAGTGCCATCGGCTTTTGGAAAGTGGAAAACAAAGACCCGTTCCTGAAGACGGAACGCACGGCGGAATCCTTCGCGCTCAACATCATGGAGGGAATCCCGACCAGCAAGCCGCAGGTGGCCGCCCTCATTTTCAACCTCGACGAGGGCGAGGGATACCGCATTTGCGCGGTGGACACGGTGACCAAAAAGGACGAGCGCTCGTTCTGGAAAGACGAGTTTTTGCGCCTGCGCCCCATTGAGGACAATTACTTCAACACGCGCCACCACATCAGCCTGGCCAGCGAATTCATCAGCCAGAAAGCGCCCGCCAAGTTTGGCCTCGACCGCCCGGAGACGATTGATTTGCTCAACCGTTCGGGCGATTATTTCAAAGACAATGACCTTTTTGAGGTGGACGATTTTGCCCAAAAATTGTTCCCCGAAGGGGAGCAGCAAGAGGCGTTCCGCGAGTTCCGCGAGCAATACGCCAAAGCCTACGCCGTGCCGCTCGAAGACAAATTTGACATCAGCAACCAAGCCGTGAAGCGCGATTTCAAAGTGTTCAAAAGCGTTTTGAAATTGGACAAAAACTTCCACATCTACGTCCACGGGCGGCGCGACCTCATCGAGCGCGGCTACGACGACGACAAGGGCAAAAAGTATTACAAGGTGTGGTTTGAGAACGAGGAGTGATTGCCAAACTCTCTCACCCTCTCACCGCTCTCACCTCTCTCGCCCCCCTCTCACCCCTGCTGCCCCGCTGCCAACCAGTTCAAAAACGGGTTGCGCGTGTCTTTCCGCTTCCACGGGAACGCTATCCAAATCGCCCCGCGCAGCAGGCTGTCCATAAGCAGGCCGACCAGCAGGATGGTGATTTGAATGGCAAAAACGTACTCGAATCCCTTGCGCTGATACACGTTGACGAGCAGCGCGCCCACCCCGCCGTATTCCCGGAACATGGCCTCGATGCTGGTGAGCATCATCCACGCGATGGCGAAGTTTTGCACCATCAGGTCGCAGGCTTCGTAGAGCGTGCCGCGCACCACGGTATACCAAGTCACTTCGCCCTCGCCCATGCGGAGCGTGCGGGAATAGTTGTACATCCGCTGCGGGATGTCGCGGATGACGGCCAGCAAACCCGTGAGCAAATAGGTGAGGATGCTGAAACTCATGGTGGTCAACTTGGCTTGATACGAGGTGCTGGTGAAAAGCAGGAAAATGAAACTGATGCCGATGAGCGACAAAAACCTGAAGCGCGTGAGCACGCTTATTACGGGTTCAAAGAATGGGATGCGGCTCAAATAGGCCAACACCATGGCCGCCACGATGGTAAGGAGCATGGCGACAAGGCAAGTTTGGGCGGAATTGAAAAGCTCGCCGAACAGGTTGTACTCGCTTGCGAGTTCTTGCCAAGCCGCCCAACATTTGCCGGGGCCAGGGATGCCTGCCGGGGCGGCAAACTGCCAGAGCGCGAAAAAAAGAATTACCCAGAACGCAATCGTCCCGGTTTTCAACATCGGCGACGGGTTGCCGTTCCAAGTAAAAAGTGCTTTCATAAATTTCAAGTATGAACTATAAACGAGGAACTATGAACGAGTGCGCGGTGGCGATTCTCGTTCATAGTTCCTCGTTCATAGTTTATCGTTCAAAAATCAATCACCAAAAACTATCTCCACGCGACGGTTCTTTGCGCGGCCCTCGGGAGAATCGTTGGACCCCACGGGCTTGTCGGAGCCAAAGCCTTGCACTTGGGCAAAGCGCTCAGCAGGGAAACTGTACTTGGAGCGTTTCTGAATCCAAGAGCGCACCGCATTGGCGCGGGCGTTGGAGAGTTCGATGTTGCTTTCGTAGTTGCCCACGTTGTCTGTGTGGCCTTTGATGGTGACCCGCAGGCTGGTAGTGTTCAGGGAATTGTAGATTTCTTCGAGCACTTTTTCGCCCGCCGAGGTGAGCGCCGCCTTGCCTGTAGCGAACTCGATGTTGTAGTTCTTGCGGCCATACACATCGGTCATGTCGCCTTTCGAGTATTCTTGTTTGAAACCCTCGGTGAGTTTGCCCTTGTCGGCGCTGGCGTACAGCGCGCGGAGGGCAGAGAGGTCGAGCGCATCGGCGGCGGGCGGGAAGGAGGGCAAATCTTCGGGGTAAAGTTTGCTCATGTAGTTGGCAAAAAGCGTGTACACCGAAGCAAAAGCGTTGCTCGAGCCATCTGCGATGCCCAAGTCGTCGGCCACGTCGGCAAGGTTGCAAGCGCGAGAGCCGCCTACCGAAACGGTACGGCCCGCGCCGCTTTCCATTTCTTTTCCCTTGTACAGTTCGTACCAGTTGGCTTCAGGGCCGAACACCTCGCCGTTCATCTTGCAAGCGTAGCGCAGAGCCGGGTCGAAGGTTTTCACCTGATCGCCTGCCGCAGCCAGTGCGCTGATAAAGCGTTTGACTTGGTCGCGGTTTTGCTCCAGATATTTGTTGAGGCCGAGCATGAGGCAGGGCATCTGCTTGGTGTTTTCGCGGGTGCTGAGGAGCGTCACCACGTCGCGGTTGCTCTTGAACACTTTCTCGTCTTCGGGCGACCAGGTCGAGGTCGCGTCAATTTTCACGTTGGCGGTTTTGCCCGTGCGCTTGCCATCCTTCACTTCGGGAAGTTCGATGGTTTGGTTGGCGATAAAGCGGTCGGCGGCTTCCACGAATGTGCTCACGCCCACAAAGTTGAGGCGGCCTGGGTCGTACACGGTGGGATCGGGGTTGAGCGGCACGTCGTTGTCGGCAGCCCATTTGATCACGATGTTGTGGTCGCCGTCTTTGAGCACCACGGAACACACGCCGCCCCGTGCTTTTTGCGGGTCTTTTTTCCAAGAAACGGGGCCGATGAACTTGTCTTCCCCATAAGAGTAGCCGCAGATGTAGAAGCCGCGCACATCGTAGGATGGGTCTACTTCTTTCAGTTTGGCATCGAGCGCCACTTTGAACGAAGCGAGGTTGTCGCCCATGATTCCGCAGAAAACAGGCGGTGCGCTGGGGTTGCTTTTGTAGTCGCTGGCGAACTTGACGATGGCTTCCTGCATCTTGCCGTAATCGTCCTGACGGATAAAATTCAGGTTGACTCCGGCAGCGGCCATGAGGCTTCCTTCTTTGGTTTTGGGGCCGCCGTTGGCGTAGGAGATGGCTGTTTGGCCGTTCCAGCCCATGCCGAGATAGGTCATTCGGGTGCCGGTGTTGGCGGATTTTTCGGAGGGGAACGCGAGTTGTTTCAGGCCCACGCTCTCAAAGTTTTTGGGCGCGGAGCCGAGGATTTCGTTGGTGGTCGCGTCGGTTTTTTCGAGGTCAACGACGGTGACTTTTTTCTCCAAAAGGCCGGAACTGCCCAAGAAGTATTTTACACCGAAAAAGACTGCCGCCACGATGATGACGGTGATGAGAAGTTTTGAAACTGTTGTTAGACGTGCCATAGGGCTTTGAATTTGAGTTGATGTTGAATTGGTTAGAACGGTTGAGATGCCTGCCTGCCGGTAGGCAGGGTTTAGGGAGGTTTAGATTTGTCAACCGTCCTAAACCGCAAACGAGGCAAATCCTCTCCCTGCCCTGCCTGATGTTCGACGCACTGATTTTTCCTACCGATAAGATGCCATAGTTTCAAGTACCAAGATTCAAGTTGAAAGTTCCAAGTCGGCAAGTTTCAAGTTGGTCCGGCTCTTGGGACTTGAAACTTTAGATTTCCATGACGGTGCCGCAATGCTGGCAAGTACGCGCCTCCAAATCTTCTTTGAACTCGCCGATGGCTTCGCGGATTTGTGTGCCGATGTCTTTGAGCGGGAAGCCCGCCTCGTGGAGCGGTCGGTCGCAGTTTTCGCAAAACCAGAGGAGTTTGTCCACTTCGCCCGTGTTGCGGTGGCGCTCCAGCACGAGGCCGACGGTGCCGGCGGGTCGCTGCGGCGAGTGCGGGATGCGCGGCGGCAGCAGGAACATCTCGCCCTCGCGGACATCTATCGTCTCGCGCTGGCCTGCTTCGTTGATGATCTTGACTTGGATATCGCCCTCCAGTTGGTAAAAAAGTTCTTCGCCTTCTTCCCAGTGGTAGTCTTTGCGTCCGTTGGGGCCGCCGACGACCATGACGATGAAGTCCTCGTTTTGGAGGTAAATCTGCTTGTTGCCCACGGGTGGTTTCAGCAGGTCGCGGTTTTCGTCAATCCAGGCGCGGAGGTTGAAAGGTTTTGCTATTGCCATGGCGAACAGTTTTTGGTTGAAAACTTTGGCGACAAATGTAGAGTGAGAGAAGCGACACTTTTCTAAAAAGTGTCGCTTCTGACGCTACATTTGCACGTCGTCTATTCGGAATACCAAACTTTCCGATCCCGATTTCTTCGGGATTAAACTTTCGGAAAGTTGACAGACAATAAAAGCCTATGCCCGCGTTGCCAAAACATGAACTCCGCCAACTCGTTGCCACTGCTTGCACAGATGACGCGCTAAGCCAATTGCTCGAATTGCTTGCGGGTGTGCCGAAATACGGCAAGGTGTACCATGCCATGATTCTGCTCAGCGGAGAATGGCAGGAACTGGATGAAAAAACCCGGCTCAACCTACTTTCCTTCAAAGAAGCGTCCACGCCCCGAGCGCGCATAAACGCTGCTGTGCTTGATTACCTGAACGAATTGCCCGACGAGATTGCCCCGCCCAAAAGCGCAACCCCTGCCGTAGAAGCGGTTCTCCGCCAGAACATTCAGACCATTGCCGCCGACACTTCTTGGGAATACGACCTCTTTTTCAGTTTTTCGAGCAAAGACTTGGAAGCGGCCCGCAACTTCTGCCATGTTTTGCGCGGTCACGGGATGCGGGTGTTTTTTAGTGCCGACGACTTGCGCAATCGCGGCGGGCACAACTTCGGCAATGTGATTGAAAAAGCCCTTCAACGCAGCCGCAACTTCTTGCTTTTTTGCTCTCCCAATGCGATGGCCTCCGAATGGGTGGAACTGGAGCACGACACATTTTTCCAAAACTACCACCTGCCAAACAAGCACACACGCGGGTTCTTCATTGCTGAAGGCCCCGATTTCCGCAACGACTTGGTGCCGGCGTTTTATCGCCGCTCTCAACGTATCCAAGATCCAGAGGCTCTTTTGCATGCGTTCGCTTTATCCGCCGTAGCCAAGGCGAAGGAGGACAACCCACCAAGCCCCCAACCAGAAACTTCCAAACCAGAAACCCCTTTACCCGCCGTAGCCTTAGCGAAGGCGGGCGAACCATCAAACCCTAAAAAAGCAAACCCCGCCGACGAGGTTTCTTGGAAAATTGCTTGCAAAAACAACACGGTTGCCGCTTATCAGGGTTATTTGGACAAATGGAAAAATGGCCTCCATACCGCCGAGGCCGCCCAAAAAATCGAAGACGTTGCCAACGACCAAGACCTCTGGGACTACCTCAATGCCCACAGCAACCCAGTGTTTTTGGAAAGCAACTTGCTTGATTACCTCGAAGCGTACCCCGATGGCCTCTAAGCCGAAGATGCGCGGGAGCAAATTTCTGACATTGTTGAGGCGCGGTTGGAGCAAGCTGCCATTATAAAACGCTATGAGGGCGAAGCCCTGATGTCGAACAGAACCTTGGCGGCTAAAGAATCTGGTTCTCAGCTGAGGAAGCGAGAAAGTGTTGGGGCGACTCAAAGTCACCCCGACACTACACCTGCCGCGCCGCCGTCCGTGGGAGTCGAACCTAAGTCAGAAAACCTTCCGCAGGTTTACACAAAATGGGAAAACGGCGACACGCTCCGCGACATCCCCGAAGGGCCGGAGATGGTTTTTGTAAAAGGCGGCACTTTTCTTATGGGCAGCGATGAGGACGAGAGTGAAAAGCCCATCCACCCCGTCACTGTCCCTTCTTTTTGGATGGGGAAATACCCCGTTACTTTCGAGGAGTACGATGCGTTTTGCAATCTGACGGGCAGAGAAAAAGCAAGCGACAACGGCTGGGGGCGGGGCTTGCGCCCCGCCATCAATGTCAGTTGGCAGGATGCGCAGGAATACTGTCAGTGGCTATCAGAGAAAACGGGGGAGCAATATCGCTTGCCCTCTGAGGCCGAGTGGGAGTTTGGGGCACGAGGCGGGACACTTTCAAAGGGCTACAAGTTTGCAGGCAGCAACGATTTGGAAAAAGTTGGTTGGTACGACGAAAATTCAAAAAATGAAACCCACCCCGTAGGCGAAAAAGCAGCCAACGAACTCGGCCTGCACGACATGAGCGGCAACGTCTGGGAATGGATAGAAGACGATTGGAATTGGAATGAGAATTATAGCTATCTACCTACAGACAATGGTTCGTGAAGGATTTAAGCAGCCATAGCGAGGTAACTTGTTGAAAATAAGAGTTCTTTGATTTTCGGGTTGTTTTTAGTTGCGGTAGGGTCAATACCCAAGGCTATCGAAAATCGCTCGACGAGGGCGAGGTTGTGATAATAGGTCTTGAGTTCGGCCATAGAGAAGGCACCTCTTTCTTCTTTTGGCAAAGGCAGGTAGTGGGCAGCCTTTGCGACCGAGACAGCGGACAGGGCGAGGTTGACATGGTTCTCGATTTTGGCCTTGTCGGTACTCTGGCAGTGGGCGAGGCCCAAGAACTGTTTGGCATCGCGGAAGGTGAACTCGATCTGGAACCGGAGGCCGTAGCGCTCCAGTATCCACTGCCAGTCTCGCTCGGCGTCCGTGCAGAAGTAAAGTTTGCGGGTCATCATCGTTCCGTCTTCGCGCAGGTACTCCACCGCCACCAATTTCACCGTTCGGCCCAAGCACTTGACCCAGACCTGAGCGGCGCGGACGCGCTTTTC
>JBJXFT010000019.1:0-9866 GCA_046155725.1 Saprospiraceae bacterium
CTCCAACAGCCACTCCTTCTCGGCCAGCACCGACATGGCGGCTATTTCTTCGCGCAGGCGGAGCGCTTCTGCTGGGTCTGCTTTTACTGCACGGCGCAAAGCAGCGATAAAATTAAGGTAGCGTTCGCCGTAGTAGCCCACTTCTTTGTGCCGACGGATGAATTTGCGCAAAGCCTCCAAGTGTGCTTCCAGCAAATCATGCTCTTCCAGCTCGTAGAAACATTTGGCCTGCACGGTTTTGGCAGATAGGTTGAGCAGGAGGTCGCCAAAGGTATTTTGTTGCAACAGCACGAGTGCGGGGCGATACTGCCGCAATGCGTGATACAATCGGGCTTCATTGAATGCAACAGCGTCACGACGGTCTCGCGGGGCGATTTTATCGCGGTAATCGCGGAGCAGTTGAGCAAGTCGTTCGTACCGCCGAGCGATGAGCGCCAAGGTCGCAATGTTGGTAAATGTGTAGCCCGTAACCCAATTATTCTCCAGCAACAGTCCCTCGCGCAAACCGTGCTCGTACAGGTCCAACTGCGTGTCGAGCCAAGCCTTGTCGCCATCGTTATATCGTTTGCTGCAAAAATTGATAGCCAGCACCAATAAATCGCGGCGGTCGGCGAATGAAAAACAGTGCGGATGCTGTAACAAACCGTCGCGGAAAGCGGCAAAATGCAGCGCGTCCGTCGGCTCCTGCAAAGCACGCAATGCAGCAAAAAGCGTCTGCAAAAGCGGAAGCTCAGCATAGTGAGCCTCCATCGTTTGTGCCCAGACGATCAGGTAATCGGCGGGCAGATCGGCTTTTTCTTTTTGATTGGTACGGAAAACACAGGCACTGCGGAGGCGGCGAGCCAGCAGCGCGACCGTCTGGCAATGTATCACGCGCTCGTACAAATGAGGGTCGTGTTCTCGCTGAGTGGCACTGCGGTGGTCGTAGAGCAATTGATACCAGCGGGATGCCTGCTCGAAATGTTCCGCAGTCCAGTCTGTTTCGGCAGCCGGGAAAGGAAGTGGCAATGCCGTGAGGCGACGGAACAGTTTTTCTTGTTTTCGCTCGATGAAAAGCGCAGCCAAGCGCAGGCGGAAATCGAACCCCTCTCGGTCGCGCTGTTCGGTCACCAAAAACCGCTCGAGCAATCGGAGCAGTTGCTCCATCACTTTGCGCATCCGAACATCGTCGTAGGTGCGCTCGCTGCCAAATATCTGGGGGAAAGCAGCCGTCTTGTGCAAGCGTTCGGTTTCGGTAGAAGGTAGAAGCACTTGCTCCGCAAGGCGGACCGTCTCTGGCTTGGCTGCGAGGTAGGGCGATTGCACAAAGCGCAGGAAGGCGCTTTTCTCCCGAGAAGTCAGGGTTTTTAGCAAGTCGGATAAAATTCCTTTTTGCACAAAGTTTGTTTTAAGATGTTGATTCTAAATTTTTTAGAAAAATTTTTTTCGCACAAATTTAAAAATTTGGGTTTGAATAGATGGGGGGGCAGCCGGACTTTTGTTCTAAATTAAAATCCATGCACATGAAAAATGTAATCTGCTTTTTGCTCTTTTGCCTTGGTTTGACCACTGCCAACGCCCAGGGTTGGGAACGTTTTTATCCAGAATTGACCAGCCTGGACTTAGATTATGGTGCTGTGCCTACCCCGGATGGGGGCCTGTTGCTGACTGCCGATGATGAATACTGGGGACTTGATCCACATCTGCTGTTGAAAATTGCGCCCGGCGGCGCAACACAATCGCTTCAAGAACAGAGCAATTTTTTTACCGGATACAAGCCGGCTTTATTGACCGTTGCCAACGATCACTTGTTGTTCGCGGCATTCAACCCAGCAACAAGCACTACCGATCTGACCAAAACGGATGGTAACCTGCAGGTCATCTGGACCCATAGCGTCCCTGGAATTTATTTGAACAATTACCTGCCACCACATCTGAAAGCCACACCGGATGGCTACCTCATTGCCTATCAAAATGGCCACGATGATGCCCCGGTCAAAGTAAGCAAAACCAATTTGGAAGGAGAGACGCTTTGGCAAAAGACTTATGATTTCACCGCCCTGGGTACTCCGATGCGCTACTTTTTAGCAATGGCAGCTGATTCAGAGGGTGATTTTTATTTGAGCGGTGTACAAGATTTCCCGTACGTCCCGGTGTTGGGCAAGTTTTCCCCTGCCGGCGATTTGATTTACCTCAAGACTTATCCGCAGCCCAACCTGATTTATGGCTTCGGGTCGCTGGCCGTACTGCAAGATAGCCTGATCGCGGCTGTTTCCAGTAGCAACACCGCAATACTCAATGCTGAAAACGGGGCCGTGCTCAGCACCATTGCTGCACCGGAGGTAGGTGTGGCCCTCACTTCGATGGATGACAAATTGTTGCTGTATGGTCGCGATGGCCAAAACCTATTGTTGCGGAAACTCGAATGGAACGGCAGCCCCATTTGGGAGCGCACTTTCGACCGGCCAGAGACATTGGAACTTGCCAGCCACCTGTGGTCCTTGCCCGATGGTGGCGTAATGGGCTTGGCTAGAGCTTTTACTGGAGTGGGATATACCCCTTTTGTGTTTCGCACCGATGCCAATGGGGTCACATACACCAGCCGATTGCACGGAAATATTTTTACCGACCTGAATGTGGATTGTATCGCCGACACCTCGGCGGCGAACCGAATTGTCATCGCGGCTAAGCCTGGTGACACACGTTATGCCACTACCGATTCTCAGGGCAACTATGATTTTTCCATTGATACCGGGACTTATTTAATCAGCGTAGTGCCGCCCAACGACCTGTGGGCAATTTGCCAGGATTCCGCAAGTCTTACGGTAAGTAGCGGGGATACGCTCCAATGGAATACCGGCATCACCGCTGATATCAGTTGTCCCTGGCCGACGGTTGATTTGAGCGCTTTGTTTTTAAGGCGTTGTTTTCCCAGCACTTACACCGTCGAATATAGCAACGAAGGGAGCATTGCAGCAGATTCGGCCGTGGTGACGCTGTTCCTTGATCCATTCTTGACCTTGGAATCCGCGAGCCTGCCCTACAGCGATTTGGGCAACAACGTTTACGCCTTCTTAGTCGGCGACGTGGCCCCTTTGGAAACCGGCACATTCACGGTTACGGTCTTGGTAAGTTGCGATGCCCAATTGGGGCAGACACACTGTTCCTCCGTCTCCATCGGAATTGCCAACCCTTGCCCTACTACATTGGAGGATATCTCGGTTATACAAGTGGAAGCTGTTTGCGAGGGCGATTCGGTAGTCTTTACGATCAAAAACGTGGGCGGAGCGCCCATGCAGAATGCGGCTGAATTTGTCATCATCGAGGATTTGATTGTCATGCGGCAAGGTCAGTTCCAATTGCCTCCACAAGGAGAATATGCCGTAAAATGTCCCGCCGATGGCTCCACCTCGCGCATTTATGCCGGTCACGCGCCTGGCGAAGCACCTTTCTTCGCTGCGACGACTGCTATTGAAGGCTGCAACGGGCCCGTACAGCCGGGCTTTTGGAATATGTTCCCGGAAATGTTCGTCAGCCAGAACGCCGACCGCGACTGCCAGCCAAACATCGGGGCCTACGATCCCAATGACAAACAGGCGGTGCCAACTGGCTACGACACGGAGCATTACATCGGTCGTGGCGTGGATTTGAACTATAAAATCCGATTCCAAAACACGGGCACAGACACGGCTTTCACCGTCACAGTGCGCGACACCCTCTCGCCTTGGCTCGATGCGGCCAGTGCACGCCCCGGCGCGGCCAGCCATCCCTACACCTGGCAACTGCTTGGCGCAGGGGTATTGCAATTCAAGTTTGAAAATATCCTCCTGCCAGACAGCAGCACCAACTTGGCTGGGTCGCAGGGGTACATTACTTTTCGGATCGAGCAAAAACAGGATGTGCCATTGCAAACGCTGATCGAAAACCGCGCAGCGATTTTCTTTGATTTCAACGCGCCCGTGTTGACCAACACGACCTTCCACCGGGTGGGCGAAAAATTTATCCATGTCAGTGCATGGGAGCCGAATCAAGCCTCCGTTCAGGTACGAGCCGTTCCCAACCCCTTTGTTTCGGAGACACAATTGGAAGTGCTGGGACTGGCAAGCCGGGCTTCCCTTCTTTTGCAGATATTTGATTTGCATGGAAAGACCGTACGGGAAATGACCGACGAAGCAGGGATTTTCCGGGTCAAAAAAGGAGACTTGAGATCAGGTGTTTACCCATTCAATATCAAACAGAATGGGCTGCTGGTGGGTCAGGGCAAGTTGGTTGTGCAGGATTAACC
Source organism: Saprospiraceae bacterium (assembly GCA_046155725.1). GTDB lineage: Bacteria > Bacteroidota > Bacteroidia > Chitinophagales > Saprospiraceae > M3007. The sequence continues at coordinate 4,265 of JBJXFT010000019.1, forward strand.
TTTCCGCTTGGCAACAATGATAAAGCCGCCGATTGCACCCATTGGTACAGTCGGCGGCTTTGCATAAAATACCCTGCGGGGTTTTCCTGGCTACTTCCCTACCCGCAACGCCATCGCATACGCATCTGGCAATGGGCTTTCCTCGACCGCCCTGGCGGCTTTTTCCACGTCGTATTCAAACCGCACAAACTCCACGCGAATGCTTTTTTCGTTTTTCAAATCGCTGTGCTCGTCCAATTCCAGCAGGACATAGCCGCCACGCGGGTCGCCGTCTTTGGGCTTGCCGACCGACCCGATGTTGATCGCGTGGCGAAAATGCGGCGCGGCATCCGTGCCTGAATTCAGCACCCGATGGTAGGGCTTGTGGGTGTGCCCAAAGCAAAGAATGTCGGCCCCGGCACTTTCGAGGATGCGCAGCAGGCTTTTCTCCTCGCGCTCTTCAAACAGGTATTCGTTGATTCTGCGCGGGCTTCCATGCACGAGCAGCAGCGAAATCGGCTCGCCTTCCTGCATTTCCAATTCGATGCGGATGTGCTTGGGCAATTCCCGCAGATATTGACGTTCGGCGGGCTGCACGATTTGGTTGGTGAACGCGATGGACACCGCACCATTTGCTTTCTCTTCATCCGTTTTGTACGCGCAGCCGCAGTCGCCGCTCATTCGCCCGATGCCAAAGTCGTAGTTCCCGGCAATCGTAGAAATGCCCCTTTGGCGCACAAGGCGGATGACTTCGTTCGGCCAAATGTTGTAGCCCACCAGATCGCCGAGGCAAAAAATCTGGTCGGGCTGTCGTTTTTCGATGTCGGCAAAACAGGCTTCGAGTGCCGGGAGGTTGGCGTGGATGTCAGAAAAAAGGGCGATTTTCATAGAATTCCGTTCAGTTAAAATCCATTTTCATAACGATCGACGACAACGGGCACAAAGCCGAAAACTGCTCGGTTTGAGCAATTTCGGCAGGCGCATCGCTGCGATCCACCTGCCGGAAGCCATTTTTTTCAAAATACCGCTCGGCGGTGTTTGTAATCAAAAACACTTCGCTCATGCCATGGGAACGGGCGTAGTTGAGCGCGGCAGCAAAAAGCCGTTGGCCGAGGTTTTGATCGCGGTGCGTCTCGGCAACGGCCACCGAACGCAACAAACCGACGCTCCCCAGCAATTCCATCCCCGCCGAGCCGACTATTTTTTCCTCGTCAAAAGCGAGGGTAAAGCCAGACAAATCCGTGGGCAAATCGCCGGTGGGCAATTTTGATTGTTGTAAAAAATCGCGCAAGGCTGGGGCTTGCTCGGGGCTTGCATTTTTCAAAATGATGGGCATGGCAGACATATTTCTTGTGAGAAGTAAATTTTAACAGCAACCGCTCCCCGGAGCGCAGCAGGATTTGCCTGCTTCGGCAGCCAGGTTGCGCATTTCGGCTTTTCGGTTTTCTGCTCGCGTGGCCTTTTGAGCAGGGTCGCCGCCCGGTTTTTCGGCGTAAGCCGTGATGCTGAAAATGCCCATTTTGGAAGTCACGAACGCCCGCAGTTCTTCCTCTGACAAGTATTCGCGCAGGATTTCGTCAGGAATCAAAATTGGTTTTTGCTTTTGCACCGTCAGGTTTTCAAAACCTGTTCGGCGAATGATGTCGAGGTATTCGTCCATCTGGCTTGCGCCTGACACGCAGCCCGCGTACATCTCGGCGGCGTTGCGCAGCGCGTCGGGCAAATCGCCCACAAGCACCACGTCGGAGATGCTGAAATGCCCACCTGGGCGCAGCACGCGCAGAATTTCATTGAAAACTTTGGGTTTGTCTGGCACGAGGTTGAGCACACAATTGCTCACCACCACATCCACGGATTGGTCGGACACGGGCAAATCCTCGATGTCGCCCTGCCGGAACTCCACGTTGTGGAAGTTCAATTTTTCGGCGTTTTCGCGGGCGCGGCCAATCATGGTCGGCGTGAAATCCACGCCGATGACTTTGCCCGTCGCGCCAACCTCGGCCCGCGCCACGAAGGCATCGTTGCCCGCGCCGGAGCCGAGGTCAAGCACCGTGTCGCCCGCTTGGATTTGTGCGAATTGCGTCGGCAGGCCACACCCAAGACCCAAATCGGCATCGGGGTTGTAGCCTTCGAGTTCGGCGTAGTTGTCGGCCATAATGGTGCAGGTGCCGGGAGCGCCCACGCCGCAGCAGGAGGCGGCATTGTCTTCCCTGCTTTGCAGGGCGATTTCCGAGTATTTTTCTCGGACGATGGTCTTGATCTGTTCAGCAGTTTGCATAGCGTAAATTGTTTGGTTGTTGAATTGGTGATGCGGTGATTTGAGTGCTCAGCTCTTGGGCTGGATATTTATCGTAAAATGGCGATGATTTTGGGCAAAAAAATAGTCAAGCAAATTTGACTTGACTCAGCAACATTGCTGGTTGGCGGTGGTGCTGGTAAAAAATGATTCCAACATCTGCTCGAAACGCTGGAAAGTTTCGCGGTTGATGCAGTAACAGGACTTCGCGCCTTCCACCGTCCCTTGAATCAGCCCGGCCTGTTGCAGTTCTTTGAGATGCTGCGACACGGTGCTTTGAGCCAAGGGCAACACCTCTACGATTTCGCCGCAGATGCAGGTGTTTCGCCGCGCCAGTTCTTTCAAAATGGCAATCCTTGCGGGGTGTGCCATCGCTTTGGCGAGTGCCGCGAGTTCTTGTTCGTCTTGCCCGAAGGCTTCTTTTTTATGGATGGCCATGGCTGGGTTGGCTAAAACTCATCGCAAAAGTACGATTGATTTTGAAAGCGCAAATTTTTCGGGGAAAAAATTTATCGTTTTTTTACGATGAATAAAATGGGCAGCGCAAAGCATGATGTTGCGGGCCGGCGACAGGGAGGGGTAATGATAGGGTAGGCACATACAGAAAGCCCCTTCCAACATGGTTGGAAGGGGCTTTCGTATTCCCTGAAAAATTAAAAAATCAAACCTCTTTCACACTTGACACAAGGAGCGAAACCTCGTTGTGCAAGCACTCGACAAAGCCGCCTTCCACGCCGAAGGTCACTTTTTCGCCGTTGGCTTTCGTCACCTTCACCTCGCCTTTTTGCAAAGACGACACGATGGCCGCGTGATTTTGCAGCATCTGGAACTGCCCTTCACTGCCCGGCACAATGACCGACTTGACTTCGCCCGCGAAGATTTCCTTTTCAGGGCTGAGAATAACTAAGTTCATAATGAACGATGAATTATGAACGATGAACGATGAGCGACGAGCCATCGGAAGGTTCATCGTTCATCGTTCATCGTTCAAAGTTATTTAGAAGCTTCCTCCATCATCTTCTTGCCTTTGGCAATCGCGTCGTCAATGGTGCCGACGAGGTTGAACGCGGCTTCTGGCATATCGTCGAGTTCGCCGTCTATGATCATGTTGAAGCCACGGATGGTTTCGTCAATCGGGACCAGAACGCCTGGGAGGCCCGTGAACTGCTCGGCCACAAAGAACGGCTGCGAGAGGAAACGCTGCACCCGGCGGGCGCGGCCTACCACCAGCTTGTCCTCGTCAGAAAGTTCTTCCATGCCGAGAATGGCGATGATGTCCTGCAACTCGTTGTAGCGCTGAAGGATTTGTTTCACGCGCTGAGCGCAACGGTAGTGCTCCTCACCGATGATTTTCGGGTCGAGGATACGGGATGTGGAACTGAGCGGATCCACCGCCGGGTAAATGCCGAGTGAAGCGATTTTACGATCCAATACCGTCGTAGCGTCCAAGTGAGCGAAGGTGGTAGCGGGCGCTGGGTCGGTCAAGTCGTCCGCAGGAACATACACGGCTTGCACCGAAGTGATGGAGCCGCGCTTGGTTGAAGTGATGCGCTCTTGCATGACACCCATCTCTGTGGCCAGCGTAGGCTGGTAGCCCACCGCAGAAGGCATACGGCCCAAGAGCGCCGACACCTCAGAGCCTGCTTGCGTGAAGCGGAAAATGTTGTCCACGAAGAACAGGATGTCGCGGCCACCTGCGGGGTCTTTCAAATCGCCGTCTCGGAAATATTCGGCCATCGTGAGGCCGGAGAGCGCCACGCGAGCGCGGGCGCCGGGGGGTTCGTTCATCTGGCCGAACACGAGCGTAGCCTGCGATTTTGCGAGTTCTTTTTTGTCCACCTTGGAGAGGTCCCAGCCGCCTGATTCCATGGAGTGCTTGAACTCCTCGCCGTATTTGATAACGTTTGATTCTATCATCTCGCGGAGCAAGTCGTTGCCCTCGCGGGTGCGCTCGCCCACACCTGCAAACACCGACATACCCTCGTAAGCCTTTGCGATGTTGTTGATGAGTTCCATGATAAGCACCGTCTTCCCCACACCTGCGCCGCCGAAAAGGCCGATTTTGCCGCCTTTCGCGTAGGGTTCTATGAGGTCAATGACCTTGATACCGGTGTACAGGATTTCACGTTCGGTCGAGAGGTCTTCGTAAGCCGGGGGCCTGCGGTGGATGACGTAGGCGTTTTTGCCTTTCTCCACGTGGCCGATGCCGTCAATGGCTTCGCCGACCACATTGAATAGGCGACCGCGCACTTCCTCGCCCACTGGCATGGCGATGGGAGAGCCTGTGTCTACACATTCGATACCGCGCATGAGGCCATCGGTTGAGTCCATAGCGATGGTGCGAACCCCGTCTTCGCCGAGGTGGCGTTGCACTTCGAGCACGAGTTTGGTGCCGTCGGCGCGGGTAATTTCGAGGGCACTGAGGATTTCGGGCAGTTTGCTGTCGGGCCCGCTGAAATCAACGTCCACGACTGCTCCGATAATTTGTTTGATACGACCAATATTTGCCATAGTTGCGAAATGAAATTTGGTATCCGGCGTAAGTTCTCGGCATCCGGCCACCGGATATAAGGATGCCTTTTTCAAAAAGCCGCGCAAAAGTACAATTCCGCTCCAAAAAAAAGCATCTCTGCGCAGATTTTTCCTCCCAAACATAATTTTGAGAATATTGGCGGAATAAGGCCTCTGCGCCTACAATCACAGTTCCGCAGCAATCTTGGCCGCCAGGTCGCGCATCTCCTCTGGCGAGAGTTCCACCTTGGCGCGGCTGCTAAAAGTCACGTCGGCCATGCTGTTGAACGGGATGAGGTGGACGTGCGTGTGCCGCACCTCGTCGCCGATGACCACCACGCACACGCGCTTGCAGGGCACGGCCTGTTTCACCGCCTTGGCGATGCGCTTGGAGAAAAGCCAGAGGCCTGTGTAGAGCGCGTCCTCTACATCAAAAATGTAGTCAATCTCCTGCTTCGTGATGCACAGCGTGTGGCCTTTGGCCTGTGGGCGCACATCGAGGAAAGCGAGGTAGTCGTCTGTTTCGGCGATTTTGTGGCAGGGGATTTCGCCGTTGACGATGCGGGTGAAAATGGAGGGCATTTTATGAAGTGATGAAGTGATGAAGTGATGAAGTGATGCCCGCAATCAATTGGGCAATGTCATAATCGGCTCAATCGGTTTAATCGGCTCGATCGAAAAATCTTTTGCCGTCGCGGTTCATTTTTCGGAGGAGCGGGCTGCAACGGTATCGGTCTTCGAGGTACTCGACGTAGAGCGAATCGAGTTTTTCCACCACGTTGGGGATTCCGATTTCGTCGGCCCAAGCGAGAAGGC
>JBJXFT010000023.1:0-16737 GCA_046155725.1 Saprospiraceae bacterium
TGAACCAAGGCTACTATTCCAAGTTCGACCTGGAGATGCGCCGCTACATTGACCACTGCTCCGACCAAAACTATGGCCTCCGCTACATCGGCAGCATGGTCAGCGATGTGCACCGCATCCTCATCCAAGGCGGTATTTTCCTGTACCCCAGCACGCGCAAATATCCAAAGGGCAAACTCCGGCTTCTGTACGAGTGCAACCCGTTGGCGATGTTGGTGGAGCAGGCGGGCGGAAAAGCGCTGAACACGCACCTCAAGCGCATCCTCGATTTGGCGCCCGCCGAACTTCACCAGCGTTGCACCATCGCGATTGGCTCGCCCGCTATGGTGGACGAGTTGAAGGCGTTTATCGAGCGGTATTCGGCGCTGCCGCTTTGAAGCGCGGCATCAAGATTTTCCGCTGCTTATCTTTTCTATCACCCAGCCCATGCCCATCACCAGCCCGCAACCAAGGGGGTTGTACCACAGGTATGCGTCTTTGTTGTACCAAAAACACACCAGCACGATGGCCTCGGCCACGAGCGCGGCGTAGAACACGGCGCGGCTTTTCACGCTTTTGAGAAAAAATGCGGTAAAAAATATGCCCAGAATGGTGCCGTAGAACATGGAGCCGACCATGTTGACCGCCTGAATCAGGTTCTCCGACAGCGAGGCAAACATGGCGAAGGCCACGATGAAGCCGCCCCAAATGACGGTGGCGATTTTGGAAGCGCGCAGATAGTGCGCATCGGACTTGCCGGGCGCGAGCGAGCGGCGGTAAATGTCGGAAACCGAAGTGGCCGAAAGTGCGCTGAGTTCCGAAGCCGTGGTGCTCCACGAAGCGCAGAAAATCATGGCGAGCATGAGGCCCACCAAGCCAACAGGGATATGGCCGAGCACGAAGTTGATGAACACATAATCCTTGTCGTTCGCGTCGCCTTTCACCCCTGCGCTTTGTAGGAGGGTTTTGGATTGGGTGCGGAGTTCGGCACGGCGGGTTTCAAGCGTTTGGAGTTGGCTGATGGCCGTTTCGGCACGGGCGGGGTCTTCCGTTTGGCGGGCTTGTTGGAGCTGAGCGAGCGCCTGTTTTTTCTCCCCAAATATTTGCGCGTCCGCGCTTTCCAACTTTTGAAACTCCGCCTCTTGCGGCGTTCCGGCGAGTTGGGCGCGGTTGGCTTGGTTGAAGTGGAGCGGCGGTTGTTCGAACTGGTAGAAAACAAAAACCATCACGCCCACGGCCAGCACGAGCATCTGCATCGGGATTTTGATGAAGCCGTTGAAGAGCAGCCCGATGCGGCTTTCGCGCAGGGTTTTGCCCGATAGGTAGCGGCCCACTTGGCTCTGGTCGGTGCCGAAATAAGAGAGGAAAAGGAAGGTGGCGCCCAATATGCCCGACCACACGTTGTAGCGGTCGTTCCAGTCGAAAGTCCAGTCCAGCATTTGCGTTTTGCCCGTCACGCCCGCTATCTGCCACGCTTCTGAAAACTCCATGCCTTGCGGCAGCGCGTTGAGGATGAGGAAAAAAGCCAGCACGAGGCCGCCGAGCATGACGGTCATTTGCAATTCTTGCGTGTGGCTCACCGCCGCGCTCCCGCCCGATGTGGTGTAGATGACCACGAACACGGTCATGAAAAAATTGGTGAGCAAGAGGTCCCAGCCAAACACGGCGCACAGTATGATGCTCGGCGCGAGGATGCTAATGGCCGCCGCCATGCCGCGCTGGATGAGGAACAGCACCGCCGCGAGCGAGCGCATCCGCAGGTCGAAACGCTGTTCGAGGTACTCGTAGGCCGTGGTGACGCGCAGTTTGTAATAAATCGGCAGCACGAAAAACGCCAAAAAAAGCATGGCTATCGGCATCCCAAAATAGAACTGTACGAACTGCATCCCGTCCGAAAATGCCTGGCCAGGCGTGCTGAGGAAAGTGATGGCGCTGGCCTGCGTGGCCATGATGCTCAGGCCGATGGTCCACCACGGCAGGTTGCGCTGCCCGGCGAGGAAATCGTCGCTGGATTCGCTGGATTTGCGGGTTTTCCAGATGCCGTACAAAACGATGAAAGCAAGCGTGCCGACGAGTACGGCCCAATCGAGGAGATGCATTTTTTTGACTTAAAATGAAGCGTACACAATGGCGGCCAGCAAGAGCAGGAAAAGAATCCAAGTCCCGATGCTGAGGCTGTTTTCGCGCCAAGTGTTGAAGAGTTTTTCCATGATGTTGCGCCAGTCGAGCTGTTCGCCCTTTCGGTTTCGCGTGACGGGTTCTTGGGCCAGCATAAAAAATCGGCGTAGCCCCTTGCGCGCTTGGTCGCCGTGCTTGGTCAGTATCATAAATTCGCCGTTGAGGAAGCGCAGGTCGAAGAGTTCGCTCCTGCCGCCCATCTCCACGATGAGGGCGTTTTCCTCGCCCAATTGCCGCCAGGTGCCTTTCATCAAATTGCCGTCCAGCGAGAGCAAGTATTCGCCGCCTGGGCTAAAAATGTGCAAGATGGCCTCATGGAATCCCTCTTCGTCGCGCACTTCCTTCCAGCGTTTGTCGAGCCAAAATTGGGTTTCGCGCAAGTCTTCGCCGTAGGGGATCACCTTGGGCAGAATGTAATCGAGGTGCGAATCCATGTCCCCCAAATCCTTTGGCAAATCAGGGCTGAGGGCGCGGGAAACATCGCGGGCGAGGGAGGAAAAGACATCCATAGGCTTATATCATTCGCAACGAACTTTCCGAAAGTTTGGAACTTTCGGAAAGTTAGAGGCCTCAACCCTTGAGGCGAGCAGCAAAAGTCGGAAAAGGATTGGTAATTGCTCGCCGTACATTTCCCCCATGAAATTTTGCAACACTCCGCAAGGCACCCGCGTGTCCTATGCTTTTGAGCCCGTTGAAAAGGCTTCAGAGATTTCCGAAAACGCCTTCCCCTTGGTACTGCTCCACGGTTTTTGCGAAGACCGCTCGGTGTGGTCGCCGCTCCAATCGCTGCTGAAACCCAGCCCGAAGGTGCTGATTGACTTGCCCGGTTTTGGCTGGTCCGACCTGCCGCACCAGCCCGATATGGCCGCCTACGCCGAGGCCATGCTGGCTGTTCTCGACGCGGAGGGCATTGCCCGGTGTGTGCTGGTGGGCCACAGCATGGGCGGGTATGCGGCCTTGGAATTTGCCGCTCGCTGGCCGGAACGGCTCGCTGGGCTGGGACTTTTCCACTCGCAGCCCTACGAGGATTCGGAGGAAAAAAAGACTGCTCGCCAGCGCGGCATAGAGACCTTGCAAGCCGGCAAGCGCGACCTGTATGTGACCCAACTTTTCCCCAACCTCTTTGCGCCAAGTTTTTTGGAGAAAAACCCAGACACGCTGAACGCACTGATTTCCACCGGAAAAAAACAAAGCGCGGAAGGCATCATCGCTGCGCTCCAAGCCATGCTGACCCGCCGCGACCACGCGCACACGCTGTCCAAAATCAGCTGCCCAACGCTTTTCCTGCTCGGCGAAAAAGACACGCTCGTGCCGCCCGAACAAGCCTTGAAGGCCGCGCTGCTGCCTAAGGTGGCCGACGTGCATCTCCTCCCCGAGGCGGCGCACATGGCGATGTACGAATGCCCAAAAGAATCTGCCGCGATTTTGAATTCGTTTTGGGACTTTTGCCATCGGGATTGATTGATAATTGCTGATTGCCGATTGTTGATTCCGCTCTCTCACCTCTCACGCCTCTCACGCCTCTCACGCCTCTCACGCCTCTCACCTCTCTCACGCCTCTCACCTCTCTCACACTTGTCTCCCTTCCTAATTGCCCTCGCCATTTCGCCCGGCCTGCTGATTTGCTGGTTAGTGTATCGGGCTGACAAGTACGAGCGCGAATCGTTCGGGCCGCTCGCGCTGTGCTTCGTGCTGGGGGCTGCCGCTACCGTGCCGGCCATTGTTTTTGAGAAAAATGTCATCCCGATGGTGGGCCACATTGAGCGCGACCCTGTGCTGACGTTCCTGCTGGCGTTCGGCGCGATTGCGCCCGTGGAGGAATTGGTGAAATGGCTGGCCTTGCTTTTGGGGGCGTTTGTGTGGCGCTTTTTCAACGAGCCGTTCGACGGCATTGTGTACTCGGTGATGGTGAGCATGGGTTTTGCCAGCTTGGAGAACCTTGCGTACGCGGATGTTTTTGGCCGCGAAACGGCCCTGTTGCGGGCGTTCACTGCCGTGCCAGCGCATTTGGTTTTTGCCGTGCCGATGGGATACTACGCGGGCTTGGCAAAGTTTGCCCCCCAAGAGCGCACACATTTGCTCTTGCGCGGTTTGCTGGTGGCCATCCTTTTGCACGGGGCTTACGATTTCCTCGTGATGCAAAATTGGACAAAATGGCTCGGCTCACTGGGGGCGCTCAGCGTCTATCTTTGCCTTTATTATTTTACAAACCTGTTCCGCGAGCATCTGGAGAATTCGCCGTTCAGGCCAAGGGAGGAGGAGCTTGGGGAGAATGTTTTTTGAGGCGTTTGGGCTTCGTTTTTGGCTACCTTTGTAATCTCTTTTTATGGCAAAAAAAGCAGCATACCATCTGGATATTGAAATTGACCGCCTAACCAATAGCGTTCAAAACACCATTTCTGGGGATAGTTTTGCTACCGAAATTTTTGAGGTCACCAAAGACGACTTGAAAACTGCGACAAAAGCCAATGGCTGGAAATTTGATTGGAAAGCCGAACTGAAAGAGAAAGAAAGGAAAGTCTATAAGTTGACGATCAAGGACAACCCTAATGTCATACAAGGGCTTCTAAGTATAAGCGATTACGACGACCATTTTTACCTGCATTTGGTAGAAAGTGCGCCCTTCAACCTTGGCAGAAAGAAATTGTACGAGGGTGTTCCCGGAAATCTTTTTGCTTTTACTTGCAAGCTTGCGTGGGATAAGGGATACGAGGGGTTTGTTGCTTTCCAGTCCAAAACAAAACTGATTGAGCATTATGAAGCAACGCTTGATGCCACTCATGTTGGAGGGCACAAAATGGTAATCTTCCCTGCCGCCGCCCTCAAGTTGATAAAGAAATACTTTCAAACGCAATGATATGGGATACATTAAAGAACCTGTTGGTGTGGACCTCGAAGTAGGCCCTATGCCGCTTTTAGCAGAAGACCGTCAGGCCATCAGTGCAATCATTGATCGCTATAAAAAAACGGGCGAAATGCCCACAGCTTCGAGCAAATCGAAACTTGTGGGCAAAACAAAATCCTCCAATAAGACAGGTGCCAAGCGCACCCGTACAACTCTACATGGCAAAAGAATGGACGCTCGGTGAAAAAACCACCGGCTTAAAGAAAGAACCCGAACACGCCATCTTGGTAAGCCTCATCACGCCCAGCGTGACAGAGGCTCAGGCGCACGAGTACATGGACGAACTCGAATTCCTCGCCGAAACGGCTGGGGCCACCACCGTCAAGCGCATCACCCAACGCCTGCCCCACCCGGAACACCGCACCTTTGTGGGCAAGGGCAAAGTCGAGGAAATCCGCGAATACCTCGAACGGCACGAGGAAATCAACATGGTCATCTTTGACGACGACCTTTCGGGCAAACAAACCAACAACTTGGAGGAAGCCCTGAAAGTGAAAATCGTGGACCGCTCCACGCTGATTCTCGACATTTTCGCCTCTCGCGCCCAATCGGCCCAAGCCAAAACCCAAGTCGAACTGGCGCAGATGAAATACCTCCTGCCCCGATTGCGCGGCCTCTGGACTCACTTGGAGCGGCAGGCAGGCGGCATCGGGATGCGCGGCCCCGGCGAAACCCAAATCGAGACCGACCGCCGCATCGTGCAATACCGGATGACCATTCTGGAAGGCCGGCTCAAAGACATTGACCGCCAAAACCAGACCCAGCGAAAGACCCGGGGCGAAATGGTGCGTGTCGCGCTGGTCGGCTACACCAACGTGGGCAAAAGCACCCTGCTCAACCTCCTCTCCAAATCGGACGTGCTGGCCGAGAACAAACTCTTCGCCACGCTCGACACCACGGTGCGCAAAGTCGTGTTCAACACCATGCCGTTCCTCCTTTCCGACACCGTGGGCTTTATCCGCAAGCTCCCGCACCACTTGGTGGAGAGTTTCAAAAGCACCCTCGACGAAGTGCGCGAGAGCGACATCCTGCTCCATGTGGTGGACGTGGCGCACCCGCAATTTGAAGACCACATCCGCACCGTGCAACAGACTTTGCAGGAACTCGGCGCGGCAGAAAAACCCACGCTGATGGTTTTCAACAAGATGGACTTGTACCGGGAACGCTGGTTTGACGACTTGCTCGATGCCCCCACCCGTGCAGAAATCGAGGCCGAACTCCGCGAGCGATTGCTCCACGCCTACGGCGAAAACGTGTTCATCTCGGCCCGCAGCAAAGAAGGCGTGGACGATTTCCGCGAGCGCCTCAAGCGGCTCATCAAAGAAACTTATGTGGTGCGCTACCCGCATCAGGTGAAAGAGTGGAGTTGAACAAGTTTCAAGTTTCAAGTGGGCAAGTTTCAAGTATCAAGTCTGCAAGTATCAAGTAGGCGAGAATCAAGTGGCGTATTGCTAAAACGCGACACATGGCTTCAGAAAAGCACCGTTCTTTTGCCTTCGCAAAACACCTTGTAGTAGTCACGTTTACTAAACCTTGGAGGTTTAGTAAACGTACCGTCGGGCCGATTTTCGGATAGACTCTAATCTTCAAAATCGAATCATTCGACTCTAATCTCTTCTGCCCCGCCTTATTCAAAGTGGACACCCACGTTCAATTTCATTTTTGCCTTTACCAAAATGCCTCCAATTCAGGCCCTGCACTCACAGTCACCGCCGGAGCGACTCAATATTTTCAAACAAAATCAACTAATCAGCGTGCAAAAACTTAAACACTCCCGCCTCCTCCCCATCATCGGCCTCCTGCTCGGAATGTTCACCTGGCTTGCCAACAACGCCAACCCACCCACCGGCCGCACCGGCGCACCGTTCGACGGAAACTGCAACGACTGCCACTTCAGCGGCAACTTTGGCGGCTCCGTCGAGGTATCGGGCTTTCCAGGCACTATTGACCCCAATGTGACCTACGACATCAATATCAAATTGACCGCCGCCTTCGGCTCGCCCGTCAAAGCAGGATTCCAAGTAGTGGTGGTGGATGCTAACGACGGCGATTGCGGCGACCTCATCAGCTTGGGCGGCCAAACCGGCACCGAAGTCGCAGGCAACCGAGAGTACATAGAACATCGGAACGGCAAAGCCTTCACGGGCAACACCGTCGAATGGGACTTTCAATGGAAATCCCCCACGAGCGTACCGGGCAACACCGTAAAGGTTTACTACATCGGCAATTTCACCAACGGCACCGGAGGCACAAGCGGCGACGACCCTGTTTGGGGCGACGCAGCCTTTAGTTTTTCTGGCGCACCGCCCCTCATCGTCAGCATCAGCAGCACCACAAACCCTTTTTGCAACGGAGGCAATGACGGCAGCGCCACCGTGGAAGCCTCCGGCGGCACCCCTCCCTACACCTATCTCTGGACCGGCGGCCAAACCACTGAAACCGCCATCAACCTCACGGCAGGCACCTACACCGTCACCGTCACCGGCGGCACCACCGCCACCGCCGTGGCCGTCCTTACACAGCCTACGGCACTCACGCTCAGCACCAGCGTATCGGGCACCGTCACCTGCGTGAGCACCGCCACCGCTACTGCCACCGGCGGCGGCGGCACACCCGGCTACACCTACCAATGGTCAGACGGGCAATCGGGCAGCCCCGCCATCTTCGACCAAATCGGCACCTACACCGTCACCGCCACCGATGCCAACAGCTGCACCAAAGTCGCCACAGTGACCATCACCGGAAACGTGACGCCGCCCGTCGCCAATGCCGGGCCAGACGGCACAATCACCTGCGCCACGCCTCAAATACAACTCAACGGGGCAGGCTCTTCTACCGGGCCAAACTTTACCTACCTCTGGACGACTGCAAACGGCAACATCATTTCGGGGCAGAACACCCTCACGCCCACGGTGAATGCTTGCGCCACTTACACCCTCACGGTGACGAACACCATCAATGGCTGCACGGCTTCGGATGCCGCAGTCGTCACCTGCAACACCGCCCAGCCCAATGCCTCGGCCACCGGCGGCAGCATCACTTGCATCAGCCAGAGCGTGACGCTTATGGGCAACTCTACCACGCCAGGAGTCACGTTCCGTTGGGCCGGCCCTGGCATTGCGCCCGCCAACGAAAATGAACAAAACCCCGTGGTGAACCTGTCGGGCACATACACCCTCACCGTCACAGACCCTGCAAATGGCTGCACCAAAACTGCCAGCGCCACCGTCACCGCCGACATCGCGCCGCCCACGGCCATTGGTTCGGTATCGGGCGATTTGACTTGCAGCAACAACACCGTGCAACTGAACCTCACCACCAATGCCCCAAACCCCACTTTTTCGTGGACCGGCCCCGGCGGTTTTTCTTCCAATATTGCCAACCCAAGCATCGCTGTGCCAGGCAGTTATTTCGCCGTGGTGACCAATACAGTCAACGGCTGCCAAAATTTTGATACCGTAGCCGTGCTGCAAAACATTGCGCCGCCAGGCGCGGACGCCGCCGCTGTTGGGCAAATAAATTGCGTGAGCGACACCGCGCAACTCCTCGGCAATTCGCCCATCGCGCCTAACGTGACGTATCTGTGGACAAGCCACAATTTCAGTTCAAACCTCCAAAACCCCGTTGCAGACACCGCCGGCACCTACACCCTCACCGTCACGGGCAATGCCAACGGCTGCACTTCCACCGCCGTGGCCACCGTGGTGCAAAACACCACACCGCCATTCGACAGCATCGTGCCGCCCGGCAACCTGAACTGCAACAACCCCAGCATACAACTCAACGCCACGCCGTCGTCGCAAGGGCCGAATTTCGATTACCTCTGGACGGCCAAAAACGGCGGGCACATCGTGTCGGGCGACACTACGCTGACGCCCATTGTGGACAGCATCGGGAAGTATTTTTTGAAAATAACCAACATAGACAATGGCTGCACAGCCCTTGACAGCGTGGTGGTGAATCAATCGCCCACCGTCACCGCATCCATCGGGGCAGTCACAAATGTCAGTTGCAATGGCGGCAGCAACGGCGCGGCCACCGCATCGGGCGCTGGCGGCAATGGCTCATTCAGCTACCTCTGGAGCAATGGCGATACCACGGCCACGACCTCTGGCTTGGCCGCCGGCATCTATGTGGCGACCGTGACGGACGAGGAAAACTGCACCGCTTCGGCCTCCGTCAGCATCGCACAGCCCGACCCGCTCTTGGCCAACGCTTCCGCCATGGGCGAAACCGCCGTCGGCGCAAACGACGGCACGGCTACCGCCAACCCTACGGGCGGAACCCCCGGCTATACCTACACTTGGAGCAGCGGCAGTACCGACCAAACCATCACCAACCTTGCCCCGAGCAGTTACACCGTCAGCGTTGCGGACGCAAATGGCTGCACGGTCGTGCAGACCGTGACGGTCAATGCCTTTGGTTGCAACCTCGTGGCCACCGCTTCGTCCACCAACGTGACGTGCAACGGCGCAAACAACGGCGCGGCCACGGTAAACCTCGCGGGCGCAGCCGACCCCGTCACCTACACTTGGTCGAATGGCGAGACCACACAAAGTGTCAATGGTTTGGCCCCCGGAGGTTATACCGTCAGCATCCTGGATCGCAACAACTGCCCCGCCATACTCAGCATCAGCATCAGCGAACCGCCCGTGCTTTCGGCCAATGCCACGGCCACGGGCGTTACGTCCAACGGCGCATCTGACGGCACGGCTACCGCAAACCCCACGGGCGGCACTCCCTACTACGATTATGCTTGGAGCAACGGTTCTGCCGCCCAAACCATCACGGGCCTCGCGCCTGGTTTGTACACCGTGTTGATAGCCGATTTGAACGGCTGTCTTGTTTCGCAGACCGTGACGGTGTCGGCCTTCAACTGCGCCCTTTCGGCGGCCATTTCTTCGGCCAATGTTTCTTGTTTTGGCGGGGCCGATGGCCAAGCCACCGTGGCCGTGAGCAACGGGGTTTTGCCCTACACTTACCTCTGGAGCAATGGCGCGACGGAGCAAACCGCTACCAATCTTTCCGCCGGGACATTCACCGTGGTGGCCACCGATGCCGCAGGCTGCATTATCTCACAGTCCGTAAGCATCGGAGAGCCTGCGCTGCTGGTGGCTACGGCGACGAATGTGCAAAATGTGCTTTGCCCGCAAGACAAGACGGGGTCGGCACAGATAGCCGTGGCGGGCGGCACCGCGCCATATTCTTTCAACTGGCCGGGCGGCAACACGGGCAACCTCGGGGTAGGCTCTTACACGGTGTCGGTGACGGACGCGAACGGCTGCACAGCCACCGCTTCGTTCTCCATCATCGCCACCGACAATGAAGGCCCTTCGATGACTTGCCCCGCTGGCATCCATGTTTGTGGCGCGAACATCGTTGAATATTTGTCCGCCACGGCTTTGGACAATTGTGGCCTCACGGGTGCGCCCATACTGGTCAGCGGCCCGTCGAGCGGCTCGGCATTCGCGGAAGGGACGACGGTGATTGTGTACCAGGCCACCGACGTTTCGGGCAACACATCCACTTGCTCTTTCTCTATTGTGGTGGATGTGGTGGCCGACATTCTGATTGACTCGGTTTTCAATGACATGAACGGACAGGGCGTGGGCGGCATCTACGTGACGCTGGTGGGGCAAGGCGGCTACACTTATTCTTGGAACAAAGACGGCCAGCCCTTTGCCAGCACGGAAGATTTGGAGGGCCTGAACGCGGGCATTTACGGGTTTACGGTGACGGACCTGAACGGCTGCACTTCCGCGCTGGCGCCCATCACGATCACGAACTCGGTGGGCACGAGCGAGCCGGGCGCAATCGGCTCGGTGAGGCTTTGGCCAAACCCGGCGCAATCGGCCATTCAATTGGAAATCATTGACCTGGATGTGATTGCGGCTTGCATCGTTGACCTACGCGGCAGTTTGGTGCGGGAGATTGGGGCCTCGGAATTGTTGGGCGAAATCGAAATCGGACAATTGCCCGAAGGGCTTTATTGTTTGAAAATAGCGACGGGGAACGGACGGGTTTTGAGTCTGAAATTCGTGAAAACAGCGAGGTGAACTATGAAGTATGAACGAGGAACTATGAACACCGAGCGTGGCACCGTTCATAGTTCCTCGTTTATGCGAATCAAGGGTTCGGGAAAACGACCTCAGAGAGGTCGAATGTTGGTAGAATAATCCAGATAAAAGACATCAACGACCTCGGAGAGGTCGAACATTATACCCAAAAGCTGTGCAAAACCTCAAAGCGTGTGACCTCTCCGAGGTCGGAAACCTTTGGATGACATCATTTCTACCAACGTTTGACCTCTCCGAGGTCATTCTTTACTCAACCCTTGATTCGCATAGTTCATAGTTCCTCGTTTATAGTTCATAGTTGATATTGGCGTAGTTTTGGCGGGAAAAACCCTGCGCCGCCGAAGGCGGCAAAACAACATCACCGAAACAATGGCCAAGCATCCCTCCTCCCTGATTTTCGCCGCGCTGCTCCTTTTTTCCTGCGGGAAAAACGCCCTCCCACACGCCGACAAACTGGCGCAAAAAAGCGAGCCTTACGACCAGTTTTCTTTCCAACGTTCTTATCCTGACCGCGATTTCGATTGGCAGGGCTGGCGCAAAACCATGCAGCAAACCCGCCTCTCCGAAACCGCCTTGGCCCGGGGTGGCGCGGAGTGTGGCACCAACTCCACCCCCTGGGCGCAACAAGGCCCCATGAACGTCGGCGCGCGCTGCAACACGCTGGCGGTGAAGCCCGACGACGAGAACACAGTGCTGGCAGGATTCGCCGGAGGCGGCATTTTCAAAAGCACGGACGGCACGGCGAACTGGCACCCGGTGTTCGACGAAAACCCCGAACTCTCCATCGGCGACATCACGTTCGACCCTTCCAACCCCAACGTGGTGTACGCTGGCACGGGCGACCCGAATATGCCTTCCACGGTGTTCAATGGCGACGGCATTTACAAAAGCACCGATGCGGGCGAAACGTGGCAGCACTTCGACAATGGGCCAACGGGCATCGTCTCCAAAGTGCTGGTGCACCCTACGGACCCGACCATTCTTTGGGCCGCCACGATGGGAAATCCTTACGTGCGCGACCCACAGCGCGGTATTTACAAAAGCAGCGACGGCGGCGGTACTTGGCAACAGGTGCTTTTTGTGAGCGAACAAGCGGGCGCGAGCGACTTGGTGCAATCGCCCGCCAACCCCCAAATCCTCTACGCTTCCTTCTGGGACCGCATCCGCAATAACCACGAATCGGTCATCCACGGCCCGCACGGCCGAGTGTACAAAAGCACTGACGGCGGCAACAATTGGGCGCAGCTCGGCGGCGGTTTGCCGACGGGCATCCAGGGCCGCACGGGTCTGGCCATTTCGCAGACCAACCCCGACAAGGTGTACGCCGTGTACATTGATTCGCTGGCCACGCCCGGCGGGCTGTACAAAACTATCAATGGCGGCACCACTTGGACTTCCATGAACATCCTCCAATTGGAGACCTCGTGCAGCGATTTTGGCTGGTATTTTGGCAAAATCCGCACAAACCCCACCAACGACGAAGACCTTTATTTCCACGCCATCCAGCTGTGGCGCAAGCCTGCGGGAAGCACAAGTTGGACCATCGCGGGCGGCGGCCATGCCGATAGCCACGACCTGGTGTTCGCGCCCAGCGGGCGGCGGTATTGGTCGAACGACGGTGGGGTGTACCGCAGCGACCCCGGCCAGACAGGTTGGACGAAGGCCAAAAACTTGCCGGTCACGCAGTTTTACCGCAGCACTTTCAACCCGCACGACCCGGACAAATATTGGGCGGGCGCACAAGACAACGGCATCCAAAAAGGCAACGGGGCAAACCCGAACAACTGGACTTCGGTGTTTCTCGCCGATGGCTTCCGATGCGCTTTTGACCCTGACAACGCCGAACATTTTTGGGTGGAAATCCAAAACGGGGCCATCCATGAAACTACCGACGGCGGCGACTCTTGGCAGTTCGGCTCGGTGGCGCTCAACTCTTCCGACCGCACCAACTGGGACACGCCGTTTTTCATGAGCGCCCACACGCCAAACCTGCTTTATGCCGCCACTTACCGTACCTACGCAAAGAACAACAGCGGCGGCTGGGCGGCCATTTCCGGCGACCTCACGGACGGCAATATTTTTGGGGCAAGGTTCCACACGGTTTCCTGCCTCAACGAGTCGCCCACCACTGCCAACAAATTGGTGGCAGGCACTTCGGACGGCAACGTGTGGCGGCGCGAAGCCGCAGGTGCTTGGGCGAACATTACTGCCGGGCTGCCGGAGCGCTACGTCACTTCCGTGCATTATTCCCCGACCCTGCCAAACCGGATTTTTGTGAGCCATTCGGGCTTCCGCGACAATGAGGACATCCCGCACGTTCACCGCTCGGACGACAATGGGGCGACTTGGCAAAATATCTCCTCCAACCTTCCCCAGATGCCGGTGAACGATGTTTTCGTGCTGCCCGGCCACGCGGATCAAGTGCTGTTCGCGGCCACCGACGCGGGGGTTTATTTCACCCTGAACGGCGGCGCGGCATGGAGCCGATTGGGCGGGAATATGCCCTACATCCCGGTTTTTGATTTTGAGCACAACCCTGTGCGCAAGGAATTGGTGGCCGCCACTTTTGCCCGTGGCATCTGGACTTTCCCGCTCGATTCTGTTTTTGCGCAGCAAAGCCCTGTCACGGTCAGCCTCGCCGGAACGGTGCGCGACTCGCTGGGCGAAGGGGTGGTGAACGTGGGCGTTGGCGGCGCGCTCAGCGGTGACGATGGCGTTTTCGTCCTCCCCAATGTGCCGGGCTGCGTCACGCACACGCTCGCGCCTTACCGCAACGACAACCCGCTCAACGGCCTCACGACCTACGATCTGGTGTTGATCTCGAAGCACATTCTCAACATTGAGCCTTTCGATTCGCCTTTGAAAATGATCGCTGCCGATGCCAACCGTTCGGGCAGCATCACTACGTTCGACATCGTGACGCTGCGCAAACTCATCCTTGGCATTGATACGGTTTTGGCAAGCAACACTTCTTGGCGGTTCGTGCCAGCCGGCCATGCATTTCCAAACCTGCAGAACCCTTTCCAAACCGCGTTCCCGGAAACCTTGGCGGTGCAGGTGCTGACCGACCCGATGGCCCAACTCGATTTTACGGCCATCAAAACGGGCGATGTGAACAACTCCGCCGCGCCGCACTTGACCGCCACGGCGGAAGAACGGACGGTGGGAGAACTGCCGATTTTGGTGGATTGGCTGAAAAGTGGAGAGGTGTCATCTGCGACGAAGGAACAGGTGACATCTCGGAACGGGCTTAGAGCCACCGTCTCAGATTTTGAGGTGACATCTCCGATGCTCGGCGTCGGAGATGTCACCTCAAAATCTGGCCAGCTGGTGGAAGCCATTTTCTCCGCCGCGCCAAGTGCTTACGCTCCTGCGATGGTGGCCGCGCAATTCACCCTCCAGTTCGACTTTGAAAAGTTGGTTTTTGAAAAAATAGAACCGCTCGCGCCGGGCATTTCGATGGAGCATTTTGGGCTGAACCGGGTGGGGCGGGGGCTGGTGTCCTTCGCGTATTCGTCCGCTGACCTTGAGTCTGTTGGCCAGTCCCCGTTTTTCAAAATCGTTTTTCGGGCAAAAGGCGCGGACCAATTGGCGGAAAGCCTGCGCTTGACCGATTGGCCCACCGCTTCGCTGGCTTACTTGGCGGATGGTTCGGCTTTGCGGCCGGTGCTCGAATCTCGGGGCGCTGAAGAAATCTCCCTGGTTTCCGACCGTGCGCGCTGCTGGCCTTCGCCATTTGGCGGGTCGGGCGTTTGGGTGGGCATCCCTGCGCACACGCCCGGCAAGCCTTGGCGGGCAAGGCAACGGAACGGGGAGCTGCTTCAGGTTTTTGATGCGCAGGGGAAGTTGTTGTACTCCAAAACAATGCCTGCCGAAGGAACGGCACACCTCGAAGCAAGCCTGTTTCCTCGGGCGGGGGTATATTTTTGGCGCGTGGGCGGCGGGCAATCGGGCAAGTTTGTTTTTGCGCCGTAATGCCGAAATAAAAAGTGAGGTGCTGTTACCTTCACGCCTTCAAAGCGTTCAATCAATTTCACTTTTAAAACAAAACGAATTTCACATGATTAGCGAACTCAAAGCCTTCCTTTTTCGCGGCGACGTATTGGCGCTCGCTGTGGCGGTCATCATCGCCGGCGCATTCCAAAAAATCATTGACTCCTTGGTGAGCGATATCATTACGCCCATTCTCGGCCTGATAATAGGCGAGCCGAATTTCAAAGCGATTGTGATAGGCGGCAAAGAAGTGATGGTGGATGGCGTCAGCACCATCGAAGGCGGCATCATGGTCGGCAATTTTATTGATGCTGTTTTCAAGTTCTTCATTGTCGGCATGGTGTTGTTTTTCCTGATCAAAGCGGCTGGCAAAAAATCGGAAGAGATTAAGTAATCAAGAACTTTTTTGGAAAAACAAGGGGCATTCGCTGAGCAGGCGGGTGCCTTTTTTGTTTGGAGCGTTCGCCCCATTTTGTGTGGGGGGAAAGCGGTAGGTTCGGCCTAATTTTGCCCAAACGCAAAACCGTTTCAGCATTATGAAGAACTTACAACGCAGCCTCGCCCCACATTTTTTACCCGCTATTGTTTTGATGCTCACTGCCCTCACTTTCCTCGCCTGCAAAACTACCGAGAACCGCCCCGTGGCCTCGCCGCCCGGCTTCGATTGGCAAGGCCACCGAGGCTGTCGGGGCATTATGCCAGAGAACACGGTGATCGCTTTTTTGAAAGCATTGCAATTCGCGGACGTGACGACGCTGGAACTTGATTTGGCGGTGTCGCAAGACAACCAACTGATTGTCACGCACGAGCCGTGGTTCAACCCCGCCATTTGCCGACAGCCCAACGGCGATTCCATCCCCCAAAAAGACGCAGGGAAATTTCTGATCTATCAAATGACCGTCTCGGAAATCCGCGCTTTTGACTGTGGCAGCACGGGCAACCCGCGCTTCCCGGCGCAGCAGAAAATGAAAACCTACAAGCCTACTTTGCGCGAAGTGGTGGAGGCGGTGCGACCGCTCCGCCCCAACATCCGGTGGAACATCGAGATAAAAAGCCAGCCCAGTTGGGACGGCCTGCGGCACCCGCCCGTGGAGGAATTTGTGCAGCTCGTGGTAGCCGAAATCCGCGCCCTCGGTCTCGAAAAGTCGGCCACAGTGCAGTCCTTCGATGTGCGCGCGCTGTCCGCATTGCACCGCCAAGCCCCTGATTTGCAGTTGGCTTTTTTGATTGAAAACATGACGGGCTTTGAAAAGAACATGAGCAGGCTTGACTTTCAGCCGGCCATTTACAGCCCGTACTATCTTTTCGTTTCCAAAAAACTGGTGCAACAGTGCCACGCGCGCGGAGTGAAGCTCGTGCCCTGGACGGTGAACGACGTGCCTGCCATGCGCCGCCTCATCCGCCTTGGCGTGGACGGGATTATCACGGATTACCCAGATAAGATTGTGGAGGTGTATCGCCAAAATTGAGCTGGCGTGTCAAGGGCACGGAGCAGACCCACTACGCCTATTGCGCCAACCACAACATCTCCGATTTTGGAAAACAACGATTGGTTGTCTCCTTTCAAAAGGAAGACCTGAGCGATACGCCCCGCTACAGCGTGAG
>JBJXFT010000030.1:0-9312 GCA_046155725.1 Saprospiraceae bacterium
GTGTAGATATTGCCGTTGGAGCCAGAGCCTTGCAGCGTGGCTTTCTCCACATTGCAAGTGAGGGTGAACGGCGGGCCAGCCTCGGCAAGGGGCAGCACGATGTTGTCGCTCACCTGCACCGATTGCGCAGCAGAGCAGCCGTTGGAGGTGTTCAGCACATTCAGCGTGTACTGGCCGGAGCTGCCGACGGTGGCAGAGTGGGTGTTGATGCCGTTCAAAATATTGCCGCTCCCGGTGGTCGTCCATTCGTACACGATGTTTGGGCCGAAGTCCGAGCCTGCGCCGTTGAGCAGCATGGTAGGCTGTGTGCAACCGATCACGCCGGGCGATGCGATGGCTACCAAGGGCGGGTCGGTGTCCGTGTCCACCAGCACCTGATCCGTGTCCATGCAGCCGTTGTCATTGTTCAGCACCACGAGGTCGTAAGAACCGCCAGCCGCGATGACGGGCGTGAGGCTGTTTGCCCCGACGAGGATGTTGCCATTCGGCGTAGTCCACTGATAGAAGAAATTGCCGTTTGCGCTCGAACCCAACCCATCCAAAGTCAGAGAAGTAATGGCGCAAGTGAGCAAGCCATCCGCCCCAGCGAGCGCCGTCGGGTCTTGAATGTCTTGCGGCACAGTCACGGTCACGGAACTGCTACAGCCGTTCACATTGTCCGTAATCTGGAGCGTGTAAGGGCCCGGTTCATTTACTACTACGGCCAATGGGTCGGTTTGGTTCAGGATATTGCCGCCGTTGGTGCTCCACACATAGTCCATATCGCCCGGGCTGCTCGCGCCCGCGTCGAGCGTGATTTGTTCCACCGCGCAAGTCAGCGTTTCGGGCAGCGCAATGGCGGAAACAGGGTCAACTTGATTGGCAATCACCTCCACGCTCACCACACTGGTACAACCGTTTTGAATGCTCGTTGCCACCAGTTCGTAGTACCCAATCGCGTCAATCAGCGGGTTCAAAGTGTTCGCCCCGCTCAGGATATTCCCATCGGGCGTGTACCAATCGTAGGTAAATGCGCCCGTCGAAGCGTTCGAGCCTACGAGGTTGAGGCTCAAAACTACACAGGTCAAAGTCTGCTCTGGCCCCGCGTCAATATCTGGCTCCGCCAAATCTTCCAACACAACGACGCTGCTGTTGGCTTGGCAAAAATTGACCAGGTTCTGCACCGTAATGGTGTAAGTGCCGGGCGCGTCAATGAGCGGGTTGAGCGTGTTGGCGCCGCTCACGATGTTGCCGCCGTTGGTGGCTGTCCATAGCACATTGTAGCCCACGCCATTGTTGGTGCCCGTGCCGTCGAGCGTCATTTCGTTGAGGACACAAGTAAGGTCGGGCGCGCTGTTGGCCACGGCGATGGGCACGTCGGCAGCCTGTGTGATTTGCACGGTAGGCGAGGAAGTGCAGCCGTTGGCGGTGTTTGTCACCAAAAGGAAATACTCGCCCGCGCCATTCACCGTGGGGTTCAAGATATCGGTGGCCGAGAGGAAACTGCCGCCGTTTGTCGTCCATGCGTAAGTGAAATTCGGGCCTACGGGCGCAATGGCCTGCAAAGAATACGTCGGCTGTGTGCAAGTCAATTGGAACGTCGGGCCACCGTTGGCCTGTGGTGCTTCAAAATCGGTGGTCACCTCCATCGGGTCGGTGCTCGTGCAGCCATTGTCCATATTGGTCACGATGAGGATGTAAGTGCCGCCGCCCGCCACGATGGGGGTCAGGGTGTTCCAACCAGAGACGATGCCGCCTGGGTCAATCCAATTGAACGAGAAGTTTGTGCCCGATGGGTTGTTGGTGCCGCCGATGGGCAATTGCGGGGTGTAGCAATTGAGCAGCACGTCCGGCCCAGCATCGGAGGGCGGCGCTTGTATGTTTTGCGCCACCGGCACGGTCTGGGCAGAAGTGCAGCCGTTGTCCGTGTTCGTGATAACGAGGGTGTAGTTGCCCGGTTGGTTGAGCGTGGCATCTGGGTCGCTCGGGTTCGATTGGAGGCCGGGGCCCGCCCACTGGTAAGTAAAGTTGGTGCCGGCAGAAGAGCCAGCCGAGCTGATGTTCTCTTGCGTGACGAGGCAGTTCAGCCCTGCGGGCTGGGAAAGCGCCACCACAGGGTCGTTGTCGTCGGCGAGGATTTCCACATCGTCCACCGAAGTGCAGCCGTTGGTGATGTTTGTCACTTGGATTTGGTACACGCCAGGCTCGTTCACCTGTGGGTTCAAAACATCGGTGGGCGAAACAAAATTGCCGCCCGAAATGGCCGACCACTGATAAGTGTATTGCGCGCCCGTGCTGCTGCTGTCACCGTTCAGCATCTGCGACGGAATGGTGCAATTGAGCGTGCTGCCCATGCCCGCATGCGCTGTCGGCGCATTGATGTCTTCCTGCACCGCTACGCTCATCGTAGCGGTGCAGTTGTTGGCAGTATTCGTCACGATGAGCGTGTACTGCCCAGGTGCGCCGACGGAGATTTGTGGGCCAATGGCCGGCCCCACGATTTCGCCGTCTATCGTTCCCCATTGGTAAATGACGGTAGGCCCGGAGGTCGAGCCTGCGGAATTGACCGATATGGTTTGGAACGAGCAGGTAAGGATGCCCAATGGCGTGGCGAGCGCAGTGGGCACATCGGCATTGATGGTCACGGCAGCGACGACCGAATTGGTGCAGCCGTTAGCGGCGTTTGTCACCACCAAAGTGTAGGTGCCTGCGGAGATGATGGTAGGCGTCAGCGTGGCATCGCCGGCACCTATGCCGTTGCCTGTGCTGGAAGTCCATAGGTACGAATAAGTGGGCCCCGTGCTGGAGCCTGCACCGTTGAGTTGCACGGTAGGTGCGGTGCAATTGATTTCCCCGCCGGGCGCGGCTACCGCCGTTGGCGGAATGATGTTTTGGGCAATGGCGACCGAGGCGGTGTTGTTGCACCCGTTCGCACTGTTGGAAACTACCAGATTGTAGGTGCCGGGCTGGTCAACCGTTGGCATGGGCGTGTCTCCGCCAGCGGAAATATTTCCCGGCGAAGCCGTCCAAGTGTACGTCAAGTTGGGGGCGATGGGCGCGAGCGGGTCGCCGAGCAGCGTGGAAGTGATGGCGCAGGTGAGCGTACTGGGCGGGCCGGCGTTGGCGGCAGGTGGCAAATTGTCGGCCACTACCACCATGGATGCCTGCGAAGTGCACATGCTGGTCGGGTTGGTGATGACGATGGAGTAGGTGCCGGGGGCATTGACGGTGGGGGTGAGGGTGTTGGTGCCGGACACAAAGTTGCCGTCGGCGGTGGACCACACAAAGGTATCAGTAGGCGCCATCTGCGAGCCTTGCGCATTCACGGTGGCTTGCAGGGCGATGCAAGTGATGTCGTTGCTGGCAGTAGCGACGGCGATGGGCGCGGAGAAGTTTTGATTGACCGTCACGGCTTGGGTGCTCGTGCAGCCATTGGCCGGGTTGGTGACGATGAGGGTGTATTCGCCCGCTTCGCTCACTAATGGATTGGGGGAATTTTGCCCCGAAACGATAAAGCCGTTGGAGGTGACCCATTCAAAAGAAATGCCTGCCGGGGTGGAAGCCGAACCGTTGAGGGTCACTTCGCTCACGGTGCAAGTGATGAGGCCTGGGGCGGCTACCGAAGCAGTAGGCGGCGCGAGGTTTTGGTCTACGGAAACCAAGTCGGTGGAAGAGCAGCCGTTTTGGGTGTTTGTCACCAAAAGGGTGTAGGTGCCGGTGGCCGACACGATTGGGTTGGGCGTGGTTTCTCCGCCGAGGATGTTGCCGCCCGCAGAGGCAGTCCAGAGGTATGTGAAATTGCCGCCCGAGCTGGAGCCAGCGCCGTCGAGCGTCACATTGGTAGCGGCACAAGTAAGCGTGGCATCAGGCCCTGCGGCAGCGATGGGCAGCGCGTTGTTGCCCGGCACGTCGGAAGGAGCGGAAGCCGTGCAGCCGTTGGTGATGTTCTGGACGACCAAGGTGTAAGTGCCTTCCTGATTGACAATTGGGTTGAGGGTGTTGGCCCCACTGACAATGAAGCCAGGGTTGGCGGTCCAGAGGTAAGTGAAATTGGTGCCAGAGCTGGAGCCTGTGCCGTCGAGCGTCACGGCGGGTTGGTAGCAAGTGATGGCGTTGGGCGGCGAGGCCACTGCGGTCGGTGCGGCGAAGTCGCCCGGCACGGTGGCAGTAGCGGTTTGGGTGCAGCTGTTGGCATCCGTGATGGTCACAGTGTAAGTGCTTTCCGAAAGGCCCTGAGGGTCTTCTGCGGTCGAACCATCGCTCCAGAGGTAGGTGTAATTGGGCGCTCCGCCCGCCATGTTCAGGTTGATGTTGCCACCGTTGGGGCTGAAACAGTTCACCCCCTGCACGCTCAAAATGCTGGGCGCGAGCACTGGCGGAGCGGTGATGGCAAACGATTGGTTGTCTGTGCAGCCAAAGCCATCGGTCACCGTCACGGCGTAGGTGCCGGGAATGAGATCGGTGGGGTCGGCATTGTTTCCAACAGACGCGGGTTGCCAGGCGTAATTGTACACGGCTTGCCCGCCCGCCACGTTGGTATTGATAGAGCCGGTTGGCGCGCCAGCGCAAAGCACGTTGGTAGCCGCTCCCGTCAGGTCAAGGTTGGACGGTGACACGACCACCGTGCCGATAACCACCCCAGGGCAGCCTGCTGCATCTAATACGCTCGTGAGTTGATACGAACCTGGTGCGTTTACCAGAAGCGGGTAAGGGTCGTCGGTAATGCCTATGATGGGCGGCTGTGGGATGTTGCCAAGGTTGTAGCTGATGTCAAAAGGCCCAGAGCCAGTAAAGTTGACCATGATGGTGGCTGGTTTGCCGGGGCAGATTTGCACATCGGGGCCTACAAGGGTGGCAATGGGGAGTGAGTTGATGTTGACGCGGGCTTTTGCGGTGCTTGTTTTCCCGCAGCCGTCGGTGATGGTGACGGTGTAGGTGGTGGGCGCGCTTATGAACGGCGTGATGCTGGCATCGTTGCCGCCCGTGCTCCACTGATAGGAGTATGGCCCTACGCCGCCTTCCACTTCGACACCCACGGTAGCCACGCCGGGGCCGCAGATGGCGATGGTGTCCGCGACGGCCATCATGGGCCGGTAGTCCAAAATCGTGAGGGTTTCAGATGGGTGCAGGCAGGAACAGGGGTTGTTGAGCGTGAGGATGATCGTTTCGGGGAGTTCTTCGAGGAGGTCGGCGATGATGTTGACCGGGATGGTGAGTTCGCTTTGCCCGGCGGGGATGATGAATGTAAAGGGAATGGGGGTGTAATCCGCGCCTGAAGTGGCCGTTCCGGTAATGGTAAACGATACGGGCATAGGAATGGCGTGGTTGGAGCCTACGCGCTGAATTAACAGTTCTACGGTGCCGCAACCTTCCATCACTTCGTCCACGTCGGGCGCGCCATTTACCAACCAATCAATGGAGGCATTGCCGCCGCCGTCGAAAGAGCCGGCTTTGAGGAACACCGCAGAGTCCCACACGCCGTCTCCCACGTCGGCTATCTTTAGCCCGATGTGATAGGTAGAGCAAGGAATGACGTTTGCCACCGCCACCATTTTGCGGGTGTAGCCGTCGTATTGCAACTCGAACACGGCTTGGTTTAAAGAGGGCGGGATGGTGCCGCAGTTGTTGCCCGAAGCGGGCGTGTTGTGCGCGTAAAAGCCTGCGTTCGCCAAATGGTTGATGGTGTTGATGGTGATCGGCGTGTTTGTCATGGGCACTACTGCCAAGTTTTGGGTGCCGTTGATGCCTGGGCCAGAAATGAAGAATCCGAACACGTCGTTGAACTGGGTGTTGACATACTCGCAGTATTCTTCCGAAGCAAAAACGTACTCGAACGTGACGGGGCTTTGCGTGGGCGTGAAGTCAAATTCGATGGCCGCCATATCGAACAGCGTGCCGGGCGAAAGCGATTGCAAGTCGCCGTCGGGAGTGCCGATGCCATACCCTGCGCTCGCGCCGTCAGAGTCGTTGGGGCCGGGCGCTATGCTGATGCCGCCCGTAGCCATGATGACTCCCCTGTTGAAGCCCACATTGGTGAGGCCGTTGGTGAACTCTCCGATCTGGTCGCCCTGCCCGCTGAAGAACACGTTCTCCACGTCAAAGCAGTTGCCGCCAATAAACACTTCTTTGATAAGGGTTTCGGGATCTCCTTCGCTCACTTCCAGCACCGCCATGTCTTGCGGGTGCTCCACGTCCTTTTTCTTTTCGCTCACGTGCATGATGCTCACATAGTGCCGGGGCGGGTTCGAGGCATCCCAGGTGCAGGGATATTGCAGCCTGAACTCCATCTCGGCAGCCGAAGCCACAAATTTCAGGAGGTGGGTGGCGGGGTTATAGTTGATCACCTGTGTGTTGGGCGTGAGCGCCGACACTTCAGGCATACATTGGGCGAGGGAAGGCTCGCCGCCGGGCACCAGCAGGCCGTAGGTTTCTCCCGGCAAAAGGTGATGGAAAACGATGGTCTGTTGTGGGGTTTCGGCGGTCACGACGTGGCGTTTTTGCTGCGCGTCGAAGACCGGAAAAGATTGCTGAGCCGAGAGCGTGGCACCGGCCGACGCGAACAAGAAACAGCAAAGCACGGAACGGGATGTAGAAAAACTCATAGAGTAAAAAGGTTTTGATTGCGCGAAAATTGCTTATGGTCAATAAAGATGGTCGCAAAATAGAGAAAGGCAAAATCTGGCAAAACCAGATTCAAACGTGTGCAAGAACGCTGCACAAAGCCAACTTCATAATGTTTGAGAAAAAACGGAACATCTGCTCGCAAACCGACCCTCCTCCCTTCAAGGCCAAGTCGGCTGGTTTCCACAAGCGGCCGAGATTAGGATTTTTAAGCAGGAGATTGCGCAGTCTGCCAAACTGCCGAACTGGTGGGGGGATGGAGCGTTCGCAAAGTGGCCGATTCTTTGATTTACCTGGGGGGTACGTTCCAGCCTAAAAACAGGGCAATGATAGGGACTTTATTTCGGGCGTTGCGCCCTTTGGCAGAAAAATTTCGTGGCTCAAGGTGTTTTCTAAAAACACTTTGAGGCTTCGCGAAAGACATCTCCCTCTGTTTGTTTGGAAAACGCCAAAAACATGGCTGGGCTTCCAAACATAATTTTTTGAACGAGAAATTTTTTCAATCAAAAACTGTTTTTGGGCTGCCTGCTGAAATGCGCGGCGTAAGTTTGTGCCGCAGTTTGGCAGCCTCGGGGGTTTTTCAAAAACCCCCGAGGTTTCGCGCCCTTTGCAAGGCGCACAAAACTCATTCAATGGACAGTGACCCGATATTACACACGAGAAAAACGCCGCTTGGTAGAGCTGACCGAGCCGGATCCTGGCTGCTGGGTTCACCTGGCCCCTCCCTTTGCGCCCGACGAACTGGATGAGTTCGCCCGCCACTTCGATTTCGACCCTGCTTTCCTGACCGACTCGCTCGACCTCGACGAACGCTCCCGCTACGAGCGCGACGGCGATGTGCGATTTGTGCTCATCAACACCCCCGTCAAAAACAAAAACGCTGCCGCCGACAACGAGGCCTATTTCATCACCGTGCCCATCGGCATACTCCTCACCATCGAACACGTGGTCACCATCTCCGCGTTCGAGACTCCCGTGCTCGAAAAGTTTTTGGAAAACAACGTCCGCGACTTCAACCCCGCCGACGAAAAACGCTTCGTGCTGCAATTGCTCGAACAAAACGTCTATCACTTTCTCTCTTGCCTCAAGACCCTCAACCTGCGCCGCAACCGCATCGAAAAGGAACTGATGAACAGCAGCCGAAACGCCGAACTGCGCCAACTGCTTTCCATCGAAAAAAGCCTCGTCTATTTTGTCAATTCGCTCAGCGCCAATGAACTGCTCAAGATGAAAATGAAGCGCACCGACTTCCTGCACATCAATGGCGACGAAGACTTGGGCGATCTTTTTGAAGACATCATCATTGACAACTCGCAGGCGCTCTCCATGTCCAACGTGTACACCAACATCCTCAACGGCACCATGGATGCTTACTCCAGCATCATTTCCAACAACCTGAACCAAGTCATCCACCGCCTCACCATCATCACCGTAGTGCTCATGGTGCCCACGCTCATCTCCTCGTTTTTTGGCATGAACATCCCCAACGGCATCCCCGAACAGCCTTGGGCTTTTTACCTCACCATCCTGCTGGCGGGCATCGTCACGGGCGGGCTTTATTGGCTGATGCAGAGGCGGAAGATGCTGTAATCAGGCCTTCCGTTCCGCCTCTAAAATCCTTCGTTGAAGGTCACCGAAAAACGCCTGCCGGTGCTTCTCCCCCTCTTTGCTGATTTTGATTGACTTGTTCTTCAAGCGGTCAAGCCAATCTTCGATGTGGTCCAGCACGCGCTCGTCTGTGAAAACCATAAAATTCGGGCTGTCAAAAGTGCTGAAAAGGGTACGCCCCGCCGCATTGCTGGTCAGGAACGTGATGTTGGTGAACAGGATGTCGTTGTGGTGCAGCTCGAAACTGGCGCCAGGCTGCCCGTCTGACAATTGCTTGCGCCCTTCGCCGGCCCAGCGGGACAGCATTCCCGTCATATCTGTCAATTGCTGAAAAACAGTGCTGGCAAAAGCCTGCGTCACTTGGTTGGTTTCGCGCAGGAACTGTACCTGCCGCAGCGTTACGTCCAACATATTGGGATGGTAAGACTCGTCGGAGGGCGTATTGGCCAGAATGTCGAAAAGTTGCCTGCGCTTGGCCTGGAACGCCTCGTCGGCCAGCAGTTCCTCTATCCACGCTTGGCCGGGGCGTTCGTGGCCCAGCAGGTTCCAGACAGAATTGGAGTAAAAATAGAACTTGAGGGCAGCCAGCTCTGGGTAGTACAGGTAGTTGAAAAGCGTGATCTCGCAGGTGGTGTAGCGTATGATGAAATCTGGGCGCGACCTGAGCTGGGCGAGCACTCCGAGCAGTTGGTCCACGAACTTCATGGGGGACATCTCTTCCCCGACGAGCGCCGGGTAGTGGAGCATCACCCGGTCTCCCTGCCCGGCAAGGCCCGCATCCAAGGAGATGCCGTACTTGTTGGCGAGCGTCAGTATTTCCTTCAAAGACATCGGGGTCTCCCCGTTGACTTTCTTGTACGCCGCGCTTTGGCTGATTTTTAGGTCGTCCACCAAAGTTTGGGCTTTGCTCTTGAGGGGCTGTTTTTTTTTCTCTAATTCGGAGAAAAAGTAGGTTCGGAATTCTCTCGACATGATAAAAAAGCGCGTGGGTGGGGCATTGATTCTCTCCGTATGAGAAAAATAAAAAAAAGCGGCAAGAGATTCTCCAAAGGCGAGAATCGTTGGCGAAAAACTCTCCAATTCGGAGAAAAAAAGTTTGGCGGA
>JBJXFT010000036.1:0-3415 GCA_046155725.1 Saprospiraceae bacterium
GTCACGGCGTAATCGCCCGGCGGGAGGTTCGTAAGGTCTTGTATAGTTTGCCCGCCCGACCAATTGTAGTTGTAAGTGCCAGAGGGCGACACGCTCAGGTCAATCGCGCCATTGCCACCGATGCAAGTTGTGTTGTTCGTGATGGCCGCCGTGAGCGTAGGGTTCGTGATATTGTCAGATACCGTAGCGGTGTGCGTCGCGGTGCAGCCATTGTTGTCGGTGACTGTGACGGAATAAGTGCCAGGCGGCACAGCGCTCAGGTCTTGGGTAGTTTGCCCGCTCGACCAACTGTAGATGAAGGGCGAATTGCCGCCCGTGTGCGAAAGGTTCACCGAACCATTATTTTGGCCGCAAATGGCTGACACGGTGGTAGACGAGGGGACGAGCATCACTTCCGTTACGGTGGACGTACCCGACACCGTTCCCGCGCAATCAGGGTCGGAGTTGGTGCTTTTCACACTTATCAAAGTATAGGTGCCTGGCTGGGTGGCGGTGATGATGTAAGGCGAAGTGCTCGTGGTTATGGGAGGTTGGTGCACCCCATTTATGGCATAGATAAATTCCCAGGGGGCATTGCCCGTGAGGGTGACGGTCACGTTGAAAGAACCTCCGTTGCAAATATTCCCGCTGCCTGATATGGTAGCGGTCGGTTTGGGCAGCACTTCTACCGTGATGCAGGATTCTGTTGCGTTAGAATAACACAGGTTGGAGGTTTTCACGCACAGCGTGGCCGTGCCGCTGAAGCTGCTCGACCATGCTACCGATATGTCGTTGTCATTGCCACCGCTTATGGTGCCTGCATTGGCGGGCGTGAGCGTCCAAGTATACGTGGTGGCGCCATTGACGGGCGGAAGGGAATAATTCTCGGTCGTGCCTTGGCAAACAGGCGTATCGCCCGTCACCGTGCCGGGGTTGTCAGGAGCGAAGCCCACCGTGGAGCCTTCCAAAACGTTCACCTCGTAATCGCACACGTTGCCCCCGCAGCCATCGAGCACAATCCAGTACACTTCTCCCACCACAAATTGTGTGGACGTAAGCGTGAAAGGGTCTTCCGTGCAGGCACATTGCGCATCCATCAAATTGGCGTTGCACCATGCGTTGCTGGGCATATTGCCCGGTGGGCAATTGTCGTAGATAGCGGCCTGCAAGCCCTGTTGGCCGCCGGCCGAGCAGTTGCTCGGCACGATTTCGATGGTGATGGTGGTGGTGCCGGCAAAAAAGCCAAACCACTCGTCGTTGTTGAGTGTCCAGTTATTGCAACAAGGGAAATTGCGCGACTGGTTGTTGTTGTTGATCGTAGAGCAGTACCCATCCAGGTCAGGGCAAAGTATTGGTGAGCCGCAGTTGTTGCCAGGGTCAGGAAAGCCCGGCGGCGGGCATTGGCCAAAAAGCGGCGTAGAGAATGCGAAGAGCAACCACGCCGTCATGAAAGCTATGGCGCGTGAAACGGGAAGGAGATATAGAAACCTCATGAGCAAAAATGGTTAGTTTGTAATGAAAGCCACCTCGCCACATTTTTATGCAGCGTTCGGCGTGTTGCAATCGGCTCAGGGCATCCTACGGCACAGTGGTGGGGAGGGTTGCGCCGAAGTCAAGCGGTTTTTCATTCTTATCCTTTTGGAAGGGTAAATGTAGGCACGGCCATGGGATAACAAGATTTTTTTTGGCAGTAAGGCATTCATGCTGCCGTAAAACCGCATTCTCAATGCGCTCGGTTGTTTGATGTTGAATTTGGAAAACCATCACACCGCTACTTTAGAAATGCGGGGAAAAGGAATGTCCAAAGTTTGCCCGACTTTTGCCCGCCACACGCCATGCCTACCTCTTCCCATTCACGGCAATATCTCGCGGCGATATTCCTCGCCAGCCTCGTCGCCTTCCAATCCACCGGTTGGCTTTTGGTTTGGCAAGGCTTGCAGCTTGGGGCGCGGCACGAAGCACAACGCAGCCTTTCTCGCATGGAAAAGGCACTCCCGGAAAACACCTTCCACAAAGATTTTTTTCAAAAAATAAAAATAGGGCGAAAGGAAATCCTGTTCAACGGGCAACTCTTCGACTACCGAATCCTGTGGGAAAACAGCGACTCGATACGCTTGGCGCTCTACCACGACCAATACGAACAGGGCCTGCTCTCCGCCCTCGGCCAAGTGTTCGAGCCAAAGGGCAGCGTAGAAGCCGGCAGCCCTCCGCCCATAGCCCAGTGGCTTGCCCAATGTGTTGGCTCGGCTTTTCTCTTGCCAGAGAAGCCTGGGCTTTTCCCCAGCGTGGAAGCTCGCTTGCAAAAGCACAACTTCATTTCCCTCCTTTTCAAAGCGCAATTTGTGCCCAGCGTTTTCGCGCCGCCGCCAGAGCTTTGAGCACGGCGCAGAAGGCTGCGCAGAAGTGACACTTTTTCAAAAAGTGTCACTTCTATCCCAGCACTTCTATCCCCACTTGGACGTTCGACCTATCATTTTATCCCCTGTGAGAGCTGCCTGCCCGCACAGGGCAAATTCTTTTTCATGAAAAAGGCAAGACTGCTCTCCATTATACTCCCCTTTTTCAGCCTCCCCATGGCTGCACAAAACACCGTGGCCGACAGCACCGACCAAGCCGTCACGCTGAACGAAACCATAGTGTCGGCCAACCGCGTGAGCCAAAGCCGCTCGGCCATTGCGCAGGATGTGCGGGTGCTGCGCCGTGCCGACATCGAGCGGCTCAACGCCCAATCTACCGCCGATCTGCTCCAAAACTCCGGGGCCGTGTTCGTGCAAAAAAGCCAGCAAGGCGGCGGCAGCCCAGTGCTGCGCGGCTTCGAGGCCAGCCGCATTTTGCTCGTGCTGGACGGGGTGCGCCTCAACAACGCCATCTACCGTTCCGGCCACCTACAAAACGCGATTACCTTGGACAATGCCGCCCTGGAACGCGCAGAGGTGATTTTTGGCCCCGCATCCACCATCTACGGCACCGATGCATTGGGCGGCGCCATCTGCTTTTTTACCAAAAACCCGACGCTCTCCGATAGCGGTTTTAACACTACGGGCAGCGCGTTTGTCCGCTACGGATCGGTGAACGAGGAGAAAACCGGGCACCTCGATTTTAGCCTCGGCGGGAAAAAATTGGGCGCGTTCACGTCCTTCACTTTCAGCGATTTTGGCGACTTGCGCATGGGCCGGCAGCCTGGTTTGGAAGGCACTTTTGGCAAGCGCGTTTTTTACGCGGAGCGCATCAACGGAAAGGATTCATTAGTGCGCAACTCCAACCCTTACCTCCAAAAATTCAGCGGCTATGAGCAGTACGACTTGCTGGAAAAACTGGTGTTCCAACAAAACGCGAATGTGCGCCACACGCTGAACCTGCAGTTCAGCAACTCCTCCAACATCCCGCGCTACGACCGCCTCACCGACCCCAAAGATGCGGGCTTGAACTCCGCCGA
>JBJXFT010000038.1:0-5972 GCA_046155725.1 Saprospiraceae bacterium
AGCCCAATGGCTTCGTCGTACAAAGCACGCGCTCGCTCCACGTTGCCAAGCCGACTTTCCAAATCGCCCAAGGCCTGAAGCGCGTTGGCGCGGCCCAAATCGTCTTGCTCTTTTTTGAATAGCCCAATGGCTTGGTCGTACAAAGCACGCGCTCGCTCCACGTTGCCAAGCCGACTTTCCAAATCGCCCAAGGCCTTCAGCGCGTTGGCGCGGCCCAAATCGGATTGCTCTTTTTTGAATAGCCCAATGGCTTCGTCGTACAAAGCACGCGCTTCGGGGATTTCAGCAAGCCGAAAAACGGCTTTGCCGAGCGAAAGGGCGGTATCGGCGTAGTCGAGGGTATGCCGACCACCGTGGTCGCGCTCGGCGGCAAGTCCCTGTAGACGCTCGCGGAGGCGGGCTGCGCGGGTTTCCCAGGCTTCGCCCATAGAGGGGAGGCGTTGGAGGCTATCAGGAGGGCTTTCTTGGCCGGGCTGCGTCACTGCGTCGAAATGGAATCTGTACACGAGCCAGTCCCAGAAATCGGGCGCGAGCCGCTGGAAGGCGATTTCGCTGCGGTCATTGCCCCAGAAAATGATGGAGGCTGGAAGTTTTCGGAAGAGGAGCTCTCGCTCGAAATTGACCTCGAAAATGAGGTCGTTGCCTTCTTCGGGGATGCTTCGGATGTGGAAGAGGGGGTTTTGATAGCTGTGCTGTGCGAGCAGCCGCTTCAGGTGGCTGTACACGGAGCGACCGGGCATCTGATCGGCGCGAACTTCTATGTGCTCAAATTTTTTGGCGTACTCGTCGCGGAAGCGGTGGTATTGCTTGTAGGAAATTTCTTGGGAGTTACCACCTATCCATGCCACAACGGATTTTTCGCGACGGTCAAAAATCCGGGTCAGGCGTTGCCAGGCGGCATCGTTGTCGGCATAGACATCCCTTTGCGGTTCGTTCATTTGAAATAATTTTCGAGCAAGGGGTTGATTCGTCGCGTGATATCGTCGCCATTGTACTCCATGACGTTGAGGGCGAAGAGGAGTTCGAGGAGTTCGGGCGACACGTCTTGGAATTGACGCTTTTCGAGCAGTTTGCGGTGCATGGCGGTGAGCGGGCGCACGCGCTCTACGGTGAGGCTTTTGGCGGTTTGAGCCAGGATTTGGGGGGTGACACGCTCGTCCGTGTCCAGGAGGCACTGGTTGGCAATGCGGAGCAACTGGCGCAGGCTGCCGCCCGAAAGTTGGACGATCTGGTCTAGCACACCCGGCTCGAATAGGGTCGCGTCCACGCGCTGAGTGATGATTTTGGAGAAGGTGGCCGCCCCTTTGTCCAAGTGTATCATGGGCAGGTAGGAGGTACGGAAAAGGTCGGAGGCGGCTTGATTTTGCACCTGATAGAAGGTCTGGATGGGGACGCAGCAGATGAGGTGGGCGTTCATCTCTTGGATGAACTTGGGGTCTTGGATAAACACAGAGTTATAGACTTCGGGGCGGGTTTTTTCGAAGTCGTCCACGATGAAAACGAGGTCTCTGCCTTTTCCGGCTTTCTGGATGGCCTGCCGCACCCCGATGAGGGCCAAGTTGAGCCGCTGCACGAGTTGCCCTGGGTTGCGGCGTATGCTGTGGCGGATTCTTTCGGTGCTGCTGTTTTCGTAGCCGTAGAAACTTTTGACAAAGCCTTCGACAGAAAAGATGTTCCAGAACTTGAAGCCGGCTTTGGCCTCTGCGCCGGTGTCTGCGCCGAATTGGTGCTTGACCTCTTCTGTGATTTCTTTGTCTTTCACCCATTCTCCGGCGATTTCCTCGAACTCGTCCTCGTCGTAGCGCACCCCTTCGGAGCGCAGGTCACGCAGGAGTTTGTTGATGAGGATGAAGTAGAGGTCTTCGGGCTGGAGGCGGTTTATCTCCATTTCATCCTGGAGGCTGATGAACACACAGAAGACCTGCTCTGGCTGATGGATTTCTTTGTGGAAGCGCAGCAGTTCTACGGTTTTGCCGCAGCCCCGGTGCCCGGAGAAGAGGATTTTGATGTAGTCTTTGGGCAATTTGCCCATCTGCCCATCAAAAATGCCCAGTTCGCGCTTGATGCGCTCGAACTGGCGCGGGCTGCGCAAGGGCTGGAGCGGGACGTAAAGGTTTTCGCGTCCCGGTTCGAAAATGTCGAACTCTGGCTCGGTGGCCTCCATGCCCCGGAAAGCATCTTTTTCAGGAAATGTGTATTGATAACCGTTGTTGGTGGTAGCCATAACTTCAATTTGATGTGCAAAAGTAATCAGTTCAGCGCGAACCCAGCAATGTGCGGGCGCTTGAACGGCGCCTGAAAACCCAGCACGATGTCTTCTTTGGGGATACCTTTTTCCATCAGCATCTCGGCCACGATGAGGTCAGTGCCGTCGT
This sequence comes from Saprospiraceae bacterium, assembly GCA_046155725.1. GTDB lineage: Bacteria > Bacteroidota > Bacteroidia > Chitinophagales > Saprospiraceae > M3007. The sequence continues at coordinate 2,376 of JBJXFT010000038.1, forward strand.
ATTGAAGCCAGACTTTGCCGTCGGGCTTTACGTCCACGTGCAGGAAGCAGCCGTAAGTGCGGTGGTCTTCGCGCCAGCCATTGAAGTAGAGGAGATAATGGCCGTGCTCGTCGTCGGTGATCAGTTGGGTTTCGATGTTTTTCTTTTCCAGGGATTTTCCTGACGAGGCGATTTCAGCCGCAAGTTGGCGGATGATTTCTTTGTATTTTACTGATTTATCCATGAGTCGATAGTCTCGTTTAGCGGGTTGAAAACGATGATGTGGAGGGTTTCCGCTTCGACCACTTCGCGGACAAAAGACTCTTCAAAGAATTCGCGGTAAGTATCTGTCGAAACGGCCAAAAACAGTTTCCTGGCCGGTTCAAACTTGCGCAAAGCGTACCAGTAGAATTTGAACTGACCGAGTGCTTCATAAAAATCGTGAAGGTGCGAGAGGTTGAGAAAACTCTTTATCTCGACGGCTATTTTTTCGTCGCCACGTTCTGCGCCAAGCAATTGCTCCGCGCCTAAATCAATTTTCAACTCCCGCTTTCCGGCAGGTACCAGCAGGGGGTCGTCGGTAATCTTCCAGCCGTCTTTCTCCAAAGCCCGGCGTACAGCATCGTGGTAAAAATCTTTTCGAGCCATGTTTTTCGAGCAAAATTAGTTCTTTTTCCGCACCATCGTCAATATCGTAGCCACCGCTACCGTCTCGCCCGTTTCGTCGTACACGTCCACCAACCACTTGACAATGCCACGGGTAATCGTATTGACGGCCACGCCTACCGTGGGCACTTCTCCCCCTTCTTCGGAGGGGGTTGGGGGGAGGCTTTCCTGCTCGATTTTTTCCTTCACCGTCAGCCGCACCCCAATCGTCATGCCCGGATAAACGGGCTTCGTGAATCGGCATTCATCCAAACCATAGTTCAAAAGAACGGGTCCTTTTTTGGCATCCACAAAAAGCCCGGCGGCTTTGGAAAGCACAAAGTAGCCGTGCGCCACGCGGCCTGTGAACGGCGTTCCTTCGAGCGCGGTCGCGTCGGTATGGGCGTAAAAGTTGTCGCCGCTCACGTTGGCGAAGTTGTGGATGTCGGCCTCCGAAACAGTGTGCTTGGCCGTCACGAGCGTTTCGCCGACAAACAAATCCTCGAAGTGTTTCTTGAAGGGGTGGATGTCCGTTTCCGTTTGCTGGCCTCCCGGCTGGTACTGATTTGTCACGGCAGTCAGGTCGGTCGGGTGGCCCTGAATGGCCGTGCGCTGCATAAAGTGCAACACGCCGCGCATCCCGCCCATTTCCTCGCCGCCGCCTGCGCGACCGGGCCCGCCGTGTACGAGCGTCGCTAAGGGCGAGCCATGCCCCGTGCTTTCCTTGGCCGACGTGCGGTTGAGGATGTGGATGCGCCCGTGAAAAGCCCCGGCTTCCAGCACATACTCCCGCATGATTTTGGGGTCGTGGGTGCAGATGGTGCTGACGAGCGAGCCTTTGCCCATGTTCGCCAGTTCGATGGCTTTTTCGAGGGACGAGTAGGGCATGAGCGTCGAGATGGGGCCGAAACACTCCGTTTCGTGGCTAAGTTTTTTGGCAAACGGGCGGTCGTTCAACAGCAAAATGGGCGGCAGGAACGCGCCTTTTTCGCGCGAAGCGCCTACGGTTTCAAACTTGTCCAAATCGCCAAAAGCAAGCGTGGTTTCTCCAAGCAACAACTCTAAATGCTCGCGCACCCGCGCCATTTGTTGGCGGTTTATCAATGCCCCCATGCGCACGCCTTCCACCGAGGGGTCGCCGACGGTAGTTTGGGCCAATGCTTTGGAAAGTGCTTTTTGAACCTCGCCCAGCAAGTTTTCCGGCACGATGATGCGCCGAATGGCGGTGCATTTTTGCCCGGCTTTGGTCACGATCTCGCGGCGGCATTCTTTGATAAAAATGTCGAACTCGGGTGTTCCCGGCACGGCATCTTCGCCCAGAATGGCGGCGTTCAGCGAATCGGCTTCCATGGTGAAGGGCACGGAATTTTGGACAATGGCCGGGAGCGTGCGCAGTTTCCGCCCCGTTTCGGCGGAGCCGGTGAACGTCACCACGTCTTGGCTGTCCACATGGTCGAGCAGGCCGCGCCCGGTGCCGACCAAGAGTTGCAGCGCCCCTTCGGGCAAAATGCCAGACGCGATGATGTCGCGGAACATGGCTTCGGTGAGGAACGAGGTTTGTTCCGAGGGTTTCACCACTGCCGGAACGCCAGCCATGAGGTTGCAGGCCACTTTTTCGAGCATTCCCCAAATGGGAAAATTGAAGGCGTTGATGTGAACGGCCACGCCGCGCTTGGGCGTGAGGATGTGGTGGCCGACGAAGGTGTTCTCTTTGGAGAGGCGGATGGTCTCGCCTTCCACGTGGTAGGTCTCGTTGGGGAATCGGCGGCGGAGGCTGGCGTTGGCGAAGAGGTTGCCGATGCCGCCTTCGATGTCCACCCACGAATCGGCGCGGGTGGCCCCGGTCATGTGGCTGATTGTGTAGTAATGCTCTTTGCGCTCCATGAGGTGGAGGGCAAGGCTCTTGAGCATCCGCCCGCGCTCCTGGAAGGTGAGGCGGCGCAGCGCAGGATTGCCGACGCGGCGGGCGTAGTCGAGGATGGCGGCGTAATCAAAGCCTTCGCTGTGGACGGTGCTGACGATTTCGCCGGTGAGGGCGTGGTATTGCGGGATGGCTTCTCCCGTGCCGGGGGTCCATTGGCCGAGGGTGTAGTGGTGGAGTGTGGACATGGGGGCAAAAATACAGTCCTGTTTAGCAGCAACTTTCCGAAAGTTTCAAACTTTCGGAAAGTTCGTCAATGCTCAAAACCACTCACTGACGATTTTCAAAAATCGGTCATCAGGTTCGATGTTATGGGCTTGTAGGAAAGCATTGCGGTCGCCAAAGAATGCTACTGTTTCTTCTCGCAACAAGCGAGTAGGTTTTTCAGAAAGCAGGCTCATGAATGATGAGTGCGGCCACTCCGCTGGGTGAGACACAAATCCATCCTTGACCGGGTTGTAGTGGATGTAATGCACCAAACGAGCAAAATACCAATCGTCAGACACTTCCTTTCGCTTGAAATTGCTGACAAACAGGCTGCCCTTGCGGTTCTGTTGCTTATTGAAGGCTTGAGCATACGCACTGAACAGGTTGGCAAACCGCTTGCTGATTTTAAGAGACACCGTACTTTCTGAAAGCGCGAGCGAACTTTCCGAAAGAAGCGCCGAACTTTCCGAAAGTTTTGAACTTTCGGAAAGTTGAATCTCCGCCAACGATTTTACCCTTACCAAAAAATGAAAATGATTTGGCATCAGACAGTATGCGAACGTATCGGCGACGGGGTGGATATGCTGGGCATATTTTTTCAAGAAATACTGGTAGTTCCCCTCTTTGACAAACAGGTTTTCAAAACCATTTGCGTGGTTGAAAATGTGGTAGCAAAGGCCGGGCTGTAGGGCTATTTCGTTGTTCGTCATTTCGTTGGTGTGCTTTTTTAGGAATCAAACTTTCCGAAAGTTTAAAACTTTCGGAAAGTTACCACCCATCATTTTTCAAATCTTCCAGCAGGCGGGTGTCGTTGGTTTCGCGGGCTTCTTTTAGGAGTTGCTGAT
>JBJXFT010000048.1:0-11589 GCA_046155725.1 Saprospiraceae bacterium
AAACTGGCGCACACGTCGTAGGCTTTTTCTTCGAGCATGATTTCTGGTACGCCGTAGTACATGATTGCGCCATTTTGTTCGGCGGTTCCGAGCGTGAGCGTGGGGACGGGGTAACGCGAATCGCCCCGTGCCGCCACCAATCTGTCATAGACCGCACGCGCCCTTTGGAGTTTCTTTTCTTGTTCGGAAGGGGTGGTCTGAGAGTGTGCGTCCCCGGCTTTTTGAATCAATGGGAACGTGGCTTGGGCTTGGGCAGTGATTGCGCAGCAAAAAGCAAAGGCAGCTGCGAGCAAGAGATGTTTTTTCATAGTGAATGGTATTTCGCGTTTGGTTAGCACAAAATGTTAGGCAAAGCAACGACTTTCGCAGCAGATTTTTTTGCGGGGAATTTCTCCCAATTTCTTCGCGCCGAACGAGGTCGTTTCGGTTTGAAAAACAAAAAATGAAAGTCATGCCCACACTCCGACTCTTGATTTTAGCAACAAAGTTTTCATGCAACCCGCTCTTCTTCGCGCTCTTGCTTTTTTGCCCCAAAGCGTCGGCGCAAATAGAGCCGATGCTGCCCCAATCCACTACGAGGGCTGTCGTGGTCGGCATTTCCAACTACGAAAACATCGCCGACCTGCGCTTTGCCCACAGGGACGCGGAGTCTTTTGCCCAATACCTCCGCTCGCCCGCCGGCGGCAGCGTCCGGGAAGACAACATCAAATTGCTCACGAATGAAAAAGCAACGCAGGGCCTCATAGGCTCGGCCTTCACTTGGCTCGTGGAAGCCAGCCACGAAGGCGACAAAGCCATCATCTATTTCTCCGGCCACGGCGATGTGGAGACCGAAATGACCGACCTCGGATTTCTCCTTGCCTACGATGCCCAAAAGACTACTTACATGGCCGGAGGCGCCATCGCCATATTTTTCTTGGAAAGAATTGTCAAAAAACTATCGGAGCAAAAGGGGGTGGAAGTGCTGCTCATCGCGGACGCTTGTCGGGCGGGCCATTTGGCCGGCAGCGAAATCAAAGGCTCGAAGGCCACGGCAATCGCCTTGTCGAGCCAATTTGCCAAAGAAGTGAAAATCATGTCGTGCCAGCCCGACGAGGTTTCCTTGGAAAGCGAGGATTGGGGCGAAGGCCACAGCGTTTTTTCTTATTTTTTGCTCGACGGCTTGCGCGGGCTTGCCGACGAGAACGAGGACCGACAGGTGACGCTGCGCGAAATCGAAGGCTTTTTGTACGACAGTGTGCAAAGGGCCACCCTTGCCTTGCGCCCTCAATCCCCCATGACCGTTGGAAACAAAAACATGGTCGTCGCACAGGTGGACGCGGCTACCATTGCCGCTATGCGGAAAAAAAACAGCCCGCAGCAAAGCGAGCCGGCAGCCCCAGCCGCCAGCAAAAATGTGCCTGTTTTGGATTCTGCTACCCTGCGGCTTTACAGGCAGTTTGAAGAGGCATTGCGCACGGGGCATTTGCTCTATCCTGAAAATGGCGCGGCGTACAGCATTTACCAAGAGATAAAAGACCGACCGTCCTTGCAGTCTCAAAAAGACCCGATGCGCCTCCTGCTCGCTGCTGCGCTGAAGGATGATGCCCAAAAAGCCATCAACGAGTACCTCTCCGCCGACCCCCGCGAAATGCGCCGGCGCTGGCGGCTCGACGACAGCCGCTACCGCCTTTACCCGCAATACCTGGAGAAGTCGGCAGAACTGTTTGGCAAAGACAATTTCATGCACTCCCAACTGAAAGCCCAGGAATACTATTTCACAGGCTTCAACCTCCGCTTGCAAGGGGAGCGCAACGGCAACGACACGCTGCTTTTCAAAGCGGCCATTCCGTTTCAGGAAAAAACCCTGCGCCTCGACTCTACCGCCGCCTACGCCTACAATGAGTTGGGGCTGTTGGCGCGGCGGCTCAAGCATTACGAGCAGTCCATAGGGTATTTCAACAAGGCCGTGCGGTTCTCGCCGACTTGGGTGCTGCCTTGGGTCAACCTCTGCACTACCTACCCAGAAATAGAACAACTTGAAGCAGCCGAGCGCGCTGGCCTGACTGCGGTCGGTTTGGACAGCACTTTCGCTTTGGCGCAATTCAACCTCGGCTATGTCTATTTGGAAAAAGAAGAACCAGAAAAAGCCGCCCACCGCTTTAGGAAAACCATTGCCAACGACCCAGAATACCTCAATGCGTATTTGAACCTTGGGCTTTACTACTACCACAAAAACGATTATGCGCAAGCGGAGCGCGAATGGATGGAATACCAAAAGCGCAACCCCAATGACCCAGAGGTGTGCACAAACTTGGGGGATGTGGCCATGAAAGTGGGGAGATTGGAGGATGCCGAGGCTTATTTTCTAAAAGCAATAGCATTAAGCCCGCAGTATCACTTGGCTTATCGCAACCTTGGCGAACTCTATCTGAAAAAAAACCTGCCCGACAGATCCACAAAGTGGCTCAACGATTACACAACCTTGAAACCCGATGACCCCGAGGGCTATTTTCAATTGGCCTTGGCTTCAAAGCAGCCATCAGAACAAACGTTGCGCTACCTGGAAACCGCTTTTCAAAAGGGGTTCAAAGATTACGAGCGGTTGAAAAACGAGGCGGGGCTGGCTGCGCAGCGCGGCAAGCCGGAGTATAAAAAATTGATCAAGCAGTATTTCCCAGAGAAGGAGTGACATTATGGTCGAATGATTCGATTTTTGAAGATTGAACCCGATTGATTCGATTGGAAATCAACGCTTGAGCGCAGTTCGTTTTTCAAAACCCTGTCTGCCGACAGGCAGGCACTTTGCGTTGACTATAACAGCCTATCCGAAGCAGACTCCGTTTTGCTTTTCTCCTCAAACAATCCGTTTCAGCGACAAAAAGCCGACCCTCGTCGGGAAACACAAACTTGCCATACGCCCCATTGTCCACTTTTGCCCGCGATTCAAATAAATGAGCGCGAACGCGCCATCACAATCCGCGTGACAAATCAACAAATACGCACCTACTCAAATCAACAATGAGAAGAAATCACGAAATTGACTACAAAATCTACGGCGAAGAAATGCAGTGCGTCGAGATAGAACTGGACCCGCAGGAAACAGTGATTGCCGAATCGGGCAGTTTCATGTTCATGGACAACATGATCGAGATGGCTACCGTGTTCGGCGACGCGAGCGGCCGCACCGAAGGCTTTTTTGGCAAACTTATGACCGCCGGAAAACGCCTCCTCACGGGCGAAAGCCTTTTTATGACCACCTACACCAACCACGGCGGCGACAAACAGCGCGTCACTTTTGCTTCGCCCTACCCGGGCAAGATCGTCCCGATGGATTTGCAAACACTCGGCGGCAAAATCGTGTGCCAAAAAGACTCCTTCCTCTGCGCGGCGAAAGGTGTTCAGATCGGCATCGAATTCCAGCGCAAACTTGGCACCGGCCTTTTTGGCGGCGAGGGTTTCATCATGCAAAAACTCGAAGGCGACGGCATGGCATTCGTGCACGCAGGCGGCTACATCTTGGAGCGCGAACTCCGTGCGGGCGAAACCCTGCGCGTGGACACGGGCTGCATCGTGGCTTTCACCCAGCAAGTGGACTATGACATCCAGTTCGTGAAAGGCATCCGCAACATGGTGTTCGGCGGCGAAGGCTTGTTCTTCGCAGTGCTGCGCGGGCCTGGCAAAGTGTGGCTCCAGTCCCTCCCCGTGAGCCGTTTGGCCGCCAAAATAGCTTCTTATGGCGGTGGCGGTAAAGAAGAAGGCAGCATCCTCGGAGGCTTAGGCCGCATGGTGGATGGGGTTTGAGGGTTTGGGGGTTTGAAGGTTTCTGGTTCGCCCCGAAACCCTCAAACCCGAAACCCTCAAACCCGAAACCCCCAAACCAGAAACCCTCAAACCCGAAACCCCCAAACCAGAAATCCCCAAACCCGAAACCAGAAACCAGAAACCCTCAAACCTTCAAACCTTATTTTTATGCTGAACGTCCTTATTGTTGACGATGAACCACTGGCACTCGACGTGCTCGAAACCTACATCTCCCAAATGCCCGCCGAACTCCGCCTCGTAAAGCGCTGTTCCAATGCCCTCGAAGCCAATGAGGCCCTGAAAACCAACCAAATTGACCTGATGTTTCTCGACATCCAGATGCCCCAACTTACCGGCATTGACTTTGTAAAAACGCTCACCGACCCGCCCATGGTGGTGTTCACGACCGCCTACCCAAACTACGCCATTCAGGGTTTCGACCTCAACGCACTGGACTATTTGCTCAAGCCCATTTCCTTAGAGCGGTTTATGAAAGCCGTGAACAAGGCCGTGGAGCAGGCCGAATTGGCCAGCATGGAACACGCGCAAAGTGGCTCGCCCGCCATGAACGATGGGCTTGATTTCTTTTTTGTGAAAGCCGACAAGAAACTCGTGAAAGTCAATTTCGATGACATCATCTACATCGAAGGGCTGAAGGATTACGTCATCATCCGCCTCGTACACGGGCGCGTCATCACGCTCCAGACCATGAAAAACTTGGAAGAGCGCTTGCCCAAGCACCTGTTCCGCCGCATCCACCGCTCGTTTATCGTGGCGATGGACAAAGTGCTGGCCATAGAGGGCAACATGGTGGAGGTATCGGAAAAAGAAAAACCGAAACTCCTCCCCATCGGCAAAAACTACCGCGACGACTTGTTGCGGTTGATTGAGAAAAAGCGGCTGTAAAAGAATGCGGAATGCGGAATGCGCCTGCCTGCCGGTAGGCAGGGAATGGGGGGGAATAATTGGAGGTTCGACTTTAAGTCGAACCTCCAATTTTGCAAAGAGGGTGCGCGCCCATTATCTCATTATCCAATTACCCCATTACCCCATTATCTCATTATCAAATTACCCCATCATCCTTGTCCTCCACAAAGCGCACGGCTGCTGCTGCCAGCAGGAAAAACACCCCGCCCATCACGATGGCATAAATGGAGTTGTTGCCGTACAGGTATTTGACAATCGGGCGGTTGACAATGCCACTCACGATTTGCGGGACGGTGATAAAAAAGTTGAAAATGCCCATGTACACCCCCATTTTGTGTGCCGGGATCGAGCCCGCCAACATCGCGTAAGGCATGGCCAAAATGCTCGCCCAAGCGATACCAACGCCTACCATCGAGAAAAGGAGGAAGTTTGGAGAATTGGCAAAGTAGATTGAAATCAATCCAATACCGCCACAAACCAAGGCCAGCGAGTGCGTTTTTTTCCGGCCAATCCGCCGAGCGATGTAAGGCAAACACAGGGCAAAAACCGCTGACACGCCATTATAGACCCCGAAAATAATACCCGTCCAGTTGCCCGCATCGCTGAAGGCTTGCGAACTATTGTCGTCAATGGCACAACCGTAAACGTGGTGCGCAATGGCAGGGCCGGTGAACACCCACATCGAAAACAGGGCGAACCAAGAGAAAAATTGCACCCAACCAAGTTGGCGCATGGTGCTGGGCATATTTTTCAAGTCATCCCAAATACTCGCTAATCCGCCTTTGGCTTGCTTTATCTCTTGTTCGCCTGAATAGCGGGCTTGTTCTTCGGGCGAATATTCCTTGGTCGTAAAGACAGTCCAGAGGATGGCCGCGAGCAAAAGAATGCCGCCGATATAGAAGGCCCACTTCACGTTTTCTGGCACCAAGCCCTCGGCAGCCGTATCCGCCACACCCACTTTTTTTGCCAAAAACCAAGGCAGCCACGAGCCTATTACTGCCCCGATCCCAATGAGCGCGGTTTGTGCCGAAAAGCCCATGGTGCGCTGCGAGGAAGGCAATTTATCTGCCACCAAAGCCCGGAACGGCTCCATCGCCACGTTGAAAGCCGCGTCCATGATCATCAACATCCCCGCGCCCATGAGCACGAGCGGGAGCGCGGCGGCCAGTATCCCAGCATTGGGCATCAGCATCATGCCAAAGCAAGCGGCGATGGCGCCCGCCAGAAAATAAGGTTTCCGCCGACCCCAACGATTCCAAGTATGGTCAGAGTAATGCCCGATGATGGGCTGTACAATCATACCGATGATGGGGGCCACGAGCCAGAAGTTGGGCAGTTCGTGCACGTCCGCGCCATAGCGTTGGAGAATGTTGCTGGCATTGCCGTTTTGCAGCGCGAATCCCGCTTGGATGCCAAGGAATCCCACGCTCATGTTCCAGATGCTGCGGGTGGAAAGGAGGGGTTTGGTATCTGTGCCGGCGGGTTGAGAATTAGAAACAGCCATGTCGTTTTGTTCGTGATGAAGAATGGCAAAGGTTGAAAAAAACACAAACCGAACAAGCATCTCGAAAAATAAAAAGCCCACCGCTTGGTAGCGGCAGGCTCAAATCATTCGTCGTGGCGTTGCGTCGTTGTGTGAAACTGTCTAAGTGGCGTGGTCACGACGACCGGAACGCCACTTCGTGGTAGCCCTTCTCATTCGGCCCCAAGAACAACCGGGCATAAATGCGGAACACCGCCAAGCCATCCAGAATCAGGCTCAACGCCGTGAGGGCAAGCAGGGAAAACTGATGATCCTCAATGTTCCCCAGCAGCAAATCCTCCCCAATGAAAGTAGGCGTGATGGGGAAACCCGACAAACCCAGACAAGCCAGCACAAACACAAAGGCCAAGCGTGGGTGGAAATAGGAATGACCCTGAAAACGATCCAACTTCACCGACTCGCCCGAACGCTCCAATCGCCTGATGCACCAAAAACCGACCGCACCAGAAACCACAATACCACTCAAGAACAGCAGCACCTGCCCGTGCTCAAATTCCTCATTGAGGCCAATGGACAAGGCTGAGAACAATTGGTTCATGATCACGAACAGCCAGTTCACCTGCGCTTTGCCCCGTTCGGCAAATGCTTTCAACCCAACCAAAATGCCAAAGACGGCCATCACAGAGGGCAGGTAATCCATGACGGCAGGGGAAACTATTTCCCTGTTATAGACCAGATAGAGGCCAGCGAAAAAGATAGGGGCAAACACGAAAGCAACCCAATTGACCGAAATAAAGCCCAATGCCCTTCCCGCCTGCTTCAACGGGCTCCACAAAAAGCGGTACATCAGCGTGTCAAAATTCCATTCTTTGATGCTCAGCACATAGATGCTCAGTTTCAATTTTCCCCAGAAGGAATTGCTGATGTGGTGCTGCGGGGGGATGAAATTGAAAAACTGATCGTGGATCAAGTAACTCAATACCGAAGGCGACACCAGCAATTGATAACTCCGCAAAAAGGCATTGCCCGCAAAGTGGATCAGCGCCAGCGTGTGCCAGCCCAAGGCCACTTCCATGAACATCAGCCCGATTTGGGCAATGGAGGAGTAGGCAATCTGGGTTTTCACCGTGGACTGCACCCGCGCCGTAAGCGTCGCCATGATGCTCGTGAGCAAACCGACGGCAATAACAATACCCCGAAAAATCTCGCTGCCCTCCCAAATCGGGAACGTGCGCAGCAACAAAAACACACCTATGTGTACCGAGAGTGAGCCATAGAAAATCGCGCTCGAAGTAGTCGGACCTTCCATGGCACGCGGCAGCCAAGAAGAGAAGGGCATTTGCGCCGACTTGACCATGGCCGCCAGCAAGAAAATCCCCGAAATGAGGATCGGGTAAATCGGTTGCGCTGCGAACTGTGCGCTCAGCATTTGCGTATCCAGCAGGTCGGCAAAGGTGATGTTCCGCTCAAAAGCATGGTGGACGAGCCAGATGCTGATCAACAGCGCCACATCGGCCACACGGTAGAGCGACACCACTTTCAGCGCGTTTTTTATAGGCAAATAACGGTCACGATAATAAGCGATCAAGAAAAACGAAGTCACGCCCAGAATTTCCCAGCCAATGAACATCGTCTCGAAATTGCCCGAAAACAGCACGATGTTCAGCCCCCAATAGAAAAACAGCACGTTGCTAAAAAAGCGTTTAAAGCCCCCATCGCGGTGCATATAGTAGCGGCTGAAAATCATCACCAAAAACGTCAGCACCGAAGCCACCGCGCCATACACCGCCGTGATGCCGTCAAAATAAAAGTCAATCGCAAAATGCGAGTCGTGGGTCTGGTAAAGCGTCGGGCCTTCGTAAAAAAGCGCAGGGCAGCCATCTAGTATCCACAATATGGAAAATGTGCCGATGCCGAGGATGTGCAACGCCACCGTCGTGATGGCAATGCCAAAAAGGAGCGTCTCTTTCCTTTTTGGGGCTAGTGCGCACAGCACCAAGCCCACCAAGGGGAGCAGTATGAAGTAAGGCAAAAACTGGTTCATCTAATCTGAATTTGATAATAGGATAATTTGATAATGGGGTAATTCATCATTCCATCATTCATCATTCCATCACGTGCACCGGCAGGTTTTCCTGCGTGGCATCGAGGATGAAATTGGTATCCATTTCTTTGGCCGTTTTGATCAGTTTATTCATGTCGTCGGCTGAGCACACCTGCTTGGCAAGCGGCACATAATGCTCGAACTTTCCATTTTTGAAATAGAAAAACTGATCGGTATCCGGGTCTATCGCCACCAGATGCACCCACCCGTTTTCGAACCACTCGTACACGGCGGGTTCAGTCTGGATGGTTTTAAGCACCACCTCCGGGCGGTGTTCCACCAAAATCAGAAGCCGAACCGGGTCGTGGACTTCAATCATTTGCAAAGGCAAACCGGGTCGCAAGTCGCCATCGCTGCTGTTGGCTACACCGATAAGACCCATCACGTTGTGCGGGAGCTTGGTGCCAGCGCCGAGTTTGTAATTGTCCAAGCGCGAGAAATAGTATTCCAAGTTGATGCCGCCGCACACCACGGGCAGGGGCCGCATCACACCGAGCAGGAGTTTGCCCTCAGGGTCGGTGCGGTGATCGTAGGAATTCATAAAAGCCCGGCGGTCCAGGAACAAGCCTTTGGTCAATTCCCGATGCCCGACGAAGCACAGCGCATTGGTGCCGTGGCCCAGTTCGGGGCGCGGCTCGAACAGCGACACCGAGCGGCGGCGGATGGCTTCGCGCACATTGCGGATGTCGGCTTTGGTATTGATGGAAGCGAATCGGCGCGAACGTTCTTGGGCATTCAAATCCAGCGCGCGCTCGAAAGTGTCCTTGTTTTTGCGGTGCGCAGTAGCGTTTTTCTCTGACAGGATATGCTCCTCGTAAAAGGCGATTTCGTCGGCAGCTGTGTCGTGCAAGGCTCCGATGAATTGTGTATCGGTGGGAATTGACAAGCCTTTCGCCGCCAATATTTCCCTGACTCTCGGATGATTTGCCATCATGGCGAACACCCGTGCATTCACCGAGCCGGGCCGCCCGCTGCAAGCCCCACAATCGTGCGCCCCGTGGTGCGGGTTGTTGGCGCTGCTCGAGCCGTGCGCCACCACATACACGAGCGGGGAAAAATCTTCGACCATCCCGATGCCGCGCAAAAGCCCCCCTACCCGCGCAGCCATCTCCTCCACCGTAAAACCGATTTGCAAGTCGTTTTCGCGGTCTTCCGGGCTTTTGTTTTCGATGGTCAATTGGCCGTCCACGTTCATGTGCGCGAACGCATTGGAAATGGCTGGGCTCATTTTGGGCCTGAAAACCGTGAGGAACAACTTTGCCGCCGCCACAATGCCGAGCGAGAGCGTGCCCAACAAACCCCACAGCAGCGTGTGCGACTTTTTGGTGTACAGCAGTTCGTGTTGCCGGTGGCTGTTGGTGCCGCTTTCTTTGATGAGGTATTTTGGCGTGACGGGCGCGGGACAGAGTTTTTCGTAAAACTTGCCGTTTTCGGGCTGGAAGTAAAATTCTACACCAAAAAAGCCGGGGCTGCCGAGCGTTTCGCAGTCCTTGTCCATCGCTTCCAAATGCCGGCGCAGGGAGTCCTCCCGTTCGTCAATACAAAAAATGGCTTGAAAATGCTTGTGCGTTCTTGCCAATTTTGCCCGACCAATTTTCAATTGTCGCAAACCCGCCAGCACCTCGTCGTAGTAGCTCCATTCAAAAGCGTCTTGCCAAATTCGGTACACGTCGTGCAGTTCCGTTGGCTCCAAATCAGCGAACAAGTCCGTGGGCTGGGGTTTTATTTTTTGGCAAAGCGGTTGCCAACCCTTGCCCAAGTGCCCGTCCAGGGCATCTATCTCGAGTAGCAATTCCAAAATGATCAAGTCGCGCAGCTCAATCTTTTTTGGGTAAAGGTTCACGTTGGGCTGTGCTTCCAAGGCCGCCGCCATTCCCGACCACCCGCGATGGCTGAATTGTTGGTCAAAAAGGTATTGCTCGAAAAAGGCTTCGTCGCCGACCACGAGGTTCAGCAGTTGAGATATCGTGCAGTTTTCCTTGTCCAAAAGAAGATTCCGAACGCGCTTCGATTTGAAAAAACTGCTAAAACTCGCGCGCTCCAATTCCCGCACAGCGTTGAGCAACCCCTTGTCTTCAAATGGGAAATGCCAAAGCGCGATACCCTGATCCAAGTAACTGCCCAATATGCGGAACAGGAGCGGCTGCACCAGATTGTCCAAGTCAATCCGATAGGCCGTTTTCCAGTTGGCGCGCAGTTGCCCAATGCGCGGGCGGTTTGTTTCGTCGTAGCCTTGGTGCAGCACCTTTTCTTTCCAATCTGCGAGATTGGCTGCCCCTTTGCGGTCAGTGATGACTTTGTCCAAAATATCCTCCCGGATGCGCCCGATGCGGTGCAGCCCCCGGTATTCCGCCAAATTGAAGGTGACTTTAAAGCCAAAGATTTTGGATGCCTTGAAAATGGCATCGTAGAATGTCAAAGACTGAAAAGCGTGGAGGCTGTTGTGGTGGATGAAATCTTTGAGCGGCGTTTGCGTGGGCAAGAAGTGCTTTAACTCGTGCAGCACATGATTTTCGTCAAACCCCCTTGCTTGCTGTGGCACCGCTTCCAATAATGTATGATGTGTCATGTTTGTGTGGCGTAGGTGTTGAAGAAGCCTGTTGCGCCGAGCGGGCCTATTGGAAATTCAAGTCCGCAAGCCCTCCCGTCGCAACAAGCCTATTTATCAGATTTCCTCGAATCAGAAGAGATGGGGGTGTTCAAAAAAATCCACGCGCCCCGTCTCCACGTCGTACATCCCGCCCACGATGGCGATCTGGTGCGCCTCTATCATCTCGTTCAGCATCGGGCTGCGTTGTGGTATCTCGTCCATCACATGATGCACGTTGCTGGCCGCCACCGCATTGGGGTAGGCGAAGAGGGTGCCGTTGGTGTAGGGAGTACGCTCCATGGCTGGCTGGATTTTGCGGAGCAAGCCCGTGAGGTTGCCCATTTCCACATGGTCGCAGGCTCCTTTGATGGCCCCGCATTTGGTGTGGCCGAGCACGACAACGATTTTCGCGCCTGCCACTTTGCAGGCAAATTCCATGGAGCCGAGGATGTCGTCGTTCAGGATATTCCCCGCGATTCGGATGCTGAAAACATCGCCCAAACCTTGGTCGAAGATCAGTTCCGCGCTCGTGCGCGAGTCAATGCAACTCAGTATCACTGCGAAAGGGTGCTGGCCTTCCATGGTTTCGTTCACCTGTTGGAGCAGGTTGCGGTTCATTTTCAAGTTGCTTACAAATCGCGCGTTTCCGTCGCGCAAGAGTTGGAGGGCCTGATGGGGAGCGATATTATCTTGAAGTTCTTT
>JBJXFT010000068.1:0-13087 GCA_046155725.1 Saprospiraceae bacterium
ATAACTGAGCCATATTTTTGTTGAGTTTTGCCGCCCAAAAATATCTCGGTTATCCGCTTTTAAAGCCCTCTTTTTAACCGCTTACCCTGCTACCCGCCCGTTGCATTTGATTGTTGAATCTGCGACCTGCTGTGCAAAATGCGCCGAAGTTCGATGACGAGCGGGCGGGGGCGTATTTTGAGAAGGTTCAAAAAGACATGAACCGCCAAAATTTGGCTGATTTTGAAGAAGCCTTTTTTCACTACGAGCGGGCGGGAAATGTGGAGCGGGTGAACGTGATTGGGAACACACTGAGCAGCTTTTACGATGACGTGCAACAATTCCAGCGTGCCTTCGACTTTGCACAACGGACGGAAGCGCTAGTAGGCGAGCAGACCGACGGGAGGGTGCTAAATCGCCTCGGCTTTCTTTTTCGGGTTGCTGGAAATCTCGATGCCGCGCTGCATTTTCTGGACAGAGCTTTGGCTTACTCCCAACGAATGCACCACCGTGAGGGCGAAAGCAGAATCTTGACAAACATCGGCCAAATATACTCAACACAGGGTAAGTTCGATACTGCGTTGCATTACTTGCAGCAAAGTTTGAAAATCGGTCAGGAAATCGGTGATCGAAAGGGCGAGGCGATGGCACTAAATAGCCTCGCTACCATATCCAATGACAAAGGCGACTACGACACTGCCTTACACTATTTGGAGCAAAGTTTGAAAATTCAGCAGGAAATCGCCGACTATGACGGCGAGGGCAGTACCCTCAACAACATCAGCCAAATACACTCCAACAAAGGCGATTTTATTACGGCACTAAAGTACTTGCAGCAAAGTTTGAAAATTAGAGAGGAAATCGGCGACCGACAAGGCGAAGGGGTAACACTGAACAATATCGCGGTAATTGCCTATTCCAATGGCGACTACGACACGGCCTTACGCTATTGGCAGCAAAGTTTAAAAATTAGACAGGAAATCGGTGACCGAAAGGGGGAGGGCGCAACGCTGAACAACATTAGCCTGATACACCAAGCCCGGGATGAATATGACATAGCGCTGCACTATTTGCAGCACAGTTTGAAAATAATGCAAGAAGTTGGCAACCGGCTGGGCGAGAGTGCAACCCTCGGCAATATTGGTCAAATTCATCAGGCAAAAAAGAACTACGACGAAGCCTTTCGTTATGCTGAAATGGATTTGAAAATCTGTCGAGAAGTCGGCGACCGTGCGGGTGAAGGCAGTGTACTGAATAACATGGGCACCATGCTTTTTGAACAAAACCGTTTCGAAGAGGCTGTGCCACAGTTGTGGCAGGCGTATCAGGTTCTTGATAAAATCGGCTCGCCAAATGTGCAAATCGTTAAAAATTGGCTTAGCAAGGTCATCGAGAAAATAGGGCAGCCGCGTTTCGAAGCGATTGTCCAGAGTATGAATTCTTGATTTTTTATCAACCAAAAACTGACCACACCATGTCCGAAAAAGTAACCATCACCCTCCACTGCCCCTGCGAGAAAAACCACACCTTCCAGCGACCTTTCCATGTTGAAGGCTTGGGCATGACCGAAGTGCAGGTCGCCTGCCCCAACCCGCAATGCACCCACAAGGGGCTGCTGACCTTCGATATTCCCTGGGGAGTCAGCAAGAATGACAGGCCATTGAAGGGCGGCGGCGGTGCATGGCCTTTCCCGGAAAAACCAAAATAAAAAAGCCGATTGCGTGAGCAACCGGCTTTGCATTCAGCAGCGTGTGAATAACATTGAAGCATCCTTCCACTGTACGTCCGAAACGTTTCTGCCTAATTACACGGTAAAGGTGCGACTTTTTGGCAAATCACTTTTTGGCATGAATCAACCGGAAAAAGAAACCCCGCCCGCCCCCCTTCGCGGCCGCTTCGCCACCCCCGACGAGGAGGCTTGGCACATCTTCCGCCGCACGAGCGAGCAGGAAACGCCCAAGCGATTGGAAGAGGCCGCCAAGTACCTGAGCGGCCTGATTTCTATTGCCTTCACCATTTTTATCTCGCGCGACGAGGAGGTGTTCCGCCGTGCTGCCGACGGTGCGGGGGTCACGGTGGCCTGCCTGTTTTGGCTGCTGTCGTTGGTGGCTACGCTGTTCGTGATTTTCCCCTTGCGCTGGGAGCAGGTGTCTCAGTCGGCGGCAGACATCGAGCGGGTGCATCGGGCGAGCGTGCGGCACAAATACCGGCTGCTGCTGGCGGGAGTGGGGCTGTTCCTGCTGGCGCTGGGGATGCTGGCTTGGGTGTTTGTGACGCAGAAATGAGCCGACAGCGTACGTGTTGGCGTGAATGTACCGGCGGCTTTAGCCGCCGGGATGCTTGGATGAAGGCCAGAATTGCCGGTCACCCGGCGGCTAAAGCCGCCGGTACAGCCGCTCACACCACCACATTGATCATCCGCCCAGGCACGAACACCACCTTTTTGGGCGTGTTGCCTTCCAGCCATCGTTGCACTTGCTCGAGTTCCAAAGTCGCTTTTTCTGCCTCCACGGCGGTGATGGCGGCGGGCAGTTCGATGGTGGCGCGGAGTTTCCCGTTGATCTGGATGGGATAGTTCACGCTGTCGGTTTTGAGGTGTTCGTCGTCGTGCACGGGCCAAACGGCATCACAAACGGTAGTGTTGTGGCCGAGTCTGTGCCAGAGTTCTTCGGCGAAGTGCGGGCCAAAGGGCGAGAGCATGGTGACGAGCGGCTCGAGCACGGCGCGTTTGGCGCATTTGAGGCTGCGGAGGTCGTTGGTGGCGATCATGAAGTGGCTGACGCAGGTGTTCATGCTCATCCGCTCGATGTCGTCGGTCACTTTTTTGATGCACGTGTGGAGGATGCGCAGTTCGTCGCGGTCGGGCGCGTCGTCGGTGACCCGGAAGGTTTCCCCTTCAAAAAACAAGCCCCAGAACTTGCGCAGAAAGCCGCTCACGCCCGTGATGCCTTTTGTGTTCCAAGGTTTTGCGTCGGTGATGGGGCCGAGGAACATCTCGAACATCCGAAAGCAATCCACCCCGTGCTCGGCTATGATGTCATCGGGGTTGACGACGTTGAACTTCGATTTCGACATTTTCTCCACCTCCCAGGAGCAGGCGTATTTTCCCGTTGCATCGAGTTTGAAGTTGGCGTTTGCGAACTGCGGCGTTCGGCGAGCCTTCTCCAAATCCAGCATATCGTTGTCCACCATGTTCACGTCCACATGGAGTTTCGTCACCACGTCGGGGCTGTACTTGTGCAAAAGGCTGTGCGAAACGAAGAGTTGTTCGCCGGAATGCTGCTCCGAAGTGGCGATGAAATTCTCTCGACTGGCCAATGCGCGGCGCACCTTTTCGGCGATGGCCTCCGGCTCGTTGATATGGTCGGTCAATTCCTCCGTGTACAGCACCATGAGGCGTTTGCCGTCGGCGAGCGCAGTCCTGCGGATGCGCTCGATCTTGTCCAGCTGTTTCGTGGAGGTGACTTCGATGACGAGGTTGTTGGTCTCAAACGCGAAATCGTACTTGATTTGCTCCTCAAAATTTGGCTCCGAAATAGCCATCGGCCCCTCTTCGGAGAAGAAGGGTCGCAGCACCTTCAGCATTAGGTATTCTTCAAAAAACCGCTCTTTGGCACGATAGACAAAGTTGGAGCGGCCTTGTATCATGCCTTGGTTCACCAACTTTTGGGCAAACTCGCGGTGCGGCACCAGCCCCAAATCGTGCAAGAACTGATTCCAAAAACGGCTGTACAGCAAGTGGCCCACGGCGTGTTCGGAGCCGCCGATATAGAAATCCACCTTTTGCCAATAATCCATGGCGGCTTTTGAGCAAAACTCGCGGTCGTTGAGCGGGTCCATGTAGCGGTAGAAATACCATGACGACCCCGCCCAGCCGGGCATGGTGGAGAGTTCGTATTTCCAGCCTTTTGCTCTGGCGAGCGGCGGTTCGCCCGTTTCGGTGGGCAAGTATTTGTCCACGGCGGGCAGCACCAGCGGCAGTGCTGTTTCGTCAATCATGTACGGCACGTCGTGCTCCCAATGGGCCGGCACGGGTTCGCCCCAATAGCGTTGGCGGCTGAAAACCGCGTTGCGGAGTTTGTACTGCGTTTTTCCGCGCCCAAGCCCCTGCGCTTCCAGCCAGTTTATCAAAGTCGGCACAGCTTCCGCGTAGGTCATTCCATTGATCAGGCTTGAATTGATGTAGCGGCCTTCCTTGCTGGGGTCGGCGGCCATGTCCAAATCTTTTTGGCTGTCCATGATGGGCACGATGGGGAGTTTGAACTCTTGGGCAAAATTCCAATCGCGCTGGTCGCCGGACGGGACGGCCATCACCGCGCCTGTGCCGTAGCCTGCCAGCACATAATCGGCGATCCAGATCGGGATGCGCTCGCCGTTGGCGGGATTGATGGCGTAGGAGCCAGTGAAAACGCCCGTCACTTTGCGGGTCTCGGACATCCGCTCTATCTCTGTGCGGGAGGCAGTCCATTTGATGTAACCCTCCACATCGGTGCGCTGCTCGTCGGTGCTGAGGGTTTTTACCAAATCGAGTTCCGGGGCGATGACCATGAACGTTGCGCCGCAAATCGTGTCAATGCGGGTGGTGAAAACCTCGATGTGCAAATCGTCGAATCCATCCACACGGAATTTGACGGACGCACCAACCGATTTGCCTATCCAGTTGCGCTGTTGTTCTTTGATGGATTCGGGCCAGTCAATCGTGTTCAGCCCCTCGAGCAATCTGTCGGCGTAGGCCGTGATGCGCATCACCCATTGTTTCATCAGTTTGCGCTCCACGGGGTGGCCGCCGCGCTCGCTCACGCCGTCTTTCACCTCGTCGTTGCTCAGCACCGAGCCGAGGCCGGCGCACCAGTTCACATACTCTTCGCCGGGGAAGGTGATGCGGTATTTGAGGAGGAAAAGTTGCTGCTCGTGCTCGCTCATGGCGTTCCATTCTGCTGCCGAAACGCTGGGCGTATCGTCGTCGCAAATGGCGCGGATGTTGGCGTTGCCAGATTGGGCAATGCGCTTTTCGAGTTCGCTGATGGGCAGGGCCTTGTCAGCCGTGAGGTCGTAGTAGTGGTTGAAAAGTTGGATAAATATCCATTGCGTCCATTTGTAGAAAGCAGGGTCGGAGGTGCGCACTTCGCGGTCCCAGTCGAAGCAGAAGCCGATGTTGTCCATCTGCTCGCGGTAGCGGGCTATGTTTTGCTCGGTAGTGATGGCGGGGTGCTGGCCGGTCTGGATGGCGTATTGTTCGGCGGGCAGCCCGAAGGAATCGTAGCCCATTGGGTGCAGCACATTGAAGCCGCGCTGCCGTTTGTAGCGGGCGAGTATGTCAGATGCGATATAGCCCAAGGGGTGACCGACGTGCAGCCCCGCTCCCGAGGGGTACGGGAACATGTCAAGGATGTAGTATTTTGGCTTGTCTCCTTGATTGACAACTTTGTAGGTGCTGTTGTCTTTCCACCACTTTCGCCACTTTGGCTCGATTTCGCTCGGTCTGTATTCCACTACTTTTACTTTAATGATGAACGATGAATGATAAACGATGAGCAATCAGCAATGAACAATAAACAATCAATGGGGCATCGAGGTCTGGGTTTGTGTCGCGGGCTTTTGTTTTGCGAAGCGACCTGTTGGCGGTCAAGGAGAGGTTAGGTTTGATGGGCAAGAAAACGCCCACAAGACCAAAGCCCCCTCTGGAAAGCACGATATTTGGGTGCTGGCTCGGTGAAAACCCCTCTCATATCCCCCTCCTCCGCACTTCCTCCCTCACCAATTTCAATTCCCGCCCAGCATCGCCCGTCACGGAAGTATTCTCTTGCGCCCGGCGGATGAGGTAGGGAATCACCTCGACGACCTGGCCGTATGGGACGTATTTCGCTACGCGGAAACCCGCCCGCGCGAGGTTGAAGGTAAGGTTGTCGCTCATGCCGTAGAGTTGGCTGAAAAGCGTGCGCGGGTGATCGTTGGCCAGCCCTTTTTTGTCCATCAATTCGACTTGAAGCAAGGCACTCTGAGCATTGTGGCTGGCGTTGCAAACGGCCATCTTATCAAGGTGGTCAATGCAAAAACGGAGCGCAGTGTTGTAAAGGTCGTCCGTGGCGGCTTTGTCGGGATTGATGGGGTCTTCGTGGTTAAGTGCCTGTGCGCGAGTCCGTTCTTTTTCCATGTAGGCGCCTCGCACGAGTTTTGCTCCGAGCAAAAAGCCTTCCTTTTGGGCGCGGTCATAGCTTTCGGTAAGGAACTGAAGGCGGTCGTGGCGATAAAACTGGAAGGTGTTGTACACCACCACGCGCTGCTTGTTGTAGCGGCGCATCATGAGCCACACGAGGTGGTCAATCGCGTCCTGAATCCAACTTTCCTCTGCGTCAATAAACACCGCCACGTTCTTTTTAGAAGCGTGGTAACAGATGGCATCGAGGCGTTTGAGCGCGTTGCGGTATTCGCTGACTTCTTCGCGGTTGAGTGTTTCGGCGGATTGGATGCGCTCCAAAAGCCCAAACCGCGCCAGCCCTGTCACTTTTGTGCTGACGACGGGGATGCTGTTGCCCGAGCGCGAGGCGAATTCAATGGCACGGATGTTCTCGTTCATCGTGTGGTTGAAATCGAGTTCCGTTTCCTTCGCTTCTGCGCCGTAGTCGAGGATGGCAAGGGTGTTGTGCGCCGCAAGCCGCTCGATGCTGGGCTGGCTGTCCAAAAGGGTGGTGCCGCCCACGAACTGCTGAAAGACGGTGTTTTTCACCGCCCATTCGGCGAGCGGAATACCGTTTTCTACGGCCCAGAGCGCGAGTTTCGAACCATATTTCACGAGCCAAGGCTTGCTCATCATGCTGAACAGCCATGCGGTCTTTTTCAATTCTTTGTCCGAAAGATGGGCAAACGCAATTTCGGTATTAGAAAAGTCAATGGTAGGCATACGGAAAAGTTGAGGGTTTGGGAAGAAGGTTGAAGTTCAATAGCCAATAGTCAACGGTCAAAAGCCAACGGTCAACGGTCAAAAGCCAACGGTCAACGGTCAAAAGTCAACGGTCAAAAGTCAACGGTCTCCCTGCCAAATTTCCCACGCAGCCTCGGCTTGCAGCTCCAACATTTCCAGACCGTTTTTTACGGTGCAGCCGCGGGATTTGGCTTCGCGCAAAAGTAGCGTTTCGGCGGGATTGTAAATCAAATCGTACACGAACATACCCGGCCTAAAAAAATCTGGCGGAACGGGCGGCATTTCGCCCACACGCGGGAAGCTGCCGAGCGGGGTGGTGTTAACGATGATTGATGATTGATGATTGATGATTGATGATTGATGATTGATGATTGATGATTGATGATTGATGATTGATGATTGATGATTGATGATTGATGATTGATGATTGGCCGCCCACGTTTTTTCGAGGTCTTCGTAACTGATTTCGTTTTCGCGCTTGGGGTTGCGGGAGACGAACAAGTAAGGTATGCCGAGTTTTTTCAGGACAAAGGCCACGGCTTTAGCTGCGCCGCCAGTGCCGAGGATCAGGGCGGCAGCACCGTCCGATGTCCACCGCCCACCTGCCTTGGGCAAGCCGTCTGCCGTTAAAAGCGATTTTTCAAACCCCAGCACATCGGTGTTGTAGCCTACAAGCCGTTGGTTTTCAAAAACTTTGATGCAGTTCACCGCGCCCACAGCGCGGGCGGTTTCGTCCAAATCGTGGAGGAACGGGATGACGGTTTCTTTGTGCGGGATGGTGACGCTGAGACCGCACAGGCCGGGGTTTTGCGCCAGCAAATGGGGCAAATCGGCGATGTTTCCCAAAGGGAAAAGTTCGTAGCGGGCATCTTCTATGCCTTCGCGCTCGAATTTTTCGGTGAAATATTTTTGAGAAAAAGAGTGCCCGAGTGGCCAGCCGATGAGCGCGTAGAGGTGCATGGTGAGGATCAAAGATGGACGTGGGTCTTGGCTGTTGGCCCGACAAAAATAAGAAGAATTGGGAAAAGGCTACTTTTGCCAGTCACCGTCAGTTGGCAGCCGCAGTTTGCAGTAGCAGTATTTCCTGCCAACGCCCTGCTGCTGCCAACTGCCACTGCGGACTGCACCTGAGAAAATGGCTCAACTTACTCCCACCCTCGTCCTCGTAGTTCTTTTCCTGTACTTCGCCATGCTCGTGGGCGTGGCGTGGTTCACGGGGCGCAACACCAGCAACGAGGGGTTTTTTCTCGCCAACCGAAAAGTGCCGTGGTATGTGGTGGCTTACGCGATGATCGGCACGAGCATCAGCGGCGTCACGTTCATCAGCATCCCCGGTGCTGTGGGCGGCACGGGCGTGAACATGGCGTTCTCGTATATGCAGGTGGTGATGGGCTACTTGGTGGGCTATCTTTTTATCGCCACGGTGCTGATGCCGCTATACTATCGCTTGAACCTGACGAGCATCTACGGATACCTCGAACAGCGTTTCGGCTGGTGGTCGTACAAAACCGGGGCGGGGTTCTTTTTGCTCTCGCGCACTTTGGGCTCGGCGGCGCGAATGTTTCTGGCGGCCAGCGTTTTGCAGTTGTTTGTGTTCGGCCCCTTGGGCGTTCCGTTCTTCGTCACGGTGGTGCTGATGCTGGCCTTGATTTACGGCTACACGTTCAAGGGCGGGCTGAAAACCATCATCTGGACGGACTCGATCATGACCACGTTTTTCCTCGCCGCGCTGGTTTTCACGGTGTTCACCGTGGGCAAGGCGTTGAATCTGGGGGGCGTGGAAATCTTTTCCAGCGTGATGGACAGCCGCTACGGGCAGGTTTTTTTCTTCGACAATTTCCTCTCGGACCCCAACCATTTCGTGAAGCAATTTGTAAGCGGTGCGCTCGTGGCCATCGCTATGACGGGGCTTGACCAAGATTTGATGCAGAAAAACCTCGCCTGCAAAAACATCGGCGAAGCGCAGAAAAACATGGCCGTGTTCAGCGTGTATCTCGTGGCCATCAATTTCTTGTTCCTTACGCTGGGGGCTTTGCTTTATCTCTACGCTGCCTCCATCGGCCTCGAAATCCCTGCCCGCACAGACCATCTTTACCCCAAAATCGCCTTCGGCCATTTGGACGCGGTGGCGGGCATTTTCTTCATCCTCGGTCTCATCGGCAGCACTTACGCCAGCAGCGATTCGGCGCTCACGGCGCTCACCACGAGCTTTTGCGTGGACTTTTTGAACTTTGAAAAAGGGGAAAAAGAGGGCGTGCAAAGATTTGCCTACGAAGAAGAACGCCTCGCGCACGAACGCGCCAGAGAGGGAAAACTGCGCAAAACCCGCACGCTCGTACACCTTGGTTTTTCGGGCTTGTTCGTAGTCATCATTTTGATCCTCAATGCGGTGAGCGATTCGGCGGTCATCTCGCTCATCTTCAAAATAGCGGGCTACACTTATGGCCCCTTGCTCGGCCTCTTCATGTTCGGCCTTTTCACCGACCTCAAAATCCGCGACCGCTACGCGCTGCACGTCTGCCTCGCTGCGCCCGTGCTGGCTTTCCTCATCGAATACTCCTGCCAAAAATGGGCGGGCTTCAACGTGGGGTTCCTCACCATTCTCATCAATGGGGCACTTACCATCTTTGGGCTTTGGGCTATTTCTTACCGGGAGAAATAGTCGGAAAGGAGTTTTTGCTTTATTTTTGTAGAGATTTTTAGGAATAAAAGCCTATGACCCATGTAGCCATTTCCAAAAACGGAGTTCAAATTCGCCTCACCGAAGAACGATGGCAACACATAATTGTCGGCCATCCTGAGATGACGAATCATCTTTTCGATGTCTTGGAAACGGTGGAAAATCCCGAAACCATTTACTTCGGAAATGGCGGCGCGCTTCTGGCAGTTAAGAACCTCAAAATTGACCCTGATAAATTTATCGTAGTCGCTTACAAGGAATTGCCTGACCAATCGGGCATTCTGATTGATGGGTTCATTATCACAGCCTACTCGAGCAAGAATGCTAATTCATTTCAAAAAAGACCTATCGCATGGCAGCCATAGACGCATTGCGCCAAAACATCAACGGCATGATCCCGTGGTTTTTGCAAATAGAGAACGTATGGTCGCACTACGACCGTGAGGCGGATGTGCTCTACATCCACTTTAAAAAGCCCAACCATGCCGACGACAGCGAGCTTACCGATGACGACATCGTTATTCGCTACGAAAAAGGAGAGATCATCGGCCTCACCATTATGAATGCCAGCGTGAGAACGGCAAGCGCCATGGCTTGATTCATTCCTCCCACACCGTCTTCTCCGCCACATCGCCGCGCTTGCCCGGCACCTCGGGCATCTCGTGCCAAGCGAGGAAGAACAAGCCGAGGCATCGCTCGCCTTCTTCCAATTGCAGGAATTCAGCGCCTTCCAACGCCGCCCGTGGGCTGCTCCAATAACTGCCCAAGCCGATGGCAGCGCAGCTGAGCCACATATTCTGGACGGCCATGGCGACCGAGGCGATTTCTTCAAATTCTGGCAAATTGGCCGCCGGGTCGGGCCGCAGCACGACCGCGACGACCGCCCCGGCACGGAGTGGGTTGGCGCCCGCGCCCTTCATTTTTTCTTCTGAAAACTGCTCCGCAGGAGTGTTCTTTTTGTAAAAATCAGAAAGGTAGTCCGAGAGGCGTTGGCGGCTTTGTTCGGAATGGAATACGCGGAAACGCCACGGTTCGGTGCGCTTGTGGGTGGGCGCCCAGTTGGCGTTTTCGAGCAATTGCTCCAGGATTGGCCTGTCAATCGGCTTGCCCGGGATGTAAAATTTGGGGAAAACTGCGCGGCGGCTGCGCATGAGTTCGGAGATTTGGGTGAGCGAAATATTCATTTTTGATGTTTTTTTTGACAAAAAAATTTGTTTTGCCTGCGTTTTGAAATTTGAACAAACATTGAACAATCTTTGAGCAGAGATGCCCCAGCGAGCCGTTTTACTTTTGCTTCCAAACAACAACCTGCCCCACATAACCCCTGCCTGCCGGCAGGCAGGAAAGCCCCCAATAGCCGCATCAACAACCATACACTACTTCTCATGGACGCTCACGCTTTCCTTTCCGAACTGATTGCCGCCTACAATGCGCACGACAGGCAACGCCTGCTCGACCTCTATCACCCCGATTACGATGGGGAAGACCTGTCGGAGGGCAAAAAAGCCATCGGCCAAGCGGACGCTACGCGGATGCTCGACTACATCTTGCGGGCGTTCCCCGACCTTGAAATGCAAGCCCTCGAATGGGGCGCTGATGGCGACAAACTTTTCTTTTTCTGGAAAGCCTCCGGCCACCAGCGCGGGCGTTTGATGAACATACCCCCGACGGGCAAATTCTGCTCTTTCCTTGGCTCTACTTTTATCACTCTGAAAGACGGGAAAATCATCCGCAGCCGCCGCATCTGGGACGTCGCTACGGCGTTGCGCAACATCGGGCTGCTGCCGGAGGCGACTTCGACGGAGTATGCTTGATTGCTGATTGCTGATTGCTGATTGCTGATTGGTAATTGCTGATTGCTGATTGATAATTCTCGGCAATCAACAATCAGCAATTACCAATCAACATCATTGAAACTTGCCCCATTGCCCCAACTCTTCCGCCGACCATAGTTCGGGGAAAAAGGTGACCAACTGTAATTTCGGAGGCAGGTATTGCTGCCAATTGGTGCCGCCGGTGGCCGCTATCTCCTTGGGTTTGGCATCCAAGTAGCGCACTGCCGAACGATAGTGCGAAAGCCCCCAGCGCACGTTGGCGTTCAGGTCGTGCTCGCGCAAAAGTTGTACGAGTTCGGAGTCTTCCCTTGCCTCGACGGGGAGTTTTTGGTAGAGTTGGCGGAGATTGCAACTCTGGTAATGTTGGGCAAAGCGGACGAGTTCGTCCGAATATTTTTCCTCGAATTGGCGCAGCGTCAGCGTTCTTTTTCCAGTGGCGAGTTCCGTCGCGCCAGACTTCCAGTACAGCGCAGAATAAAGCAGTTTTACTTCCGACACGTCGGCGGTCAGCTCGCGCTTGGTCGGGTGCACGAGTTGGCGCATATCGGTGCTGGCCATTTCTATCATGCGGTACTGCACGCTTTGGAAGCCGCTGGCGGGCAGGAGGCTCATGCGGAAGCGCAGGAACTCGTCGCGGTCCATTCCCTCCACCATGATGTCGAACGATTGGATGAGCTGCTGGAAATAGCAGTTGATGCGCAGCAATTGGCGTTTGAACAATTCGGGCGAGGGCATCGTAGGTGCATCGGCCAATAGCTTGATAGCGTCCAGCGTGAGGCGGAAATACAGTTCCGTGATTTGGTGGTAGAGGATAAAAATCCGCTCGTCGGGAATGGGCGTTCGCGGATTTTGTAGGCTCAGTAGCGTATCGAGGTGGATGTAGTCCCAGTAGGTAAGATAATCGGCGTAGAGCAATCCGTCGAGGTACGACTTCATGTCCTGACCCATCGCGCTGTACTTTTCTTCCAATTGCTGGAGCCTGGAATGGATTTCTTCAGACATAGTTATTGCGTCATTTTCAGGCCCAAAATTAGACAAGCAAAACAGACCACCAAACTGCCGAGCACATTCGCGGCTGCCAAAGTTTGTTGCCCGCCCTGCCAGAGTTGAAAGGTTTCTGCCGTGAACGTCGAGAATGTGCTGAACCCTCCACAAAACCCTACCGCAATCAAGAGCCTCCGCGATTCCGCCATGCCAGTGCCGAGTTGTTGGCCGAGCAAAATGCCCAGCACAAAACACGCCAGCCCATTGGCCGCAAGCGTGGCCCAGGGGAAGCGCAGCAGTAAGGGTTGCAGCGCCAAACTCAAGCCCCATCGGCATACGCTGCCCAAGCCGCCGCCGAGGAAAACGAGCAAAAATTGGAGCATAAATTTGCTGAAGGGCTGAGGGGGAAACAAAAACCCCGACTAATTACAGCCGGGGCAACAACTAAAAAATTAAGCTATGAAAACAAAAATTTCTTGTGTCGGGAGGAATGATGGGGCTAAGGTAAAAAAGAAAATGCCGCTTGTGCAAGCGGCATTTTCAGGTTTGTTTTTATTCTGACTTGTCGCGCCCGCCAGTGAGCATTTCTTGGTATTCCTTCAATTCTTCCCACTTGCCTTCGGCGGCAAATTTTGCCTGTGCAGGCCAAGTGCTGGGGTTGTGTATCTGGTAGCGCGGCCCGGCAGC
>JBJXFT010000083.1:0-20376 GCA_046155725.1 Saprospiraceae bacterium
GATGCGCCCATCGTGATGCGAATGCCCCTGACAACAGTATCAGGCATACAGAGAAGTTGCGCAGGTTGCGAAGAAGAGCAGCAAGCGCAGCGCAAAGAAACCAACGGCGGCGATGCCAGCGGCAAAGCCGCCCCCTCCATCGTCAGCGACGTGCTCTCCTCCGGCGGCGGGCAAGCGATGGACGGCGGCACTCGGCAGTTTATGGAAAGCCGCTTCGGGCAGGATTTCTCCTCGGTGCGCATCCACACGGGCAGCCGAGCGGCGGAGAGCGCGGGGGCGATACAGGCCAAGGCGTATACGAGCGGGCGGGATGTGGTGTTCGGGGCGGGGGAGTATCAGCCGGGGAGCGAGAGCGGGAGGAGGTTATTGGCGCATGAGTTGGTGCATGTGGGGCAGCAGGGTGGAGGGGTGCAAAGAATGGTCATCCCTCGCAATGTCACCTGTCATCAAACTGGTTTGCGAAATCCTGATTTAACGGGGCCAGAAGTGGTAGAACAGATTGATTTTGCAGATGCCATAGCGATTTCTATGCTTCAATCGGCAGAAGATGATCTGGCTGCACAATTGAACAATGTCGGGGGCGGTGGCGTGCCTGATGTTGCAATAAATCAAATATTGACCGAAGAACTTGATCTTGATTTGAATACTCCAGCGCACTTGCCTTTAATCCAGCAGGTGGTTGGCAGAATTAACCGAGTGCGGACAACTATGGAAAGTGGATACTTGAGGTACATGTGTCGAGGAGGGAGCAATGTCTCTTTGGTAGGATGCGCCTCTGCTGCTTGTGAAGAAGGCGATTTCGCTTTTACATGCCCCGGCAATCGTCTAATTGTTTTGTGCCAAGGTTTCTGGGATAATGTCGCAGAACGACCGGGCACTATTCTCCACGAAGTTTTCCATATATGGTTCGACATGGATCACGGAAATCGTACAAAGAGAGCAAACGCAACTTGCTTGGAAGGATTTGTAAGAAGAATCAATGGTTTGGGAGCAGGAGATTTTTCATGCGCTGGTGGGGTTCCGTAAACGCCTTTCTTACAAAATTTCCCTGTGCGGCAAAACCCTTATCACTCAAAACTCTCCACTCTACCCATTACCCCAACCTCTTCCGGCTGCGCTTGGAGGAGTGCTTCGGCTCAAAATCAGACCCCTCACAACCCCAACACCACTCCCTCAAACACCTCAAAATCCCCCAACTCCCCCTCCACGATCCCCCGAACCACCTCAAAACTCAAGCGGGCATAACTATGGACAGCGATGTTCCGAAAGCCCACCATGTTTTTCATCCGTTGACAAAGGTCAGCAGAGATAATCCCAGCGGAGTGGAGCAGATTAAAACTTTCGCGGGAAGTTTGCGGGATGCCGAGTTGCCGAATTTTGACGATGTGGTTGGCAAGGTCAATGGCCGTCTCACAGGCGCGGGTCAGGTTGAGCACCACCGAGTCCTGTCGGCGCAGTTCGGTCTCGAACTCGGCCTCATGCCCAAAATACTCCTCGCGGATTCGGGAAAGGCAGCGGTTCAGGTCGGCGGTTTTGTTGAGCAGAATGTCGTCACGCATAAATACGGCCTCGTTGTCTGATGTCTTGAAGGATGCCCTGTTGAGCTTCGTTCAAGCGCTGATAAGAAGAGAACACGAACAAGTCGAACTCGTCGCAAAAGAGATCGTCAGAAGAGAAAATGCGCTGCCCCTTCGCCACCACTTGGAATTGCAGCACCGTAGATGCTTGGTGGAGGTCAATCAGATCCACATCGGCGTTGAGCAGCGAAGCCAATTGCAAGCGCAGCCGGTACAAAGCATAGTCGCTCAACGAGTGGTCAGGTGCCAAAAAAGCGAGGTCGTAGTCGCTGTCGGGTCGAGCGACGTTGTTTGCTCGGCTGCCGAACAGATAGACCCCTTTCAGGCTGGGCAAGGCAGCTTGCAGGGCAGCGACAACAGGCAGAAATTTCGGTTTCATCCGACAAAGCTACGATACGTCAAAAGAAAAACCACCACTACCGCATCAACATTCCCAAAAAACCCTCCAACTTTATCCCCGCTTTCCAACCACCACCAAAAACCAAAACCCACCACCTTCCCTATGATCGCAATCCTCTCCACCGTCATCGGCATCGTGTTCGTCATGTTGCTGTTCAGCCTGCTGGCTTCCACCGTCATGGAGCTCATAGCCGGCTACCTTTCCCTTCGTGGCCGCCAACTCATCGCCGCCATCCAAAACATGATCGGCAGCACAGCAGCGCAAGATTTTGTCACCCACCCGTTTTTCCAGCAATTGGCCCTCGGCTCCCGGCAGCGCGTCCGCCTCGGCGGCAAAAAAATAGCCCTGCCTTCCTACATCAACTCCGCGACCTTCAGCTCGGTCTTGGTGGACATCATGGACATAGACAACACCACCGACCTCGAAGCCAAAATCGCCTCTCTGCCCGATGGCCCTTCCAAAAAACTGGCCCAGTTCCTCTACAAACAGACGGGCGGCAACCTCATCGAACTGAAGAAAAAAATAGAAGAGTGGTTCAACGAGGTGATGGACCGCGCTTCGGGCGCCTACAAGCGCACGTCGCAACGCTGGCTCGTGTGCATCGGCTTGGCCTTGGCCCTCATTTTCAATGTAGATGTCATCACCGTCTATCACAACCTGAGCATCAACGCCACGCTGAGCAACATGGTGGCCGACCAAGCCACCACCTTCGTGAACACCCAGCCCGCACCCACCGCGCCCAACCTCGACAACCCCAACATCGCCGCCGCCAAGCAACAAATCGGAAAGCTGGTCAACGAAAACATCGCCGCGCTCGAATCGCCGCTCGGCCTCGGCTGGGACAGCGTGGACTGGACGAAAGTGGACGGCAGGTGGTGGCTCTACAAAATCATCGGTTGGCTCACCACCGCGCTCGGCGTATCGCTGGGAGCCACCTTCTGGTTCGAGGCACTCCGCAAATTGGTCAGCCTCCGCGCCACCGGCCCAGTGCCCGCGTCACCGCCCATGACCACCACCACCCTCACGCAGACCACGCCCAACACATCCACCGCCATCGTCACCGGCGGCAGCACACTCACCCAGCCCGAGCCTGACGCTGGGCTCGAAAGCACGGGACGTGCCGCCAAATCGGAGAAGCCAAAAAAATAATGATGAGTGATGAATGATTGCGTGGCACAGGGCGATCGTTCATCATTCATCACTCATCATTCCCAACATCCTCAACCACCCTACACTTTCCATTTCCCAACTCATTCCCACTATGACAATAGAACAATTCGCCGCCGCCAACCCAACCATTTCAGTAGCAAACCTGCTGAACGATCGCGCCAACCACGCGCTTGCTTTCGAGCTGCAATGGCAGCTCACCAAACTTGGCCTCCTTGACCCCCTCATTGGCGCGTCGGTCATGGATGATTTTGAGGTGATGCAAAAACAGGACGGGGAATTTGGCCGAGAGTCCCGCCTGGCCTTGTCCCTATTCTGCGATTTGGTCGGCCTGCCCTACCAACAGGCACTCACAGCGCCCATCGCCCAAGCCTTGTTGGATGCTGAAGCGCGCACCCTATTGCCCCTCAATTTTGACCCCCTTGCTGGCGACACGCTGACCGAGACCTTCGCAAAGCGCATCCTGCGCTATATGCGCGACAAAGATTACTGGATCGCCCGGCACCCCCAGATGATCAACATCGTGTACTTGGAAGGCGCCAACCCTGGTGGTCAAAAAAATGCAGACGAAGACAATAGCTGGAATGACCTGCGCTTGTTGTTGAAGGTCAAATCAAACGGCCAGCCAGAAGTCTTTTTCAGCGCCGTGGCTACCACCGAGCCATCCAAATCCTACGCGCAAAAAATCAAGGACGATAGAGAAGTGCGCAATAACCTGTCCAATCCATATGCCGCCCGCATCGCTTTCGGGCAGTACAAGGCCTGGAACATGGGCCAGCACATTTTCTCGAACGGCTCCGCACAGCCTGCCTTGAAACACAATTGGAAATTCCCGGTCCTCGTCCACCGCGACAAAGATGCTTCCGGCACCCGCAACAGCAGAGATATCATGGACTGGGGCTTGGGCATCAATCAGCACACCACCTATGTCAATGAGTCGCCCAGAGTTGGGACTTGGAGCACCGGCTGCCTCGTTGGGCACAAACCAACCGAGCACACCAACTTTCTGGAACTCCTGAAAACCGATATCCGCTTGGTTAGCAACGCAGGCTATACTTTTATGACCACCATCATAGCAGGCGACAAACTGCAAGCCGAACAGCCCATGGCTCCGCCCGCCTGACCCAACGTTGAATATTGTCCCCCTCTTTCGTTCACATTCCTCTTTTAGGGGGAATGCACCGCACATTCAAACCTTCAAACTTTGCTCGCTCATGAATGCTATAAACTGGAAAATGATTCTCCTCGCGTCCGGCCTGTTCTTCACCGGCGTGTTCGTCCGGGGCGAAATTGCCCGTCGGCAAGACCTCCGGCGCGAACTGCGCGAAATCAAAGATTCCCAAAAGCGCATTATGGCACAGGTGGACTCCACCAACGCCGTCTACGCCGCGCGGAAACTCGAGCTCACGATGCGCACCGATTCGCTCTACGCACAAATTGACCAAATCATCCGGCTCAAAAGCCTGAACGCTGCGACTATCAACAGACTCCACAGCGACATCGAAAAGCAACGGTCTGCTCTGGGGCTGGAAATCCATGACCTAAAGCAAAGCATCGGCCAGCACACCGTGGGCGCTGCCAAACGCACCAATCAATAACACCCACCAAAATTGATCTGCCATGAAAAACAACCTTTCTTTCTTGCTCTTTCTGGGCTTTGGCTTCTCCGTTTCGGCGCAAGAAGTGCCGCTCGATTCTTTCTATTACCGCCAAAATGGCGAGAACATCCTCTTTGAGGGCGTGCCGGCAAAATCCAACGAAGCCCTCCGCACCTTCATCAACGATTACGACCTGCTGTCCACCATGTTCCCAGCCGTCATCGTGCCGCGCCCGGTACTCGACCGAGTGGTGACCATTGGCAACCGCCAGAGTGTTCTCGCCGACTCGCTCAGCATTTTGACCAACAGGCTGACGTATCAAGACCGACTGAACGCGCTCGAGATCGAGAAAAAAGACAAGATCATAGCGGCGCAAAAAGAATTCATCGAGTTCAACGACAAAAACCGCGAGATGCTCAACCAGTCCATCGCAAGCCTCAACACCCAACTCGACGTGACCCGCAAGCTCGCTGGCACCAATGCCCAGGCCAGTCGCTGGCAAAAACGCTGGGCCTTCATTTTGGGCGGCAGCCTCGGCGTGGGCTTGGGCGCGGTGCTGGGCGTGTTGATAGCCAAGTGACCCGACGTGCACATTTCCCGCAATCTCAACTTCCCGATCCCCATCTTTTCGAGATCAAACTTTCGGGAAGTTGGGATTGCCCACTACGCGCTACATTTGTGCAAACTACCCACCCATGCGCGCACTCTATTCTTCTTTACCCGCCATAGTATTAACGGCGGCGGGGCTGCTCTTCCCCCTCTCCCTCTTTTCCCAAAAAATGCTCGAATCGCACGAATGGTGCGCCAAAAAGCATACATCGCCCAGCCCCAAAAAACTCCTCCTCGAAGACGGGCGCAGCGATTCGATTGACATTATCCGCACCGATATCACGCTCGACCTGCTCAACGCCCCACAGGTGAAGGCCAAAAGCGGCCTGACCGTTTGGGCAAAAGTCGCAGGCGTCAACTCCATCCACCTCGACCTCGAAGGGCTCACGGTGGATTCTGTGCGCAGCGTTTCGGGCGCAACCCTGCCGTTCGCGCACGTCGGCAATGCGCTCCACATCAACTTCCCGCAGCCGCTCCCAACGAACAACCAAAGCTATTTTTACGTCCACTACCACGGCATTCCGCCTACCGATGCGAGCGGTTGGGGCGGCTATTACAACTTGAGCGGCTACACCTTTGTGCTGGGTGTGGGCTTTGCCGCCGACCCGCATTCCTACGGACGGTCATGGTTTCCCTGTTTCGACAATTTTGTGGAGCGCTGCGCATTCGGTGTCACCATCCTGACCCCGACGGGCAAGTTGGGGTACAGCAACGGTATGCTGACCCAAGAAGAAAACATCCCCGGCGGCATTTCGCGCTATTGGGAAATTGCCGAGCCCATCCCCTCTTACCTCGCCTGTTTTTCCGCCGGGCCATATACCTCGTTCAAAAGAACTTATCCTGGCGAAGCCGGGCCAATCCCTGTGGAAATAGCCGCCGCGCCCGCCGACACCATCAAAGTGCGCAACACTTTTATCAATCTGCCAAAAGCCATCGAGGTTTTTGAAGACTGGTTTGGCCCCTATCGTTGGAACAAGATCGGCTACTCGCTCGTGCCGTTCAACTCTGGAGCAATGGAACACGCCACCAACATCGCCATCGGGCGGGCATTCGTGGACGGCTCTTTGAACTACGAAACGCTGTGGGCGCACGAACTCGGCCACATGTGGTGGGGTGATTTAGCCACCTGCTCCACCGCCGAGGATATGTGGCTCAACGAGGGTTGGGCGAGCTATTGCGAACATCTTTTCACAGAAAAAGTGTACGGCCAAACGGCCTTCCGCAATGCCGTGCGCGCCAACCACCTCAACGTTTTGCAGAATGCCCACATCAGCGAGGGCGGCTACCGGGCCGTGTCCGGCCTGCCGCACAGCCTGACTTACGGGACGCACGTGTACAGCAAAGGCGCGTCGGTAGCGCACAACCTGCGCGGGTATCTGGGCGATACGCTGTTCCGCGCAGGCTGCCGGGCGGCATTGGGCAACACTAATTTCGACGATTGGAGCAGTGCCGAACTCCGCGACAAACTCGAGGCCGCCACGGGCAAGGGCCTCCACGATTTCTTTGACGATTGGGTGTTTGCCGGAGGCTATCCCGACTATTCGGTGGATTCAGTGAAGTACATTTATTCGCCCATTGACGCACCTACGGTGGCGCGGGTTTTTGTAAAACAAAAACTGCGCGGTGCGCCGCACTTCCACCACAACGTGCCTTTGGAGTTTACTTTTTTGATGAACGATGGGCAGCGACAACACCACATCGCAACCGTTGGGGGAGAAAACAGCGTGGTCGAGTTCCAGTTTCCAGCCTGGGGCCCTACGCCAGAAAAAGTGTTCGTAAACACCAATTTGAAAATCCTGCAAGCCCGCTCCGAAGGAGAAAAGATGCTCAAGACAACGGGCGGCCACAACTTCACAGAGGCAAAATTCAACCTGACGGTGAATGCGCTGGGCGCGGACTCTGCCCTTTTCCGAGTGGAACACCACTTCGCTGCGCCCGACAATGCCGGGGCAAACCCCCACGGCTACGCGCTCAGCAACCGCTATTGGTCGGTGCTGGCTGCTGGCCATTCGTTCCCGGCAGGTTTCGACGCGCAAGCCACCCTCCTCTACGATGGGCGCGGCCAAGCAGACCAACTCGACACCGAACTTTTTGCCGCCACCAGCCCCTCGGAAGACAGTGTGCTGCTGCTCTACCGCCCCGGCGCAGGCCATCCGTGGCAGGAATGGCCAACTTACACCAAAATGACCCTCGGCTCGGCTACCGACAAGTGGGGACAGCTGCGCCCCACGCAACTCATTCCGGGCGAATACACCATCGGCAAAGGCGCATCCACCGTCGCCATAAAAGAGCCAAACCCGCTGGGGAAAATCACGGTCGCGCCCAACCCCACGAACGGGAAAGTGAACGTGCGGGCGGGCAAGACTTTTGAAAACGCCACGCTTGTCAGCGCCGACGGCCACACGGAAAAGGTGTGGAGTTTTGCGCCTACGGCGGAAGCGGAGTTTGATTTGAGCGCATTTCCGCCCGGCCAATATTGGCTTTTGCTGGGCGGCAAAAAGGGGGGGGCTATTTGTCCAGTGATGAAGCAGTAACCTTTGGGAGGCATCGCGTCTAAGGCAGCGACGACGACCAATAACTAACGCGAATCAAGTAGCAACCACAATTTAGTTTGACTTATTCACCACGGAGAACACGGAGGGCACAGAGACTTTCCTCTTGAAATAAACTCTGTGCCCTCCGTGTCCTCCGTGGTAAAATAAATTCGCCGAGGTACTTATGACGACTTACCACAAACACTTTTTCCAAAAATAATGGCCAATTCAAACTTGCAGGCGCTCCGCCCCAAATCCATTTCTTTCTTGCTGGCTTTCAGCCTTTTTTCCCTTACCACTTTCGGCCAAGAAGAGCAAGTGCAGCCCGCGCAAGGGCTTGACTTGGCGACCATCCGCGATGTGGCGCACATCGTGTCCGACTCGTTTGGTGCGCCCATAGATTTGGTGGAAGAGTTCATCCGCGAAGCCAAAGCGATGGAGCGCGACGAGGGCATCCCCGCCACCGCGTTCATCGGCATCGCCATTTTGGAGAGCGCGGGCTTCACCAGTTATCTTTACCAGAATGCAAAAAACCCTTTTGGGATGCGGGCTACCAAGATTTGGCAAGGCCCCACATTTGTCATGTGGCATGAGGGCGCCGATTCGCCGTTCCGCAAGTACGACAACCCGCGCGGGGCGGTGCGCGATTTCGCCGCCTTCCTCAACAGCCGCAAGTGGTTCCGGGATGCGCTGGCCTGCCCGACGTATGACCTGGAATGTTTCCTCAGCTCCATGAGCGCAGACTCGATGAAGAAAGAACCCGGCTACGCCGCCGACCCTGAATGGGGCAACAAGGTGCGGCGCATAATCAAAAAGTACGGGCTGGACAGGTTGTAGCTGCAATCAAAAAAACATCTCCTGCGCCACCCGGAACGTGTTGGCGTGCGCCTCCACGATGTCGGCGATGCGGGGCGAATAGCCGCCGCCCATGCTGACCACCACGGGCAAGCGCTCTTCGTTCATTTTCGCCCACCATTCGGGCGTATGCGTCAGCAGCGCAACTTCCTCGGAAAGCAAATCAGGGTGGAAAAAATTGTTTTCGCTGACGGTGCCTTCCCACAGCAATTGCTCCGGCAGCAGTTCGTACTTCGCCATCAGGAAGCGGTGGCCTTCCGGGAGTTCGTATTTGTAAATGGGCGAAAAGGCGATTTTTAGCACGGTGTCTTTTTGCGGCGCTTGTTGGCTGCTGCACCAGTTTAGTTGAGCGAAAGCAGAGCAGCCATGGAGATAAGGGCAAGGCTCATTTCACTTCGGGCTTTCGCCCCCCCCCCCCCCCGCGCAAGAAATCGAGCATCCCATTCCACATTTGGCGGAGTTGGCTGACTTCTTCTTGGAGGAGTTGATGCGCTTGCTTGAGCGCAGCGTCGCGCTCGGCAGGGAACTGTTCGGTTCCCAAATCGAAGTGGAGGATGTCGTCCAAGCTGCGCCGAAACCCCTCGGCGATGCACTCCAGATGCTGCATCGTAGGCGAGGTTTCGCCAGATTCGATCCTTTGGTAAGTG
Organism: Saprospiraceae bacterium; assembly: GCA_046155725.1. Taxonomy (GTDB): domain Bacteria; phylum Bacteroidota; class Bacteroidia; order Chitinophagales; family Saprospiraceae; genus M3007. The sequence goes on from JBJXFT010000083.1 coordinate 9,388, forward strand.
CGGAGGGCGATGTTGGCGAGTTCGGCGGCTTGGGGCTGGGAAAGGAAAAGCCTTTTGCGCACAGCGGTGATTTTCTTGTGGATGTCGGACATGGGGGAAGCGGATTTAGCCGCCATAGCACCGCTGAAAGCGGTGCGGAGGCGGTTTTGGTTATGGAAATGAAACGACGTTGCGAATGTAAGGCAGCCCGCCAATATTGTCATGCACCCCGCCAATATTGTCGTTGTTTTGTTCATTTGGAGGAGGGCACCTTTGCACATCGCTTTGCTGCCGAGTTGGCCATTAGGTGGGGGCGATGCTTCCTTTCACTGCTCAAACGCTCTCCATCATGCAAAACTTCACCCTCCTCTGCCCCAGATGTTTGGCAGCCAAGTTAAGCACATTGCTCTGCGCGACCATGTTGTCTGCCCAAACCTATTTGTACTCAGAAACGAGCCTGACCCCGGCCAACCTGACCACGGCACAAAGCGAACGCTACGCCAAACTATCGAACGAGAATTTTTCTTCCATCCACTTTGTCCAGGTCGGCAGTTTAAGTTCCGTGCAACAAAACGCTGGAGATATCTGATTCAAAGGGCAGCGATGTTCACCGACAAGAAGGGGCTTTGATGTCAGGCGCAAGTAAACATGGGCTCACATCCTAAAGGGGTTTATTTTTACAAACTATCCTCCGAGGGCAAATCAGTAACCAATAACTTCATTTTGAATTAGCCATGAAAACCTCAACGAAAATAGTGTACACCTTCATGACCTGTATTCTTCCCTTAGTTGCTTGCAAAGAAAAGATACCTGACCCCATCACTGAAACACCGATATACTGGGGAGAGGCAAGTGTTGTATTAAACGGCACACCTAACGCTTTAAGAAGCGCTGCGCTCATCTACGACGGAAAAATCAACTTGCACCTTGAATTTCAGATAATACCGAATTATCGCAGGTACGGTATTGGGATATCAAAGCTGCCTCAAGAAACAGGGATTTATTATCCTGTTATCCACACTATTGATGAGGAAGAGCCAAATTTCCTTTTCGATTGGCCTTCCGGCGATGCCGTTTTGGCCTTCTACGATCTAATGCAGGATAGTTCGCTGATTGTTGAAATCAAAGAGTTTGACCCTGCAACAAAGGATATTTCTGGAACCTACTCAGGAGAGTTTGTCAAAAACACTCCCGAGTTAATAAATGGCTCACCCGATACGGTGCGGATGGAGCATGGGATATTCAAAACAAAAATTAGTGGGCAGTAAGCAATCTGAAAGCATGCTTTCCCACAAAGCATTCATTTCTTGGCGATTCATTCATTTTCTCATCCACCAAAACCTTCTCACCATGACCAATCTTAGATTCTTCCGCATCAGGGGGCGGTATCTTTTGTTTGCCCTCCCCGTACTCCTCACAGGCACAATCCTATTGCTGACACACAGCTGTCAGAAAGAAAAGCCTCAACAATGGGCATTTACTGGCGACAAGCCAAACCTGCAAGCGACAGACAGGGATGGCTTTGAAGTCACCATCCCGTGGCTGCAAGCCTACCAAGCCAACCTTGCCACGGCCATCAACGGCGGCTCTATGACCGTGGCGTACACCACCGAGCAAATGGCCGCCGGCGCAGAAGCCTTGATCAATGTCGCCACCATTTCAAACAAGCCCCGCAGCGTTCACCAATCAAAAGTGACCAACTATCAGGTTGCGATGTCGAGCAATGGTCAGGCACTAAAGGACATCTACAATGGAGCCTACACCGCCTACCGCAACCACTGGCTTTCTACCGACACCTCCCAGACGTTCCCTGTAGTACTCGAAGTGAGCATCGCGTCTGTTGTCGGGAACACGATCCATGTGAAGGCGACTTCGGTCGTGGGCGTGTGCAACACCTGCCTGCTCCAGAACTACACCAACTCCGCCCCACCCTGCGATGGCGATGCATTCGAGGAGGATGAGGCATTTTATGTGGGCGGTGGAGATGAAGAGTTGAGTTTGCTTAGCTATTATGTACTTCCCATGTGCAATCATCCATGCGGCAGCACTCCCGCCTGCCAGACCCCGCCCAGCACTGCTTATGAACAAATTGAGGCTCGAATCAACTTCAACTACTTGGCCAATAACCCACCTTGTGGGCCTGGGCAATTCTTCCAAGGCTACATCAATATCACAGGACCCTTATTCGCCCAAGGTCCGAAATATGCTTTTTTGGAGGAAGACTGTGGCATCGTAGATCAAGAGATTGGGAGATGCATGGATGCCGACCTGCTTAACTGTGCTTATTGCTCCTTTTACGAGCAGATTGGGGTGGATCCATTTATTATTCCTGTTGGCAAGCAGTTCATTTCTCTCAACCTTGGTGTCAATTACTGCTTCTGTGCAGATTTCGAGTGCGACTATAGGGCCTACCCTATTGCAGAGTATACCTATGGTTGCCCAGTTTGCAGAACCGTTCCACTTCCCCCGGGATGGCATGATCCTGTGCTGGCCAATTTGGCCAATTTGATCCCTTGATTTTGTTTTCGCCACACTTTCCCGATGAGGTTGCCGAACAACCCCATCGGGATTTATTTTTTGGAAAAATGAAACACATAATACTCCTCACTTGCTTTGCCCTATTTTTTTGCTCAAGCAAAAGTGTTTTTGCACAATCGGACACCATTTTGGTCGGGTATTCCCAAACTGATTTTGTCTCTTCCTTCATCAATGAGATGATCATACTTCCCGGCAACAAAATCGGGTTCACCCAGACTACCATTGCTGGCCCTAAAGCATTTGTCACCGATACCAAAGGGCAGGTGATTTATCAGCGAGCCTTGGATTATGTGGATGGATATGTCATCAATTCCAGTTCGTACATATTCGATGACACTTCGCGCTATGTCTATATCGGGAATGCAATGCGGAATGGAAAACGATACTTCATCTCATATTCCTTGGATACCACGCTACAAGAGATTAGGCTGATTGATACGGTTCAGGTCGAAAACGATGTGAGGGTATTTACAAACATGATGAAATACAACACCTACAAATCTGTTTGGGAAGGCTTTGGCTCTGGCGAAAATGTGTCGATACCCAGCACTGAATACATTTGCTACCTCAGTTTGGATGAAAATTACGAGTTTAAAAAATTTGAACGGTTGCATGGCAATTATCAAGAAAGTCTTGTCATTGAGTTCCAGTGGATCGAATCCTTAGGCCGATATTTTGTTAAACCCTTTAACGATCGTTCTCTGCTTGTTGACGAAGAATTTAATGTCGTTCGCGAAATCGTTGGCATAACCTTGGTTTACGAATACAACGGCACCCATATCACTTCGTTGGGTATGTACAATTGTCTTGAGCCAGAAGGCAGCACCATGTTTTGTTATGCTAAAGAAGATTTTAACTGGCCCTACAATGCGGCATTTGCCACGCTGGACTTGCAGGGAGACAGCATTCACCTTGTCGAAGCGGTCCCTTTGAGCGATCCGCCTTTGGGCATGAACGTAGGCTCTCAGATGCGGGTGGATTTGGACGGCAACTATGTGATCTCTGGAGTTATGGGTTTCAACCCGCCAAATCCGAATACGGTCAGGGTGGCGAAGTTCTCATCCGTCACTTACGAGAAGATATGGGAGTTTTCCTATCAAAGTGATATCTGTTTTGCCATCTGGGACATGGAAATAGACCAGAACAACGACATCATCTTGGTGGGCCACTCATGGAATATCTTTGGCGACGGCCAGCCACGGGGCTTTCTGATGAAGGTGTATTCCAATGGTGCGCTCAGTTCCTACTACGGAGTGCCGGACGACCTCAGCGACGTGTATTGGGTGCAGGTCAGCCCCAACCCCGCTTCTTCCGCGCTGTGCCTTCGGGCCGCCACCCAGCCCCAAACAGTTCGCCTGTGGGATGTCAGTGGCAGATTGGCATTGGAGCGACCGGTAGGCTTGTCTGATATTGATGGGCAGTATTGCTTCGATTTGCCGCCCGCCTTGCAGCCAGGCTTTTATTCCGCCGAAGTGCTTTTCCCTGACGGGCAGCGCGTGGTGCGAAAAGTCGTCGTGCAAAATCAGTGATTTCTCTCTTTCAACCCATAGAGGGCAGGTCAATGACCTGCCCTCTTTTAATATTTATAGGTCATGCGTTCTTTCCTTTTTATTTTTTGCTTGCTTTACCCTTTCGTTTCTTTTGCTCAAAATGAGAACAAGAAAAATGACTACACCTGGCAACTGGGCTACAACGTGAGTTCCGTCAGATTTGAGCACATGGATTCCAGTGCTGTGCTTGATTTCAATTTCTCGCCCGCTAAAACATATCTCATACCAAGAATTTACCGGGTTGACGCAAGCCATGTCAGCCTGTGCGACGATTCAGGCAATTTTGTGATTGCCTCCAATGGTTGCCGAATCTTCAATGCGCAAGGCGGGGTGGTAGTTGGAAGCGAGAATATTACGCCCGACTCATTCGCGTACTGGGGAAATTGGTGCCCGCCGCCTGAAACATACCCTGCTCGTTACGCCTTTATGATGCTGCCCCTGCCAGAGAGCGACTTCCGCAACTCGGCCATCAATAACATTCGGTATTTTCACCGTCCTGTGGTGCCCGAGACGCCCTTAACTTTCACCGTCGGTAAGGTATTTCCTGAAATAACAGGTTCAGACAAACAGTGCGAGTCCATCTATTGCACCCCGCCCTGTCGCTCTGACGAGCAGATCTACCAAGCGAAGCAGGCTATTTCGACGGCCAAGGCGGAGTTCAATACCGTTTATGCCAGTTACGCGCAGCAGCCAAATGGCCCCAATGCAGCATCGCAAAAAAACAGCATGACGGCATTGCAAGCGACCATGCAGGGGAACACCTTTGATGTTTTGCTGCACATCATCGCCAACGAAGGCAGCCTTGCAGACTACCGTTATTGGTTGGGCAATTTGGATGCTTACGAGACAGACTTGGAATTGGCCAAAAGCTATTTGGGCGCCGGGGAGTTTTCTCAATCCTCTTCGCTTCTGAACGCTATGCCAACCAAACATGCCCTTAGCGGTGAGAAACTGACCGTTTTCAATGATTATCGTGCTGTGCTTGACGTGATGCAGGTTCATTTGCAAAATGGGGGCGATAAGTACAACCTGCCTGCTGCAAGCATAAACACCCTCAAAAGCTACGCCGAGAACAACGGCAGCGCAAGGGTGAGGGGGCAAGCCAAAGCCATGTTGGTGATGTACGGTATATTCTACCCGCCCGAAGAAGCCACCGAGGCGGGAGGAAGGGATGCGCAGGGCAAAAGTGTGCCCGCTGCCGACGTTTTCACCCTTTCGCCCAACCCTGCCGACCAATCGGTTTGGGTTAAGTTCCCGAATGCGGCCAACAAATATGACTTGACAGCACAGGTAAATCTGTACAGCGTGCACGGCAGGCTGTTGCTCCAGCAAAAGGTTCGTGCATCCGAAGAGGGGCTGAATGTTCCGCTCACAGCACAACCAGAAGGCTGTTATTTCTTGCAAATACGGCTTAGCGATGGGGCGTTCGCTACGCTCCCCTTGATTATCGCCCATTGATTGCATCACTGATTTAAACCAGAGGGATAGCGGGCATGAACCCGCTATCCCTCATTTTGCATTTTACAATGAGTTTCTTTCCCATGCGGTATACTTTACTCTTCGCCCTGTTATTTCCTTTCAGCTTGCAAAGCCAAACTTCTTTCAACAAAGTATTCAACCTCCCAGGAATTTTGACTACTTCCATCCATGCCCTGTTAATAGATCGGGATACCATAGTGACCTTTGGTGGTGCAATAGATGTACCGGGGCATTATGGGGTTCAAATATCTAAGTACGACACTTTGGGCAATCTGCTGGGGTTCAAAACATACTTCCATTCTGACGGGAAGCCTTATGTGCTGAGCAACTCAGCAGGGTTTATCAAAACTTCTGACGGGGGGTATCTTGGGGTAGGAGATGTAAACCTTGGCGACAATGTGGTGGTATTTAAGTTTTCGCACAGCGGCGATCTGGAATGGCTAAGCGACATTGCCTATAGCAACCTCAGGGTGATATACGCTTTTGACCCGATAGAGTGCAATGGTGGCTATATGCTTGCGGGGCTTCTGCAGTACCTTGATTATGACGTAAATGGTTTCATTTGTAAAATAGATTTTGAAGGCAATCTCTTATGGCGAAAAGATTATGGTGTGCCAGGGCTAATGGATGTTGCACCGTTTATTCGAAAAAAAGATGAAAACAGTTTTTTGGTGTCTGGCGGCCAGAACAATGGTGCAGGCTTAGGCTTTCCTGGGTTCTGGATGCGGAGTTGGGTGTTTGAGATAGATTCTACGGGTACCGTGCTCTCAGATTGGAAATCGGAGATTGCGGAAAACGTAGGCAATTGCAAAGCAGAACTTTCCGGCGACCACGAATTGGTGCTTATCACTTCGCGATTGTACGCTAACTATCCCAATGCAGCGAAGTTAGAGCTTACAGCACGGAAATTGGATACTGACGATTGGCATACTGTCTGGCAAACATCCCAAACGCCTCCCACGATGGCTTATCTCGTAGGGTGGTATGACATAAAGCAAAGCCCTGCCGACGGGGGCTGGGATTTGGTGGGCACATTTCTTTATGAGCCTAACGGAGCAGTATTGGGCGGCCTTACAGCACACCTGAACCCCGATGGAGAGCGGGCATGGATTCGACAAGACACGGTATATCTTTCTCCGCTGCTCAATGCCAACGAGAACTATCTGGTTTCGATGGGCCATCTTTCTTCCGGCAGCATCGTGGCAGGAGGTTATGTGCTCTCCACCGAGGGAGGAGACTTGCATCAAGAGGCCTGGCTGCTCAAGCTTTCCCCCGATGGGTGCATCGAGCCGGGCGACTGTGCTACCGTGCCTTCTCACGAGCCAAACACCGCAAGCGGCCCATCGTTTTTGAACTGGGAAGTGTTCCCCAACCCAGCCACCAGCTATACCCTGCTCGTGCCAGACCGGGACTTGCAAGGCAAGCAGGGCAAGGTCGCGCTGTACAATGTGCAAGGGAAACTGTTGAGAGAATTCGCTTTCACCGTCCCTGCCCGTGAAGCAATCCGCGTAGATTTGTCGGGGCTTGCGCCGGGGATGTACACCTATCAAGTGCAGGTGGAAGGCCAAGGCTTGGGCGGCGGGAAGATTATGGTGATGTGGTGAGGTGCGAAGTCAAAACCTCAAAACGCAGCGCGCTCTCCTTCCACCGCATACCGCACCACCTCTTCCACAAACTGGCGGTGGTTGGCGAGGCGCGGCACCTTGTTTTGGTTGCCGAATTTACCCCTTGCCCGCATCCAGCGCAGGAACGTGCCTTTTGGCACAGGGCTGAGCAGCAGTCGGTCGAGCGCCATGCCTTTGTAGCGTTTGGCTTCGTAGTCGGAGTTGATGCGCTGCAAGGATTCGTCGAGCACCTGGTTGAAGCGTTCGAGGTCGGCGGGTTCTTTTTCAAACTCCACCACCCATTCGTGGCCGCCACGGCTTTTTTCGGCGGAGAAATAAACGGGCGCGGCGGTGTACTCCGTCACGGAAGCGTTCATTTGGCGGCACGTCTCGGCGAGGGCTTTGTCGGCATCGCCCACCATTACCTCTTCGCCGAAGGCGTTGATAAACTGCTTGGTGCGCCCCGTGATTTGAAAGCAAAAAGGGTAGCGGCTGGTGAACGTGACGGTGTCGCCGAGTTTGTATCGGAAGAGGCCGTTGTTCGCCGAAATCATCACAGCATAGTTTTCCCCGATTTTCACGTCGGGCAAAAGCACCGTTTTGGGGTGTTCTTTTTCCCACTCGCTGCTGGGCACAAACTCGTAGAAAACGCCATTGTCGGCCAGCAGGAGCAGTTCGTTTTTGCCGAGATCGCATTGTGCGCCGAAGAAACCCTCCGAAGCGTTGTAGATTTCCTGATAGGCAAAATCCTTGCTCGGAATCAGTTCGCGGAAAGTGTCGAGGTAAGGGCCAAAGCCCACGCCGCCGTGCATATAGGCTTGCAGGTTCGGCCATACTTCGAGCATATTTTGCTTGCCCGTTTTTTCCAAAATCATGCGGAACAGCACGATGAGCCAAGTGGGTACGCCGCCAAAGAGACAGATGTCGCGCTGCTTGCTCGTGATGTCGGCGATGCGCTGGAGTTTTTCCTCAAAGTTGGGGAGCAGGTTGGTCTGCGTGTCGGGGGTGTAGAAAACCTTGCCGATAGTGGGCATGTGCTGCACAAGGATGGCGCTCACGTCGCCAAAACGGGTCTTTGGATAATCGGGCAAAGACTGAAAACTGCCCGGCACGGCCAGCTGTTTGTAGCGGAACGCCTGCATATCGGGCTTGCTGGCGTAGAGCAGGGCCAAACAATCCCAGGCTCCTGCGAAATGGCAATTGAAGAGGTTGCCGTAAGGCACCGGGATGAATTTGCTCTTGTCGCTCGTAGTGCCGCTGCTCTTGGAATACCAGTTTACTTCGTTGGGCCACAACACATTTCGCTCGCCGCGCATCATGCGGCCGATGTCGCCTTTCACCGCATCGTAGTCTTGTGCCGGCACGGCGCGGGCCAACTGCTCTGGCGTTCGGATGTCGGCAAAACCCCATCGGCGGCCCTGCTCCGTGTCGCGGGCACGGTCGAGCATCCGGCGCAGCCAGCGCTCTTGCGCTTCCTCCGGATTGGCCATATACCGCTCGATGCGCTTCATGCGCCGCTTGAGGTATTGCTTTACTGCCAGATTGATAAGCGATTTCATAATTCTAAGGACGAAGGTAGGTGAATGCCGCGCTCTTGCAGCGCACTGTCATTTCCCTGTTAACATTTTTAAAAAACAAAACTCGCTCCCCGCGTTCGGAGCGGTTTTCCTACTTTTGCCCACTTTTATACCCGCCCCATCGCTCGCCAAAAACTTGCTGCCAACCAAGAATGGGCAGGCAGCACCGACCATGAAGCCCCTTTCAAAGGGGGACAATTTTCACAAAAAAACACCAATCTACACCGCTCTCCGTATGTTCAAAAACTTGATTGCTACGGCCGCCATTGCGCTTTGCGCCACTTGCGCGGCTTCCGCCCAGAACGATGCCACGCTTTTCACCGTGAAAGGCGCGCCCGTCACCGCCTCAGAGTTCAAGTACATCTATTCCAAGACCAATCAGGACAAAGCCGATTTCTCGGAAAAAAGCCTGCGCGAATACCTCGAACTCTACATCAATTTCAAACTCAAGGTCCAGAAAGCCCGCGATATGCAGCTCGACACCATCGCTGCGCTGAAAAGCGAACTGGACGGCTACAAAAAGCAGTTGGCAAAATCCTACCTGGAAGACAAGGAGGTGACCGACAAACTCATCCGCGAAGCCCACGACCGTATGCAGCAAGACGTGGACATCAGCCACATCCTCATCAACTGCGACCGCAACCGGCCCGCCACCGACACGCTCCGCGCTTACCTCCGCGCCGTCAATTTGTTGAACATGATAAACAATGGGGGCCATTTCAACAAAATGGCCTACGACAGTTCAGAGGACAAATCCGCGAAAGAGAACCGTGGCGACCTCGGCTTTATCACCGCCATGCTGCCCGACGGCTATTATTCTGTAGAAAAAGCCATCTACTCCGCCAAGCCCGGCGCGCTCCTCGGCCCGCTCCGCACCAACTCTGGCTACCACCTCGTGCGCGTCAACGCATTCCGCCCCGCGCGCGGCGAAGTGGAGGTGAGCCAAATCCTCATCCGCAAAGGCGAGAACGAAGAAAAAACTGCGCTGAAACGAATGCGCGTTGACAGCGCCTACAATGCGCTGCTGGCGGGCGAGAAATGGGAAGCGGTGTGCCTGACTTATTCGGAGGACAAAACCAGCGCTTCCAAAGGCGGCTACGTCGGCGTGTTCGGCATCAACCGCTACCAAAAGGCGTTTGAAGATGCGGCATTTGCGCTCGCAAAAGACGGCGACTATTCCAAACCGGTAGAAACCACGCTCGGCTGGCACATCATCCAGCGCAAAAGCAGCCGCCCGGTGGGCACATTCGAGCAACTCAAGCGCGGCCTCACGGAGCGCGTCAAGCGCGACAGCCGCAGCGAGATAGCCCGGCAAGCGATCATCAACCGAATCAAAAAAGAAGGCGGCTACGCCGAAAATCCCCAATTGCTGGCCGATTGGACGGCCCGACAAACGGACACCATTTTCCATACTTTCAAATGGAAGCCCGACCCGTCCAAGCCGCAGGACGTGATGTTCCGCTACGGCCCCGACAAGATTTACACCGTGGCCGATTTTGAGGACTACGCCCAGCGCGCTGGCCGCGACCGTATGCGCGGCGCGGGCTACCCCGTGGTCGAAACCATCAACAAACTCTACAAAACCTGGAGCGACGAAACGGCCATGTCTTTTGAAGAAAGCCAGTTGGACAAAAAATACCCTGAGTTCAAATCGCTGATGCGCGAGTACGAGGAGGGCATTTTGCTCTTCGAGGCGCTGAAACAGAACGTGTGGGACAAGGCGAACAACGACAGCACCGGCCTCCAAACGTATTTCAACCAAGAACTCAAGATAAAGTACAACTGGGACGAGCGCGCCCGCGTGAGCATCTACACGCTCAAAACCGACGACCCGAAGGTGCTGGCAAAAGTGCGCGAACTGGCCGCTAAAAAACCCGCCGCCGCTGTGCTAAAGAAATTCAACAAGAAAGGAAAGCCCGAGGTGCTGACCGTGATGGAAAAGCCCTACGAAAAAGGAAAGAACAAAGACCTCGGCAACAAATGGGCTGCCGGCGACATGACCGACGCGAAAATTGATGCGGGCACCAAGACCGCCTCGTTCCTCAAAATCGAAGCCATCATGCCCCCCATGTCAAAAGCCCTCGCCGAAGCACGGGGCTATGCAGTGGCCGATTACCAAGACTTTTTGGAGAAAAAATGGATTCAGGACTTGCGCAAAGAGTACCCTGTGGTGCTGGACGAGAGGGTGCTGAAAACCTTGATAAAATAACTCGGGCTTTATCAAAATTAGGACGGCGCGCCCCGCCAATGAGGGGCGCGCCG
>JBJXFT010000107.1:0-5523 GCA_046155725.1 Saprospiraceae bacterium
CAGCGCGACGAGCATGAAAAGCGAGCCGACAAAGGTGTAGATGAAAAACTTGAGCGTGACGCGGATGCGGTCTTGCCCGCCCCAAATGGCGCAGATAAAGTAAATGGGGATGAGTGCCAGCTCGTAGAAAACGTAGAACAGCAGCCCGTCCTGTGCAAGGAAAACGCCATTCAGCGCAGCCAGCATAAGCATCACGAGGCCGTAATAGCGTGGTTCGTTGTCGTACGTGCGGCTCCAACTCGTGAGCAGGATGAGCGGTGCGAGCAGGTTGGTCAGCACCAGCATCAGCAGCGTAATGCCGTCCATGCCGAGGCTGAACGAGATGCCCGCCGAGGCCACCCACGGCACGGAGAACGTGCAGTTCATGCCTTGGCTGTAATCGCAGGTGGTGCAGTACGCGGTGGCTGCGAGGTTGGCCAGCGACGCGGCGAGCGCGATTTGGCGCGAAGCACCTGGGCGCAGGAGCAACAAAATCGCCGAGGCGACAAAGGGTATGAGTATGAATAGAAGGGACATCCGTCAGTCTTTCTTTATTTTAAAAATCCGAAACTCGTTGTCTTCATAAAGCATGGGGTACCGTATGGAGTCGGCCAGCATCGTCCTGTCCACCAGCGCGTAGCACAGTCCAACGGTGGCTTCGCCGTCCAGCCATTTGGGGTCGCTGGCGCGCGACAAATCGGCTCCCGCCCAACCCCGGCGATGGGCCATGTACAGCATGGTGGGCAGGTTGTGGCCCTGCGTGATGACCAGAACCTTTTCGTCCGGTTGGGCCACGCTGTTGGTAATTTGCTCCAATTTCAAAAACTTTTGGTCTTGCCACGGGACAAAGAAGTCGTGCTTTTTTTCCCGAATCGCATCAAAAGCCAGCCAGCCCAGTGCCAGCACGAACAGCCAATCATTGCGCATCAAGTGGCTCAGCCCAAAGCCGGCGAACAAGGCCATCAAGGGCACATAAGGGATGACGTAGTACTCGTGGCCCGAAAAGATTTTGCCCACCTGCAACATGAAAAACAAAAACACCGCGCTGTACGCCACCGCCATCAACAACCATTTGTAACGGCGTTCCCACACCCACCCGAACAGCCCGAACACGCACACCCAAAATGCTGCTTTGCTCTGCAAGGCGATGGGGCAAAACCGCTCCTTGGTATAACTCCACGCTTCTTCAAACAACTCGTGCCACGCTCTTTCATAGCCCAATCGAAAAAACCAGTGGTGCGAGTGGGCTTTTTCTGCCCAGGGTATCCACACAAAATACCAAGCCGACATCGCCGCCAGAGCCGCCACACCGCCCAGCGCCAGCCAGCCTTTTCGCCTCAGCGCGATGCTGCTGTCGAGCATGGGAAGGAGCAAAAACGTGACTGCTACGGCGGAGGGGATTTTGCTCAAAAGCCCGAGGGCCAGTGCCACTGCTCCCCATATCAAGTGCCGTAGCTTGCCTTTTTCCAAATAGTCCCAGCCCAAACTGACCCCGATGAGCACCAACGAAAGCGAAAACACATCGGGCATGGCTTTCCGAGCGTACATGAAAGCGATGGAAGTGCCAAACAGCACCGTCCCCGCCAAAGCCGCCCGCGCGCCCACTATGCGCAAGATGATTTTGTAAAAATGCCACAGCCCGAAACTCGACACTATCAGCACCAGCAGGCGAAAACACCAATTGTGCTCCCCGAAGATTTTCCACAGCAAAAAAATCGCGTAGTTCAGCACCGGGAACTCCATCACCTCAAAGCCTGGCCGGGAATCGCACAAGATCGTGCGCGGCGCAAACAGATTCCAATCCACCTCCAAGTAGCACCGCGCCACGCCGAGCGTCAGGCTCTGGCGATAAGCGTGTGCATCGAGTGGCGCAAGGTCGATATTTTCCAGCCGCACTATGAACAGCACGAGTATCCACAGGCGCACGTCCAGCAGATATTTTTTTGCCAAATCCCAATTCAAGTGCTTCATGATCAGTTTTTTTTCAAAGCCCGCGCCGTTTGTACAGCATCGCGTGGCCAAACTCGGACACAAAAGCGCGGTCGTAGCCCTGCTCCAATTGCGCGAAAATCTCCTTGGTGTATTCGTGGTCTTTGAACTCGTCTCGGTAACTCAGCAGCAGCACAAAATCCAGTTCCTGCCCCGTGCGGCGCTTGTAACTCAAGATGTCGGCACGGGGCGGGCGGTGGTCAAAATTGATACCGTCCTTGTCCGTCTGCGTGTACATATCTGTTTGCCAACGCACAATGATAGGGAAATACCAAAAGTGCGTTTCATAGTTGTCCGAAATGACCATGCTTCGGTCGGTGCCCAAGTAGCAGTCCACATGGGTGAAAAGCCAGATGCCGTTGGCGATTTCTTTGCCTTCGGGCGTATGTCCTGTCCAATCATAGTTGAGCGTCAGCAGGGTAGCGCGGTCTTTGAGGTAAGGCGCGCAGCTTCGGATTTCTTCCGCGTAGTCCGAGGCGTTTCTGTGGATGGGAAGCCGGGCCGCCAAAAAGCCGAGGGCCAGCACGAGCGCAGCCAATTGCCCAGCCACCTTCGACCAAACAGGGAATTGTGCCGTAGAAGCCCAGCAGAGCATGGCAAAATAGGGAATCATGCCCATGCGGAGCGAAACTTCCAGCCCGCCGGAAAGACTGCTTGGCGGGTTCAGGATGCTGAAGAAAGCCAAACCCAGGAACAAAAGCAAGCCATCTGCCGGAAGCCAGCGCCGTTCCCGCAACCGAAGCACGATGGCACTGAGGAAAAAAACCACGCACACCACAGCGGTTGCAGTCGCCAAATCCCGCTCGGTCGAATTCATCGTCCGCAGCGAAGTCAGGCGGGCCACGCTTTCGAGTATGCCCTTCATGTCGGGTGCCACTTTTTCCGCCGACCATTCCCTGCGAAGCACGAACTCGGCAAACAAAACCAGCGCAGGCAAGGCGCTCAAAAGCAGGCTTTTGGCCCGAGAAAAGAACAAGCCGAGGCTTGCCCGCCAACCTTGTTCCCGCACATCAAAGAACAAAAGCCCGGTCAACATCGCCCCCATCATCATGCCCGAATAGGTGAACCCCATCGGGTGCGCGGAAAAGAGCAAGAGGAGGAGCAGGGCCGTTTTCAGGAGCGTGACGGGGCGGTGATCGTCGCGTTTGCTCCACCACCAGCCCACTGCCCAAAACCACAGCGCGAGGCTCAGCGAGTTGTTCAGAAAGCCCATCATCAGCAATTTGTGGTAGCAAAAAAGCAAGCCCAAGGTACTGATGAATTTTGCCGCTGGGTTTATTTGGCTGATCAGATACCGAAAGCCCAGCCCAAAGCCCAGCACATACATCGTGAAAAAAAACTTCTCCGACAGCCCCGACCCGAACACCGCCAAAAGTGGCGCGGTGAGCAGATTGAACAGCCAGTTGGGGTCAAAATTGGTGTTCAAAAAATAGAACGGCTTGTAAAATTCCCGGCTGCCGCTCTGCCACCAGTCCAGCAATATTTTTGAGTTGTAGAGGTGACAAGGCCCGTCGCCGGTCACAAAAAAATCCACCGACCACACAGGCAGCATCCACAGCGCAAGCAGCGCGTAGAATAGGGTTGGTTCGATTTTGCTTAGGTGTTTGAGCATTGCTTTGAATGAGGGAGCGCGGGGTTTAGCCCGTTATTCAATTCAACTCGCTCGCAATTTGCGCAAGCGAAAGGGTCAAGGCGTTTTCCAAATACTGCCGAATGTTTTTCTCCTTGTCGCCCACGTCGCCGTTTATCGAAATAACGTGTGGTGGTATGGGTAGTAGCAAAGTGGAGTCAAGCGCTTCGTTGTCTTCAATATTTTTCAGTTCCAAGAAAGCCCCAATTGCGAGTGTCGAATCACCATAGCCGTAATGGTGCAAGGTGATGACCATCTGGTATTTCTTTTCTGGCGACACCTGTATCTTGAAAGCAAACCATGCTTTGGGCAGGGTGCGGTTGAAGAAATAGCCGTGCAGTTTGGCGTAACTGACAATCTGTTTGAAAAAATAATCACTCCAAAGTTTGCCTTTTTCGTTTGCGCGCAGGTCATCAAAATAAGAACTGGCAATTGTTATGTCCGAAGACTTGCCGAGTTTTTTGTAGAGGTTTGAAGCAAGGATATTCAGGGCTTTGTCGCAAATCCCGAACACCTGTTCGCGCGATTGGGTCAGCATGACCTGATATTGGGCTTCTGCTTTCTTGCGGGTTTCTTTCAACTTTTCAACTAAGGCAGCCTGTACCTCTGCCAATGAATTGCTTGCCACATCACGAATGTTGAGGCCGCTCTGGATGTTTTTCTTCTGTACTTCGGCAAAGTAATGGACGATGGCCTGCGGGTTGCCCTTATCGGCGGCTTCAAGCCCTTCGATGTATTTTGATTTTGCCTCTTCCCGCAAAACGGTCAGCGGGAAAAAGCCAAACTTGACAAAAATGAGTGTAGCCAACAGCCGCGCCACCCTGCCATTGCCATCTTGAAATGGGTGAATAGTGGTGAAGGCATGATGAAACCACGAAGCGATGATCAAAGGGTGCACTTCTTTTTCAACCAAATCATGGTAGATGCTGACCAGATTGTCCATCTCAGAAGCCACTTGCTCTGGCGGGCAATACATGATAAGCGTACCGTCGTCGCGTGTAGGGTTGTTCTCCCGTATTTTGAAATCGCCCCGCAAAAGCGGGATTTTCAACTTGTTGCCAAACTGGTCGCGCCCTTCCGCATAAGGCTGGTGGCGCGTGACCAACTGGTGGAGTTGTTTGATAAAGGAAACCGAGAGTGGCCTTTCTTCTTTTACAACATCAAACACAAAATCCACCGCTTCCAAATGGTCGTTCAAGTGGCTCATCAAGGTCGTTTTGGAGATGTTCGTATCCCCGTGACTCAGCAACGACTGGTCGAAACCGACCTTGATCAAGGTCTCCGTGATGCCTGTGGAGAGGTCGTACATTCTCTCCACAATACCCGTTTCTATGGCGTGCTCTCTTTTCAACCGCTCCAAAAAATCAAGGTATTCCTTAGAGTTGGCCAAAATGTTTTTGCGCTTTTTGAACCACGATTCAGAGATGTCGTCCAGAATCGAGGTGTCGGCCCCAAGCCATGCCTCCGTGACTTCGACGTGTTTCCAGAGCCGGAAAATCTTTTGGTAAACGACCTGCGGTTCTTCAACCATGTCGCCGCCGCCCCAGAGAGCGGTCAAAGCCAATTCTTGTCGGGCTACTTTGCCGACAAAGTCAATGGCCGCGTCCACATCCTCCGGCTCCAAAATTGGGTGCGCCTCCAAAATGTCTGACTTTGATTGCCCGGCCGCTAAATACCCCAATACCTTTTGCACCGTCACCTCCGTCCCTCGAATGGTCGGGAGGCCCCCACAAATGTTGGGGTCAAGGGTGATGCGTTCTGTTAGGTATCTCATTGCTATTGCTCCAGTTCTTGAAGTATGGTTTCGATTTGAGTTTTTATCAGGGGTAGGTCCTGATGTATTGTCAGCCAAAGCAGATGCTCACTTGTGCCAAAATATTTGTGAATCACGATGTTGCGCATTCCAATCATTTGGCGCCAAGTTA
>JBJXFT010000108.1:0-3971 GCA_046155725.1 Saprospiraceae bacterium
CTTGTCTTCCAGCACCAAACGACCGGCGGCATCGAGGATTTTCAGGTTCAGCGCATGATTGCCTTCTTTGTCAGACAAAGTAATTTCCACCTGATCGCTTGCCGGGTTGGGTGTGCAGCGGAATTTCAGCGGTGCCAACGGCTCATGGGCTGCCACTGTGCCATCAAAACGAAATAGCTTGCTGGCGGTAAAGCTGAGTGTGCCGATGTAAATCTTGTTGCCAAAGGATTCGATACAATTGGGAAAATCGGTGCTTTCTGTGAAATTCAAGCCTGTCCAACTGCTGCCGTTCCAAGACGCGACACCCCTGGTGTTTACGTTGCCGACTTTCGTGAAATCACCGGCCACGAAGAGGTTGCTACCCACCACCACCATGTCGCGGATGCCGTTGAACCCGGGCCCCGTCACGCTGCCGCCAACTGCCGACCAGGTAGTGCCGTTCCATTTGGCGATGTAATTTGCATTTTGGCCGCCTGCCGTGCTGAAATTGCCGGAGGCATACAATTCATTTTTGTAAACCGCCAGATTGTAAACCACGCCGTTCAGGCCTGTTCCGAGCGGTATCCAGCTGCTGCCATTCCAGGCGGCAATGTTGTTGTAAGCGGTACCCCCGACCGAGCCGAATTTGCCTGCAACCACAATTTGTCCGTTGAATTTGGCGAAGGTGTTCATGTTGTCGTTGCTGTTGAAAGAGGGCAGCTGAGTGAACGCACCTGAGCCGGTTCTTTTGAACACTTCCCCGAAATCGCTGCCGACATACAGGTCATTGCCATCGGCGTAGATGCCGGAACAGCTGTTGTTCGTTCCGCCTTCACCCTGCCAGGTGCTCCCATCCCAGGAACCGATTGCCAGAAAATTCATCCCGCCTGCATTGAACAGGGTATTGTTGAACACTTCGAAATTGTTGATCCCGATACCGCCAATCAGGTTGGTGTGCAGCGAATATGACGACCCGTTGTATGAGGCCGACCAGTAGCAGGTCATGCCATTGACTTTCGTGAAGTTGCCGCCAATCCATAGTTGGTTGGAATAACTTTTGAGGTCGCTCATGGATTGGTTAAAAGTGCCGACATCGGTCCATTGGGCGTTCAGAGGAATGATTCCGACAAGAATGGAAAAAAGCAAAATCGTTGTTTTTGAGCAAAAAAGTTTTTTCATGCTGTTGAATTTGTGTTTGTAATAGTTTGATTAATTTATTGACTATCAGGTGCCCATCGGTGTGCAAAGGGTAGATGAAAACACCAAGAGCGGAGAGAACTGCTACTGCCCACTGCCACTGCCTACTGCCCCCTGCTACTCCAACTACTCCACCACCTTAAAAGTCGTCCGCCGATTCGTCTGATGCTCCGCCTCCGTACAGGAAGAGCACGCACACAAATCAGCCGGCTGGCTCTCGCCGTAGCCTTTGGCCGAGAGCCGCGTGGGGTCAATGCCTTTTGAAATCAAGTAGTTGACGGCACTTTGGGCGCGGCGTTGGGCGAGGTTTTGGTTGTAGGTATCGTTGCCACGGCAGTCGGTGTGGCTGCCGAGTTGGATGCGGATGTCGGCATTTTGGCGCAGCACCTCCGAGAGCCGGTTGAGCGTCGGTTCGGCGTCGGGGCGGATATCCCACTTGTCGTAGTCGTAGTAAATGTTCTCTAGCACGATTTCGCGGTTGCGAAAAATCTGGTCCAGCACGATTTCGATTTCAAAAGTCTGCACCGGGTTGGCGGGGTCTTTGGCGATGCCTTTTGTGCTGAATTTCGCGCTGTTGGCGAGGTAGCCGGCCAGCGTGGCGTTGAAATTGTAGTCCGTGTTTTCGGCCAATTCCATTTTGAAAAAACCGTCTTCCTTCACCGTGAATGCCTGTTTCTTGCTGCCCCATTCGGCCTTTACGGCTGCGCCGGAAAGCGGCTTGCGCCCCAACATCTTGCTGTTCGGGTCGGTGGGGTTGGAGAATATCTTTTCCAAAACGTAGCCCTCCAACAGGAGTTTGTACGCCAGGGGAGTTGTGGGCACGGTGTCCACCTTGGGCGGTTTGGGCGGCGGCACACGCTGTTCAAAACGGTAAATATCGTCGCCGCCTTTTGCGCCTTCGGCGGAACGGTTGGAGCTGAAAAAACCTGCCCTGATTAAATCGCCGGGCTTCCCCCCTACCCTGCCGGCCTCCGTGGAGGGAGAATTCGGGGAGGCTATGAACGAGAAATCATCCGCCCCGCTGTTGATGGGCGACTTGAGGTTTTGGGGCGGCGACCAAGCGTTCTTTTCAGATTTGTAGCTGCGGAAAACATCCAGCCCGCCCATGCCCGTGTGGCCGTCGGAGGCGAAGTAGAGCGTGTCGGCATCGAAGGTCGGGAAGAGTTCGTTCGAGGGCGTGTTCACGCTGCGCGGGAGAAGTTTTGGCGCATCCCAGCCTGTTTCGGTTTTGGGGTTGCGCTGCACGGCCCAGAGGTCGAACCCGCCCCAACCTTCGGGGTCGTTGCAGGCAAAATAGAGCGTGTTGCCGTCGGCGCTCAGCGCGGGGTGGAAATAGTTTATTTTCTCTTTTTGGAAAGGGAGCGGCACGGCGGGCGACCAAGTCGCGTCAGTGTCTATTTTTTCTGTAAAATAGATTTTGCAAAAAGCGTCGTCGCCTTTGTACGCGCCCACAGCGCGGACGAAAAACGCCTGCGTCGCGGCCTTATTAAAGCACGGCGTACCCTCGTTGCTTGCCGTGTTCCATTGACTGTCAAAAGTCTGGGGGCTGGCACTTTCAGGCTCGGCGATGAAGATGTCCATGAACTTGTTGCCCGTCCATCGGTAGTTTTCCTTGCCCATGCCCATGCTGCGGTCGCTGCTGAACACGAGCCGGCCATCGGGGAAAAACACAGGCGCGAAGTCGTTCTGCGGGCTGTTGAACGGAGCGACTTCGATGCTCCAGCCATTGTCGGGGCGTTCTTTGAGCCAGCCTTCTGCCACGTTGCAGGCCGTGATTTCTTTGCGGTATTCGTAGGGCGAGCCGATTTCGATGCCGAGGTTTTTGAACACGTCGCGGGCGGCAGCGTAGCGTTCGAGTTTTTTCAAAGCAAAAGCCTGCGCCCGCAGCGCCTCGGAGCCAAAGTTGTTGGTGTGGGCAGCCTCAAACCAGGGGAGCGATTTCTCGTCTTGCCCAGTGCGGCGGTACGAATCGCCGAGCAGGTAGGCCAATTGGCCTTTTTCCTTGCGGGTCTTGGCGCGGGCGTACTCTTTTTCGAGCATCGGCACGGCAGTGGCGAATTGTTTGCGCTCGTGCGCCGTGCGCCCGTCTTTTATCTTCAAAGTGTAGGAACAGGAGTAAGCCAGTAGCAGTGGCAGTAGCAGTGGCAGTGGCAGTTTTACCCGCCATAGTTTTTTCATCCGCCGAAGTCTTAACGAAGGCGGAAGTCTTAACGAAGGTGGGAGGCAAAGGACAGTCGTTTTTGTGTTCATAATCGAGAGAGATTTTTCAAGTGTGCAAGGTTGCCCAGCAGGGTGACAAAGGTGTTGGTTTTGGAGAACTATTCTTGCCCGGAGTTTCGTGCATATCCTTCCAAACTTCGCCCAGAAACTGTGTGCAAATAAAAAAGGAGTTACAAACTTTCGTTCGTAACTCCTTTGCTGTTAGTGTCGGGATACCAGGATTCGAACTTGGGACAAACAAAAAGAGGCCACCAATTGGGGGCCTCTTCGTCGGGATACCAGGATTCGAACCTGGGACCCCCTGCTCCCAAAGCGTCAGCAATCTGGTTTTATCTGGTGTCATTTGGTTTTAAGTGATTGATTATCAGCACCAAAATTTTCAACTGATTTCATATTGTTGCAGGAAGAACCTACTTTTGCTTGCAAATGGCTTGCAAATTTTTTCCGTATGGTTTCTGCTAACATCATTCTCGATACACGTTACAAAAAGAAGGGCGACGTATTCCCGCTCAAACTTCGGGTTGTTCACAACCGAAAACCCTTTGACCTGAGTCTCGGCCATAGCCTCTCTCTCA
>JBJXFT010000133.1:0-24642 GCA_046155725.1 Saprospiraceae bacterium
GGAAGGGCAAAACAGGGGGAATTTAAAACTGCAAAATGTAAAATTTAAAACCGCAAAAGGGAAACGGCAAAAGGGAAACCACAAAACGTAAAAATTTAAAAATGGCAAAAGAAATCACACCCCGCGCAACAGACTACTCGCAGTGGTACTTGGACATCGTTCAGAAGGCCCGGCTGGCCGACAACTCGCCTGTGCGCGGCTGCATGGTCATCAAGCCGCACGGCTACGGCATTTGGGAAAAGATGCGCGACCAATTGGACTTCATGTTCAAAGAAACCGGCCACGTCAATGCCTACTTCCCGCTTTTTGTGCCGAAAAGCCTTTTTGAGGCCGAGGAAAAAAACGCCGAAGGCTTTGCCAAAGAATGCGCCGTGGTGACGCACTACCGCCTCAAAAACGACCCCGACCGCCCCGGCAAACTGATGGTGGACCCTGAGGCAAAACTCGAAGAAGAGCTCATCGTGCGCCCCACTTCCGAGGCCATCATCTGGAACACCTACCGCGACTGGATACAGAGTTACCGCGACCTGCCCATCCTTATCAACCAGTGGGCCAATGTGGTGCGCTGGGAAATGCGCACGCGCCCGTTCCTGCGCACCGCAGAATTCCTCTGGCAAGAAGGCCACACGGCACATATCTCGGCGGAAGAGGCCGTGAAAGAGACGCTGTTGATTCTCGATGTGTATGCCAAATTCGCCGAAGAGTGGATGGCGATGCCCGTCATCAAAGGCGTGAAATCGGCCAACGAACGTTTCGCGGGCGCCGACGATACCTACACGATTGAGGCACTGATGCAAGACGGCAAGGCTTTGCAAGCCGGCACCTCGCACTTTTTGGGGCAGAATTTTGCCAAGGCGTTCAACGTGCAGTTTTTGAACAAAGAAAACCAGCAGGAATATGTGTGGGCTACCTCCTGGGGGGTTTCCACGCGCCTCATAGGCGGCCTTATCATGACGCACTCTGACGACGACGGGCTGATCATTCCGCCCAAAATCGCTCCCACGCAGGTGGTCATCATACCCATCCCGAAGCCTTCCGACGAGCTGACGGTGGTGGCAGAAAAAATTGCCGCCGAGCTCCGCGCCAAAGGCATTCGCGTCAAAATTGACAACGACGACCAGAACCGCCCCGGCTTCAAATTCGCTGAATACGAAATGATTGGCATCCCCGTCCGCCTCGGCCTTGGTCAGCGCGACCTCGCTGCCGGGCAAGTGGAAGTGGCGCGCCGCGACACAAAAGAAAAAGCCAACGTGCCGCTCGACACCATCGCCGACCACGTCGCCAATTTGCTCGACGAGATTCAGGCCAACCTTTTCAACCGCGCCAAGGCCTACCGCGACGAACACATCACGAAGACAGATTCATGGGAAGAACTGACGGACGTTTTGGAAAACAAGGGCGGGTTCGCTTACGCGCATTGGGACGGAACGACGGAAACGGAAGAGGAAATCAAAGCCAAAACCAAGGCCACCATCCGTTGCATCCCGCTCGGTTGGCCCGACGAGGCGGGCAAGTGCATCCTGACCGGGAAGCCGAGCGAGCGGCGGGTGTTGTTCGCGAAGGCGTATTGAGCGTAAGATTTGGAGAGCGGCCAATGGTCTCCAAACCGACAAACCTTCAAACCCGAGAAAGACAAAAAGCCCATACTACTGGACATTTCCATTTCACACAACGCCACGACGCCACAACGAACTGATTTTAAATGTTTTGGATTTCACCCCGTTGTGACGTTGTGGCGTTGTGTGAAAAATGTCCAGTAGTATGCAAAAAGCCCCGGCGGGGCAAAAATGTTAAGGAAATTGTTTGCGCGGATACAAAACGCTCTACTTTTGGCGTTCGCAGCCCCATTCCAAAACAATAGGTTTCAACACAAACAGCACCTCTTATCTTTATGACACTCACTGCCTTTTTGAGCGCCTTCTTTTTCCTCCAAGCCCCCGGCGCCCTGCCCCCGACGGCCAAGCCGGAAGAAACACAAAGCATCTTGGACATCATCCTGACCAGCAGCCCTTCCGGCCTCTTTGTGATGATCGTCCTTTTCGTCCTCTCCATTGTAGCCGTTTACATCATCATTGAGCGCTACTTCACCCTCACCCGCGCCGGGCAGGTAGACCACAATTTCATGAACTCCATCCGCGCCAGCGTCGAGAGCGGAAACCTCCAAGCCGCCAAGGCGCTCTGCCAAAGCGTGGACGCGCCCATGTCGCGCATGGTGGAAAAAGGCCTTGACCGCATCGGAAAGCCATTGGACGACATCAACAAATCCATCGAAAACGTGGGCAACCTCGAGCTCCTCAAACTCGAAAAAAACCTTTCCACCCTCGCCTCTATCTCTGGACTCGCTCCCATGATTGGCCTTTTGGGTACGGTTATCGGCCTTATCATTTCGTTCCAAGACATGGCCAACGCCCAAGTGGTGACCCCCAAAGTGCTTTCCAACGGTATCTATCACGCCCTCACCGCTACTGCTGCGGGCTTGTTCGTGTCCATCATTGCCATGGCGGGCTTCAACCTCCTCGTCACCAACCTCGACAAGGTGATTTTCAAAATGGAATACACCGCCGTCCAGTTCATGGACCTCCTGCAAGAACCCTCCCGTTGATGTGAGAGAAAGCGAGAAGGCGAGAGCGTGAGAAGGCGATGAGAACGTTTCCAACTGATTCAATGTCGCATCTCATTATAGCCCTCTCGCTTTCCCATCTCACCTCTTCTCACGCTCTCACCTTCTCACCAACTCTCACCTCTAAAATATGGGACTCAAACGCCGCCAACGAGTAGAGCCAGAATTCAGCCTTGCAGCCATGATTGACGTGATCTTCCTGCTCCTGATGTTCTTCATGCTCACTTCAAACTTCGTCACCCCCAATGCCCTCAACCTACAGCTGCCATCGAGCAGCTCCAAAACCATGGCCTCCCCAGAGTTGGCCGTATCCGTGAACGCGGAAGGCAAGTTCTTCGTTGACCGAACCCCCGTGCCAGTAGCCAACCTGGAGAATGCACTGAAAGCAAAGATTAGGGCCAACAAATTAGACCCGAAAAATACCACCATCACGGTCGCGGCAGACAAGGCAGCCTCGGTCGAAAACATGGTCATCATACTTGAAATAGCCAACCGCTTGCGTTTGAAGACCATTTTGGCCACCGATCCGCAAATGAGCACCAAGTAACCAGCCCCAAAATTGGGATAAACACAAGCCGTTCCATGTAGGGGCTTGTGCAATTCGGCAACAGAATTCATCCCTACTCAAAAATTTATTCTGACATGAAAGCCATCGTAAATCAGGAAGAAAATCGCACCAGAGCAGCCTTGGGCAGCACCTTGTTTCACGCAGCCCTGCTGGCAATCCTCTTTTTCTATGTCCTCCCGGTATCCGAAACCACCGTCGAGCCTTCTGTCATCGCGCTCGACTTTGGCGGCGGCGGCGGGGACAATGCAGCTGCGGGCGATCCTGACAAGGGCATGAACGACGATTACACTCCGCCCGGCGAAGAACCCGAGCCTACACCGATCGAGCCTGCCAAGTCAACACCCGACCCGGCACCCAAGCCCGCCACAAAACCTGCCACACCTCCTCCGCCCACACCCACTGCGGACGACCCGGACGTGGCGGCCATCAAGCAGCAAAAAGAAAAAGACCGCAAACAGCGCGAAGAAACCGATCGTCAAGCACGCGAACGCGAAGAAGTAATAGAACGCAACCGCCAAGCAGCAGAAGATGCCAAACGCGCCGAAGACGCAAAACGCAAAAAAGTCAAGGAGAATGCCGGGGGAGCATTTGGCAAGCCAGGTAGCACTGGCTCTGGTGCAGGCGGAGGCGGCAAACCTGGCAATGGCGGCATCAACGGCGGCACGGGCGACGACCCATTTGGTAAAAGCAGTGGCGATGGCGGCGGCTCGGGCGGCGGCTCAGGCACAGGCACAGGCCCTTCCATCGGCGGCGGCTTGGGCGGTCGTGCTGTGGTAAAACGCGGTTCGATAAATGACAATTCGCAAAAAAGCGGCAAGGTCGTCATCGAAGTCTGCGTGAACAGCAGCGGCAGCGTCACCAGTGCAGACTACAAGTCGTTCGGTTCTACTACGGGCGATAGCGAACTGAAAAGCAAAGCCCTACAAGCGGCGCGCGGCTACCGATTCGCGGCTTCCAGCGCAGCGCAGCAATGCGGCACCATCACGTTCAACTTCACCTTGAAATAAGGCAACCTAACCATCGGCCATCGCCCGCCCGGCGAGCCACCCCCCCGTCCAAGCGGCTTGAAAATTGAAGCCCCCGGTGATGGCATCCACGTCCAGCACTTCGCCCGCAAGGAAGAGGCCGGGACAAATTTTGCTTTCAAAATTCTTGAAGTTCACTTCCTTGAGCGACACGCCGCCCGCTGTCACAAATTCTTCTTTGAACGTGCTTTTGCCCGTGATTTGAAATTGTGCCGCCGTGACCTGTGTGGCCAAGGCCTGCAATTCTGCTCTCGCCAAATCTGCCCAACGGCGTTCGGGGTTGAGTCCGGCAGCTTCAGCCAGCCGTTGCCAGAGCCGAGCGGGGAGGCCAAAAAGCGCGTTTGCCGCCACGAGTTTTTTCCCGCTTTCGATTTTTGCTTTTTGCAAAAAAAGGAAAACCTCGTCAAGGGTTGTTTCTCCCAGAAAATTGATCTCCAAAGGAAATTTGTAGCCAAAGCCGCTCAAGTCGCGTGCGCCCCAAGCCGAAATGCGCAGCACGGCCGGGCCGCTCAGCCCCCAGTGCGTGACGAGCAAAGGCCCTTCAGCGGCCAACTTTGTGCCGGGTATGCGCAGCCCCGCCAACGGCACGGACACTCCCGCCAAATCGCGCAGCCGAGCATCTTTCGTGTTGAACGTGAAGAGCGACGGAACGGGCGGAACAATGCTGTGGCCCAGCCCGCGCAGCCATTCCCAAGCAGTGCTGCTGCTCCCTGCGGCTACCATGATTTTATCGAAAACTTCCGAGCCGATTCGCCATCGGGTTGACGCGGGCTGAACGCCGTGCTCCTCCCGCACTATTTTCTCCACCCTTGTGCTGGTCAAAACTTTTACCCCAGCGCTTTGGGCGGCGTGGGCAAGGCAGTCCACAATGGTTTGAGAATCATCGGTGGTGGGGAACATCCGCCCGTCGGCCTCGGCCTTGAGCCGCACCCCGCGCCGTTCGAACCAAGCCACCGTGTCGCGCGGCCCAAACTGCACGAACGGCCCCAGCAGTTCGCGGCTGCCGCGCGGGTAGTGCTTCACCAATTGGTGGGCATCGAAGCAAGCGTGGGTGACGTTGCACCTGCCCCCGCCGCTTACGCGCACTTTTTCAAGCACGCTTTTTCCCCGTTCAAAAATGGTGACTCGGCAGAGCGGATTGGCTTCCGCGCAAGCAATGGCCGCGAAAAAGCCCGCTGCCCCGCCGCCGATGATGGCTATGTTCATAAGTAGAATGTGATAATTAGCCAATCTGCTAATGTGCTAATTGCCAAAAAGATGCCGCCTATCATAGGCTAAACTAATTTTGGCGACGTACTTAATTGGCAAAACCTGCAGTGCAGGCAAAGGTGGGAAAAGGGATTCGTTCGCGGCTAATGTCCTCCA
Source organism: Saprospiraceae bacterium (assembly GCA_046155725.1). GTDB lineage: Bacteria > Bacteroidota > Bacteroidia > Chitinophagales > Saprospiraceae > M3007. The sequence goes on from JBJXFT010000133.1 coordinate 5,579, forward strand.
CGAATACAGGCAGCAGCACGAGTGAGGCCTCTCGTAGGTTTTCAAAACCCACCGAGCGCTCCAGCGTACATTTGGCCCGTGGCTTACCAACTTCCTGAGGAAAAAATCAAAGTCCCGCGTTTCGAGGAATCGGCGGGGTTTTACACCACCGAGCGGGTGTCGCGGCTGATGCAGAAAATCCGCACGGCCAACACTCAGCCGGAGGTGGCGTTCCGCAAAGTGCTTTGGCACGTCGGGCATCGCTACCGCCGAAATTACCGGGGCGCACCGGGTCGGCCCGACATCGCTTTCGTGCGCTGGCGTATCGCCATTTTTATTGACGGCGACTTCTGGCACGGCCACGATTGGGAGCGCAAACGCTTGGCCATCAAAAGCAACCGGGACTACTGGATTCCGAAAATAGAGCGCAACATCCAGCGCGACCGCGAGGTGGACGCGCTGCTCGAAGCGGCAGGCTGGCAGCATATCCGCATCTGGGAACACGAGGTGAAAAAGGATTTTGGCGCGGCGTTTTACAGGGCGTTGCGGTTTATTGAGGAAAAGACGGGGGTTGCGCCGGATTGGGGGGAGGGGGTTTGGGAATGAGGAATGTAGAATAAGGAGTGCGGAATACGGAGTGAGGAATTGATTTTTAAAACAAACTATTTTACTTTTGCCCACCTAAATCTAAAAATAAAGCTGCCATGTCACGAACCATCTCCGCTCAATCCACAGGATTTTTGGAAGTTATGCTTTGTGTTTTGCTTCTGTTCAGCATCACGATATTTTTCCCGACGTATTTCAAAACTTGGTTTGTCGAACCCACCGGCAACATCAAAATCGCACCGTTTTTTGGGTTATTGTTTGGGGTTGGGCTGCTCTTTAGAAAGCAATGGGCGCGGATGGGAGCCATTGTTTTGGGCTGGGGACTGCTGGCCTTGTTCCTAAGTTCTATTGTTTCTGATTCAGCGCGACCGGGCTATTGGGTCGTGCTGGCACTGGATGCTTTTTTGCTGTATTTGCTACATTCTGAGCGACTGAAGCAATACTTTCAATAAATATTCACGCTTCAAAAGCCATCCGCAAAGTCATGGAGAACCTTTCGCCTTTGAATGATTTGCTGCAGCGCATTGACCAACGCAAAGCCGAGGTGGACGCGCTGCGCCCGCTCACGCCAGAGCAGGAAGGCCGAATCATGCAAAAATTCCGGCTCGACTGGAACTACCACTCCAACGCCATCGAAGGAAACTCCTTGACCTACGGCGAAACCATCGCGTTCCTCATGGAGGGCCTGACGGCCAAAGGCAAACCTTTCAAAGACCACCTCGATATCAAAGGCCACAATGAGGGCATTGACTACCTGATGCACTTCATCAAAAACCGCGACCAGCTGAGCGAGAAAACCATCCGTGAACTCCATGCGATGATTCTGGTGGAGCCTTACTCAAATCCCGCTCAAACGCCGGACGGCCAGCAAGTGGAAAAGCGCGTGACGCTGGGCGCGTACAAAACCATGCCCAACCACGTCAAAACCCCAACAGGCGAAATCCATTATTACGCCACCCCCGAAGAAACGCCCGCCAAAATGACTGACCTCGTGGATTGGCTGCGCGAACACCAACAGAAAGACGACTTGCACCCGCTCGTGCTGGCAGCCACTTTCCACCATCGTTTTGTTGCCATTCACCCTTTCGATGATGGCAACGGGCGGATGTCGCGCCTGCTGATGAACCTTCTTCTGATGCAGTACGGCTACCCGCCCGTGGTGATAAAACAGCAGGACCGCCAAGCCTACTACTACGCCTTGCGTCAGGCTGATGCTGGGGATTTGGGGGCGTTCGTTGAGTATGTTGGAGAAAACCTGCTGCACTCGCTGGGGATTCAACTCAAAGGAGCGAGGGGAGAATCGCTGATAGAATTTGCTGACCCTTCCAAAATATTCGTCCGCGAAGCCCTCGAACAAATCAAAGCCCGCACGGGCAAATGAAATTAGGTGTCACCTCTCCTACGTCGAGATGACACCTAATTTCAAAATCGAGTCAATCGGAACAATCGAACAATCGTCGCAATCGAACCCATCCCTTGCCTATCCTCGACTCCAACATCGAATTCCTAAAAGGCGTAGGCCCGCAGCGCGCCGACACGCTCAAAACCGAGTTGGGCATCTTCACGTGCCGCGACCTCCTGTTCCATTTCCCCTTTCGGTACATTGACCGCACGAAGTTCCACCGCATCCGCGACGTACACACGGAGGGCGAAACCGTGCAACTGCGCGGCACCCTCCGCCGCCTCGAAACCCTCGGCGAAGGCAAAGCCAAGCGCCTCGTCGGCACCCTCCGCGACGAGACGGGCATCATGGATTTGGTTTGGTTCAGGAGTGTGCAATGGCTCGAAAAAAGCCTCACGGTCGGCAAGGAGTACATCGTGTTTGGGCGTGTCAGCGAGTTCAACGGGCGGTTCAATATTCCCCACCCGGAGATGGAAGAAGCCTCGCCCGACAATGCGCAAAAGGCAAAAAACTTTGACCCCGTTTACCCCACCACCGACCGACTGACTCAAAAAGGCTTGGACGCAAAGGGCCTGCGCAAACTCATCCGAGCTTTGCTGGACGGGCTTTCCGCCTCGGATTTGCCCGAAACTTTGCCCGATTATTTGGCAACGCAATTCAGACTCGCGCCGCGTTTTGCGGCTATCCGGCAAATCCATTTCCCAGAAACCCAAGCCGAACTCGACGCTGCCACGCGGCGGCTCAAATTCGAGGAGTTGTTTTTTCTCCAACTCCGGTTGCTCCAAGTCCGCACTCATCGAAAGGACACCGTTCGGGGTTTTGTTTTCTCCAAAATCGGCGATTTCTTCAATCAATTTTTTCAGGAAAAACTGCCTTTTGAACTCACGGGCGCGCAAAAGCGGGTGCTCCGAGAAATCCGCGCCGACCTTGCTTCGGGCAAGCACATGAACCGCCTCGTGCAGGGCGATGTCGGCTCCGGCAAAACCGTGGTCGCGCTGATGACCATGCTCATGGCTTTGGACAACGGCTTCCAAGCCTGCATGATGGCGCCGACGGAGATACTCGCGCAGCAACATTTCGAGAGCATCACGGCATTGGTGGGCGAACTGGGCGTGAACGTCGGCTACCTCAGCGGCTCGGTGAAGGGCAAAAAGCGCGAGGCCATTTTGGCCCAACTCGCTTCTGGCGAAATGCACCTCGTGATCGGCACCCACGCGCTCATCGAGGATTGGGTGCAGTTCAAAAACTTGGGCATCAGCGTGATTGACGAGCAACACCGCTTCGGGGTGGAGCAACGCGCCAAGTTGTGGGCCAAAACCCCGACCGGCCCACCGCACGTTTTGGTGATGACGGCCACGCCCATTCCGCGCACGCTCGCCATGACTTTGTACGGCGACCTGGATGTGTCGGTGATTGACGAATTGCCGCCGGGCCGAAAGCCCATCACGACGATGCACAAGACCGAACACCACCGGTTGCGGGTGCAGGGTTTTATGCGCCACGAGATTGCCCAAGGCCGCCAAGTCTATGTCGTGTACCCCATGATTGAAGAGACGGAGAAGATGGATTTGCAAAACCTGATGTCTGGTTTTGAGGCGCTGAGCCGTGATTTCCCGCAGCCAGAATATCAGATTTCTATCGTGCACGGCAAAATGAAACCCGGCGACAAGGATTTTGAGATGCAGCGTTTCATCAAAAAAGAAACACAAATCATGGTGGCCACCACGGTCATCGAAGTTGGGGTGAACGTGCCGAACGCTTCGGTGATGGTGATCGAGAATGCCGAGCGGTTTGGCCTTTCGCAACTTCACCAATTGCGCGGGCGCGTGGGGCGCGGCGCGGACCAAAGTTTTTGCGTCCTGATGACCGGCCACAAACTCAGCCACGAGGGGCGCGAGCGCATCCAGACGATGGTGCAGACGACGGATGGTTTTGTCATAGCCGAAACCGACTTGCGGCTGCGCGGCCCCGGCAACATCGAAGGCACGCAGCAGAGCGGGATGCTCCGTTTTTTGCTCGCCGACCTTGCCCGCGACGGGCAGATACTCGCCGCCGCCCGCGACATCGCTGCGCAGATTTTGGAAAAAGACCCCGCGCTGGATGCGCCAGAGCATTTGCGCTTGCGCCAGCACTTGGCCTCGGAGGGCAAGGACGCGCGGGTGTGGAGTCGGATTTCGTAGCGCAATTGAGAATCTCACTCCAAGTGAGACTCTCAATTGCGCATTAGTGAGAGTCTCACTTGGAGTGAGATTCTCACATCACTTTCACTTTCAAAACCATCCAACATGAACTTCGAGCCCAGCGTCATTTACCACGTTTACAACCAAGGCAACAATCGCCAGCAAGTCTTTTTTAGCGATGAAAACTACCTGTTCTTCTTGCGAAAAATGCGTGAGTTTGTTTTGCCGCACGCTGACTTCTTGGCTTATTGCCTGATGCCCAACCATTTTCATTGGCTGATTTGTACCAAAGAAAGTGCTTGCGAATGGCTTGATTTTTCCACTGATCCAAAAAAGCCAGCCCATTCCCGCCAACGGCTCAGTCACCAAATCAACATTATGCTGCGTTCCTACACGCGCGCCATCAACAATCAGGAAAAACGAAGCGGCTCGCTTTTCAGGCTTCACACGAAAGCCAAAAACGGCTGGGTGGATGAATTTGTGGAAGCAGCAAAAAGACGAGAAGGGGCGGAGGGCTTCGTCTTTGGTGTTGACAATGACTATGCCCTGCAATGTTTCCATTATATCCATGACAATCCTGTACCAGCGAGGTTGGTTTCAAAGGCGATAGACTGGCGATATTCCTCCGCCATTGATTATGCTGGAATCCGAAAGGGGACTTTGTGCAATCAGTTATTGGCGAAGGATTTGCTCGGGTTAGATTGAGCGTCTCAAGCGAATTGAGAATCTCACTCCCAGTGAGACTCTCAATTTGCTGAGTGAGCGTCTCAAGCAAATTGAGAATCTCACTCCCAGTGAGACTCTCAATTTGCTGTGAGTGAGAGTCTCACTGGGAGTGAGACTCTCACTTTCTCACTTGTAATCGAAAAATATACAGTTATTTTGTGGTTACAAAGTTGAATTTTACAAAAATAGTCTCCCATGTTTATCAATCGGGTTTTGCTGAAAACCGTCGAGGACAAAATCGAGCCGGGCAAAGCGGTCATTTTGCTGGGCCCGCGCCAGTCGGGGAAATCCACCATCATGAACGAGGTAGCCCGCCACAGTACCCTGCGTGTGAAGCGGCTTGATTGCGACGACTCTTCCGTGCGGATGCGGCTCGAAGTGCAGATGCTGCCCAACCTGTTGGGCGTGGTGGGCGATGCCGAACTGCTCTTGATTGACGAAGCGCAGCGCGTGAAAAACATCGGCCTGACGCTCAAAATCATCACCGACCAAATCAAGCACGTTCGGCTGCTGGTGAGCGGTTCGTCGTCGTTCGAGTTGTCCAACCAAATCAACGAACCGCTCACCGGGCGCAAGTGGGAGTACACCTTGCTGCCGTTTTCTTCGCACGAATTGGCGCAGCACCACGGGGAGTTTGAAGAAAGCCGCCACCTTCGCCAGCGCATGATGTTCGGGATGTACCCCGCCGTAGTGACCAACCCCGGTTCGGAGCGCGACGTGCTGAACCAACTGGCTTCCAGTTATCTCTACAAAGACATTTTTGCTTTTCAAGAACTCCGCCGACCGGAACTGCTCGACAAGTTGCTAAAAGCCCTTGCCCTCCAGGTCGGCTCAGAAACTTCCTACCTCAAACTCGCCGAAACCATCAGCAGCGATGTGGGCACGGTGCAGCGATACATTGACTTGCTCGAAAAATCCTTTATCGTGTTCCGTTTGCAGGCATTCAGCCGCAACCTGCACACCGAGTTGAAAAAGACCCGCAAGGTGTATTTCTACGACAACGGCATCCGAAACGCCATCATTGGAGACTTCCGCCCCTTGGAATTGCGCAACGATGTTGGGGGGCTATGGGAAAATTTCATGGTGAGCGAACGGGTGAAGCGCAACTGCTTCCACAATTTCTATGGCAGCAATTATTTCTGGCGGACGCTCCGGCAGCAGGAGTTGGACTACATGGAAGAATATGATGGGCAACTTCACGCCTACGAGTTCAAATGGAATGCGGCCAAAAACGCTCGGCCACCTTTGCCATTTGTCAAAACTTACCCGGACGCGAGTTTCGAGGTGATACACCCGGAGAATTATCTGGATTTTTTGAAGCCGGGCTGAGGCATTTGGCCAAGCGTGGATAGGAGGCAGGATTTCGGGAGCAGATGCTACTTGCACACGCAAGGGTGTTCGCCTACTTTTGAGCGCAACTGAACGCACATTTTTTTCAAACCAAACCACCTCCCAACATGAGCGATCTATTCAAATACGCCAAGATCAATGAAGCCCCAATCTTCGAGTCCGTGTCTCAGAACAAGGGCAAAAAAACAATCAATAGAATCCTATTGGGCACCTACGTCAAAATCGTAGAGAAACAGGGCGACTTCTTTAAAGTGGTGACCGCCGGGCCTGACGGCTGGATGCACCAGAACAGCCTGACCGACAAGATGGGGCTAAAGGTGTTTTTCCTTGATGTGGGGCAGGGAGATGGGATGCTGATGGAAATCGGCCCCTATCGGATTTTGATTGACGCGGGGCCGGGAGCCAATATGCACAACTACTTGAGCAAGTGGCAGTACTCCTACCTCATCAAAGAAAACAAACCGGTGCACATTGACCACGTGTTTGTCAGCCACTTTGACCTCGACCATTACAAAGGCTTTATTGACTTGTTGGAAAATCCGGCATTTACGTTTGGGGCCATACACCATGCGGGAATCCTAAAATTTGCCGACAAAGGAAACCCTTACAATACGGGCTTGGGCGACACGGTCCCCAACGCAGGCCAAAAGCACCTCACCCGCATCTTCGACGACCTGCTGCAGCCCAACGAACCGGCAGAGTTCAACCGCGATGTTTCCAAGTTCATGAAATTGCTGGCAGCGGCCAAAACAACCAATAGGGTGGGTACCGCAAAACGCCTCAAAGCGGGAGATGTGGTTATCAACGAGGTCATTGACGAGAAATCTTTTAAGATAGAAGTCTTGGCCCCTTTCACAGAAATGCTCAACGGCGCCGAAACCTTTATGTACTGGGAGGATGAGGGCAAAACCATCAACGGCCACAGCTTGGTGCTGAAAGTTACTTTTGGCAAATGCTCGTTCCTCTTTGGCGGCGACCTCAACACGCATTCCGAGAACTATCTGATGAAAAAATACGGCGCCGAAAACCCCTTCCGCGTAGATGTGGCAAAATCTTGCCACCACGGGTCGTCCGATTTTACCGAGGATTTTATGGAGAAAGTCAAGCCTTATGCCACGGTCATTTCTTCTGGGGACAACGAGATGTTTTCTCACCCGCGCGCAGATGCCATTGGCTCCGCGGGCCGGTATACGCGGGGCAAACGACCCTTGGTCTATTCCACCGAACTGGCGCGGTCTACAAACTTAACAAACAACACCATCCTGTTTGGCCTTATCAACCTCCGCTGCAACGGCGATGAGATTTATATCAGCCAAATGAAAGAGGTCAAAAGCCCCAGCAACATTTGGGATGCCTACAAGGTGGACAACTAAATGCCGGTTGCCCTCCACCCGCGATACAAGGCGTTTTCCCGAAGATTTCATGTTTCAAATGACATGGGAAGAAGTGAAAAACTTGAAATCACAATTTGCGACCTCAAGTTGGGGCGGCACCAGAAAACGCCCCTGAAAACCCTGACTGACGTATTGCGTCGATTCTTCTCAAACCTAAATTCAAAAAATGAAGATTCTCGACTACCTCACCGCTTCACCCGCCCGCTTTTTCCTTTTGGCCGCGCTCGTTTGGGGAGGGCTAATGTGCTACCTCAATTTCAGAGATGGCGCGAACTTCTCCTGGCACGACCTGCTGGTGGAAGCAAACGGGATGGTTTTTGACTTGTTCGTTTTTGGCATTTTGCTTTCTGTTTACGAGGCATTGAAGGAGAAAAAGGAGAAGATTGCACGGCTACACGAAGAAATTGATGATTATCGCGGCTGGGATGAGAAAGAGGCGATGTATAGGATTGTTGGGGCAGTAAGGAGGCTAAACAAATTGAAGGTGTCAAAAATGGTTTTGGCAATGTGCTATTTAAAAGGAGCACAGCTTAGTAATGCAAACCTGAGAGAGTCAAATCTTCAAACCGCAAATCTTCGGGAAGCGTTTTTGCAACTTGCAGACTTTAGTCATGCACATTTAAGCCATGCAGACTTTCGACAGGCGGAACTTAATGGTGCAAACTTTCAAGGGGCAGACCTAAGTTGGACAAAACTACAAGGGGCAAATTTTCATAGTGGAATCACTAAATTTGAGCATCATGAAGATGGAACAGTTTTGATTCATACTCAGAATACAAATCTTCAAGGGGTAAACTTTAAAGGCGCTTTAGTAGATAAAGATTGGTTTGATAAACTGGAAGTGTGGGGAGTAATTGGGAAAGAAGAAATCATCGCTAAATACCTGATTGACTAAAACGGAAGGCTTCAACTGAAATAAACGTCTTTGCCTACCATACCAAATGCACCATCGCCAGCCCCATTCCCTTTCCGCAATTGGCTTTTCGCCTCCATTACCTTGCCTCTTGAACCCATTGAGGCACAAAAGAGAAAATAATGCCGCAAATGATTCAAGACGACCACCGCTTTTTAGATGAGGCAGGCGATACGACCTTTTATGGAAAAGGGAAAGTGCCAATCATTGGGGGCAATGGCGTTTCCAAATGCTTTATGATTGGCATGGTGAAGTTCAAAGAGGCCTTGGAGGAAGTGAGGCAAAAGGTAGTCGAGTTGCAAAAGGAAATGGCGCGAGACAGATATTTTGAAAGTATACCGAGCATTCGCAAAAAGGAATCAGAAGGCGGTTTTTTCTTCCATGCGACGGATGACCTGCCGGAAGTCAGGAAGGTATTTTTTGAGTTTCTGGATAAAGTGAATTGCAGTTTTGAAGTGTACGTTGGCCGGAAGATTCCGGCACTTTACGAAAACAAGCACAATGGCAAGGAGGCCGAGTTTTACGCTGATCTGCTGTCGCACCTGCTCAAAAACAAACTCAACATGGAAGGAGACTTGAAACTGGTTTTGGCGAGCAGGGGCAAAACCACGAAAAATCAAAATCTGGAACTTGCTTTGAAAAAGCCATTGAACGCAACCGTCGAGGGGGAATGACAACAAGAATCAAGTTTGACGTTCAAAACCAGCGCACAGAGCCATTGCTCAATGTTGCAGATTATTTCTGTTGGTCGGTACAGCGGGTCTTTGAGCGGGGAGAAACCCGATACTACGATTTTTTGAAGGAAAGAATTTCGGTCGTGGTGGACTTGTACGATTCGGAAAACGACAAAAATCACGGCAACTATTATTCTCCCAAAAAGCCACTCACGGCGGCCAATATCCTTAAATAAAAAAAGCCCCCAGCTGCACTAAGAAGGATACCCTTCAACGACGTGGAGTCGGAGTTCATGCAGAGAAGGCAGCGCAAAGGTAGGGCAACAAGTACACTTCTAAAACCCTAACTTGTACCAGCAATCCAAGCAACATCATGGGAGCAACCATCCACAACTTTACCCAACAGGATTTGGCAGACCGCCTCGGGGTGAAAAAATCCTACCTTTCTCGCATCGAGAACGGGCGGGCCGACATTCGCCTTTCCACGCTGGCGCGGGTGCTTGGCTCTATCGGCTTCGATTTGGTGGCGATGCCCCAGAAATAATTCTAACATTCCCATGCCTCCAATAAAGAAAGAGCACCCCCCAGAAAAACCGAAACTCCACCCGCGCAACAGACACCGCGAGCGCTACTATTCATCCTCAAAAATCCCCTCCACACCAAAAGAAAAACACCTTCTTTTGACCTAAATATTGTGACAATATGCGCCCAACAATATCGCACACCGAGTTCAGCGGCTACCTCTTTTGGGATGTTGACCGCACCAAAATAGACTTTGAGAAAAGCAAATCGTGGGTCATTGACCGCGTGCTGTCGCACGGGATGCTGTCAGATTGGGACAAGATAAAAGCACACTACGGCAAAGAAACAATTCGGACGGTAGCCATGCACCTGCGTTATTTGGACAAGCGAACGCTGCATTTTTGCGCCGCATACTTCGATGTACCGATAGAAGAATTCAGATGCTACACCTACGCGCTATCGAACCCAGGACACTGGAACTACTAAAATCGGTGCTGCAAGAACCGCTTTTGGCAAACAATTTTCTTGTCGGTGGCACATCTCTTGCCCTGCAAATGGGGCATCGGTTGTCCGTCGACTTGGATTTGTTCACGCACCAGCCTTTTGAGGCGGAGCAATTGCTCGAAGCCTTGCGGGAAAATTTCAGCGTACAGCCATTGACCGTCACCAACACGATATTCATCGTCGTGGTAGAAGGCATCAAAGTGGATTGTGTCCACTTCAAATATCCTTTTTCGTTTCCAATTCTTGTAGAAGAGGGGTTGCGTATGGCTGATATGCGGGACATTGCACCCATGAAGTTGGATGCAGTGACGAAAAGGGGGAGCAAAAAGGACTTTTATGACATGTACTATCTGTTTGAGCAATTCGCGCCGCATCAAATTCTCGAATGGTATGACAAGATGTTTCAGCACTCCACGAGTTTGCACGTCATCCGAAGCCTAACGTATTTTGAGGATGCCGAAGACATGGAAAGCCCTTTCGTTTTTGATAAAAAGGTAACGTGGCCTGCGGTGAAGAAACGTATGATTCAGGTCGTGAGAGACCATTTCTAATCCTTCGGACACTCTAAACTGACTATACCATGCCTCAAAAAGAAAAAGAGCACCCCCCAGAAAAACCGAAACTCCACCCGCGCAACAGACACCGCGAGCGCTACGATTTCGAGCGGCTTGTTGTCACTTGCCCAGAGTTGTCGCCCTTTGTGCTGCCAAACATCCACGGCGACGAATCCATTGATTTTGCCAATCCCGACGCGGTGAGGACGCTGAACACGGCGCTGCTAAAGCAATATTACAACCTCGAACATTGGGACATCCCTGAAAACTATCTGTGCCCGCCCATCCCGGGAAGGGCGGACTACATCCACCACATCGCCGATTTGTTGGCCCGACACAACTACGGGAAAGTCCCCACAGGCGCCTCGGTGAAATGCTTGGACGTGGGCGTGGGGGCCAATTGCATCTATCCGATCATTGGGAACAAGGAATACGGATGGTCATTCATCGGCTCTGACATTGACCCTGTTTCCATTGAATCGGCCAACCGAATCATCGAAGCCAACCCCTTTTTGAAAGCCGCAGTGGAATGCAGGTTGCAGCCCAACCCAAAAGACATTTTTTACGGGATCATCCAAAAGGACGAGATGATTGACCTGACCATTTGCAACCCGCCGTTTCACGCTTCTCTGGAAGATGCTCAAGCCGCAACGCTGCGCAAATTGAGCAATCTGCAGCAGGAGAAAGTGACTACCCCGACCTTGAACTTCGGCGGGCAAAACGGCGAACTGTGGTGCGATGGCGGGGAAGAAAAGTTCGTTCGGGCCATGGTTCGCCAAAGCCGGCAGTTCATCCATTCATGCTTTTGGTTTTCCTCCCTGATTTCAAAAAAGACCCATCTGCAAGGGGTGTATGAAGAACTCAAGAAAGCAAAGGCAAATGGCGTGACCACCATCCCGATGGGCCAGGGAAACAAGTCGAGCCGTATAGTGGCTTGGACTTTTTTGAACAACGAACAACAGAAAACATGGAGGAATGCGCGGTGGAATGCCCCTGCGGCCCCAAAAACCTCCAACCAAATCACTTCCCCAATGCCGACTTCCGCAGCTTTTGCAAGAACGGCGAAGCGAAGATGAACGATTGCAGGTTCTCGTTGTCGCTCGCCAGCACCTCTTGTTTGGTGCCGCTCCATTCGAGCTGGCCCTCGTGGAGGAAGCAGATGTTGTCGCCGATTTCCATCACGGAGTTCATGTCGTGCGTGTTTATCACCGTGGTGATGTTCTTCTCTTCAGTGATGCTGCTGATGAGTTCGTCAATCAGGATGGCCGTTTTTGGGTCGAGGCCAGAGTTGGGTTCGTCGCAGAAAAGGTACTGGGGGTTGAGCACGATGGCACGGGCGATGCCGACGCGCTTTTGCATTCCGCCGGAAAGTTCGGAGGGGAATTTTCGATTGTTGCCCGCGAGGTTCACCCGTTCGAGGCAATAATTGACGCGCTCCACTTTTTCCTTGAGGCTCATCGGCGTGAACATATCGAGCGGGAAACGGATGTTCTCCTCCACCGTGAGCGAGTCGAAGAGCGCCGAGCCTTGGAAGAGCATCCCGATCTTCATGCGGATGGAACGCATCCCTTCTTTGTCGAGCGCGGTAAAATTCACGTCGTCGTACCAAACAATGCCACTGGTGGGCACTTGCAGGCCGACGAGGATTTTGAGCAGCACGGTTTTGCCCGCGCCCGAACGCCCTATGATGAGGTTGTTTTTCCCCGCTTCAAAGAGGAAGTCAATGCTTTTCAGCACCTGCTGGTCCCCAAAAGTTTTGGTTACGTTTTCTGCGCGAATCATGTATTGTCAAGGATTGTGGGGAGGAATCACTTTGGGTAGCCCGCCGCAATCCAGCAATTGATGCTGTCGCGCTGGGCTTGGCTCATGCCGCCGCCTTGCGGCATATCCTTTTTCACCACCACCCGGTCGAGCACTTTGCCATTGTCCAAGCGCGATTTTATGCCTTCGTAAGTAGAGTAGTCGCCCACGACACCGGGCACACCGCTACCAGCCACGTGGCAGCTGATGCACTGCTGGTCAATGATTGCCTTAATGTTCAGGGTGTAAGAAAGGTCGGCGTTGGGGATGTTGCAAGCAGGCCCCGTCGGGTCGTCGTCGCCTTTGCAGCCCTGCCAAGCGAGGGCGGCGAGCAGGAGGGCGGAAAGGGAAATGCGCTGGGTGAAATTGAATTTCATGGCTGAGTCTTTTTGTGTTGAAAAGGTGTGCGTAAGGAGCGATAAAGATAGGAGCAAAGTTGAAAGTCGAAGGGCATTTAGGGTTGAGAAGATTTTGAACTGCAATCTTGTCACTCCCTTTCCGCCAAAAACCTCCTGACCGCGCTGAAACTCACCGTCTGGCTCTGAAAAAAATGCTGCGCGGCAGCCGCCTCTTCCGCGTTTGCGCCGAGGTGGTTGAGGATGTTGGTCAAGTGCATTTTCATGTGTCCCTGCTGGATGCCAGTAGTGATGAGCGAGCGCACGGCGCCAAAATTCTGCGCCAGCCCCACTACGGCAGCGATGCACATCAGTTCTTTGGCTGAGGGGTTGCCCAATATTTCGAGCGAGCGTTTGGCGAGCGGGTGCAGTGCCGTAAGGCCGCCCACGGTGCCGAGCGCGAGCGGGATTTCCAGTTCGAACCGAAAAATACCGTCGCGTACCGTGCAAGTGCTGAGGCTTCGATATTGCCCCGTACGGCTGGCGTAGGTGTGGCCGCAGGCTTCGATGGCTCGGAAGTCGTTGCCGGTGGCGAGCACCACTGCGTCAATGCCATTGTAAATCCCTTTGTTGTGCGTAGTGGCGCGGTAAGGGTCAATGTGCGCGATGCGTACGGCGCGGGCGAATCGGTGGGCGAGCGTGGCCGCATCCATGCCCTGCGAGCGGGCCAGATCGGCAAACGAATGGATGGGACACTCCACCCAAGCGCGCACGAGGCACTGCGGGGTGTAGTTGGAAAGGATGGACATCATCACCTCCACATCGCGCTCCGTATCCGAAAGGCCAGGCAGGAGCGTGAAGTAATCTTCGAGCGTGGCGGCAAAGCGCTCCAGCACGGAGTTGATAAAGTTCGCGCCCATGCTGTCGCAGGTATCGAACGAAGCGCGGAGCTGGTAGTACCCCGGCTCGATGTTTTCAAAATCAATCAGTTCGATGTCCAAAACCCCGCCCCCGCGCTGCTCCATATTGGCCGTCAAGTCGCTGCAAGAACCCAAAAGCCGCGCTTTCAAATCTGGAAAAACAGCGCGGAGTTTTTCGGGGCTGCCCGGCCAGTAAAAGTGGACTTGGCCGAGTTTCACGGTGCCCAGCACTTCGGCGTGGAAGCCCCCGCGATCCTGCCAGAATTTGGCGGCGCTGCTTGCCGCCGCCACTACGCTGCTCTCTTCGATCACCATCGGCACGGCGCAGGCTTTGCCGTTTATCAGGAAATTCGGCGCGATGCAATACGGCAGGGCATAGTTTGCCACCGCGTTTTCGGCGAAGCCGTCCAGCACTTTTTGCACCGCCGTGTCGGGGTGCTGCCAAGTGGCCATTTCGTTGACAAATGCCGTTGTTTCGTTGCTGAAATTTTCGGCCAGCCACTTGATCTTTTGTGGTTTTGAAAGTTTTGAAAAACCGTTTACCGTCATTTTCGTAGTTCGTTGCACGCTCATCTCAGCATGGAAGTGCCGGGCACTTTTAGCTGGACAAAAATATGCACTTCACGGAAAGTGGCTGCGGTAAAAGTCTTTGCATGCTTCCAACGGTTAGTTGCAGTACCCGAGCATCACCCAGATAATTACAAAAATCAGGATGGTGCCAAAACAGCCACCGCCTAATTTTTTTGCGCCGTAGCCGGCAATCAGCCCTCTGAATATGTTGTTCATAATGTTTTGTTCTAATCGTTTTAGAAAAAAGGTCGTCGTCGGTTAGTTTGAATACCTTCTGAGAACCCATGCAATTGTTTCGTGCTGTTGGATTAAGCCCGTAAGAAAGTCAGCCGTGCCAGCATCTTTGTGCTTTTCAGTGCAATCATCAATGTGTTTGCGCAATTGGACAATCACTTTTTCGTGATCATGGAGCAGCTCTGTGAGCATAGTCTTTTGAGGATGGGTATTTGCCCGGGCTTTCTTTGATGGAAGAGAGTTTTGAAAACTCCTGCATCGTGCCAATGGTTTTTGAGCCTAATTTTCCGATACGCTCGGCGATCTCATCAATTGATTTTTCCAATTGCTTGTATTGGTTTTCAAACAATTTATGGAGTTCCATAAAACTCTCGCCGGAAACATTCCAGTGAAATTTTCTTGTCTTGATATACAAAGCCATCGCGTCGGATAAAACGGCTGACAGAATTGTAACAGTGCTGGTCAAGCTCTTTTGAGATATCCCTATGTTCGGCTTCATGATTTTAGCGCTTAAGTATGATTCCACGAAATGGAAATTAGGATTTGGAAAAATGTTCCCTGACAAACGCCTGCTGTTGGTTATCTGTCATTTTATCTGCCTGTTTGACTTCTATTTTTATGTTTTCGAAAAGATG
This sequence comes from Saprospiraceae bacterium, assembly GCA_046155725.1. Taxonomy (GTDB): domain Bacteria; phylum Bacteroidota; class Bacteroidia; order Chitinophagales; family Saprospiraceae; genus M3007. Next base: position 20,877 of record JBJXFT010000133.1, read on the forward strand.
GTCTGCCCTCAAAATATTGAACAGTTCAGCCTTTGCATCGGTAGGCCCGAATAGCACTACTTCATCGTAATCCCGGATAACTTCCCCCAGTTTTTTGTAATAGGCAGATTGTTGCTGTTGCTCCTTGTTGTGCATGTGTTTTTCGCCTTTCGCTAAAATTTCCTGTTTCTCTTGATGCGTAAACTCGGACTCAATGATTTCCGGTTCAGCAGAGCCTGCTGCAAAAGGTATTAAATGTGCGCTTGAATGATCCATCCAAATGCCTAAATTTTTTGTCGCTGTCATCTTTTTTTGAATTGAATTTTTTTGAAAAAATCGTTCAGGGTTCTATTTCTACTTCGAGCCTGGAACAGGTTTTACCCACATTGTAAGACCCGTAGCGCCATACTCACTGCCGGTGTACACCAGCTTTTCGCCGTCTGTTTTAAACTCCAAGCGGAGGCTCTCTTTCTCGCCCACTCGCCGAAGGTTGAGCAACAGGTTTCCATTGTTGAGCGTAGTCCACTCCCCGGTATCCACCATTGACCGGCTTTTGTCCGCATAGTCCGTAACCATTTTAGCCTCTCCCTTGGGGTTCAAACTCAAGCTGATCACCTGTTCGGGAGAAGAAGTGGGGCGCAAGTTGGCTTGGTAATATGCGTCGGTGCTGATGGAAAAAGCATTGCCCTGCTGATCGGCGTTGGGTTGGCTGTCCGCGGCTTCTGGTTGCTTGGCCGTCGAATCGGTAGAAGTTGCCGATGGCGTGGAATTGGTGCAGGCGGTGGCCAAAAACGCGGCCATAGATGCCACAAATAGGATAGTTCGCATGGTGTTGAAAATTGAGTGAAAGAAAACATGCAGTGCCGCCATAACGATTGAGCCAATGGCCTGAACCTCAAAACGGCTGCAAGGAAATGGAGATAAGAAAGGCAGTTTCAAGTTTGAACTTCGGGGGATGATGGCAGAAAAACAATGCGTGTGCGGAGACCAAGAAAAATGTTCTGCCATGAAGAAACAGGGTCGCCGGATATTTTTCTGGGGATTTAAATGCCCAAGCTGGGAAAAAACGAGACTGAATAGCAAACAAAAAAGCACCCTCATGCGAACATGAAAGTGCTTTTTGATTGGAGGGCCAAAACTTCCCCAGCATGAGTTCTGAATCTCATCGGCCCTACGAAGCCCCCCAATTCGCGGCCTACGAAAATGCCTTTTCCAAAAAATCACAGACTTCAAGGACTTCGTATCCTACGCCTGTTCTCAGGCCAGCACAGCCTCTGACATCAGTTCTTCCCTCCGTTCCCATTGCTCAATGGCGAAGCGGGTCAGCTCAGTCAGCAGTGAGGAGGGGACAGCATCAGGAATGGTTTTTAAAATTTCAATGAGGGCATCTTTGAGCAGCAGTTGGGGGTGGGCAAGACACAGCAGTTTGATTTTCACCAAAACAGCGTCTTTTTGCGAAGCCAAGAATTTTTCAGGGAAAAGGATATCGGCTTCATGCGCCTTCAAAAAATGAATGGCTTCCCACATCCCTTGGTGGGAGGGGCTTCGGAGCGCTTCATCGAACGTGGTCATTTTCATACCTCAAAATTAGCAGTTATTTCAAAACTATCGTAGAACTCACTGGGTGAATAAGGTTCAGGGAAAACACCTTTGAGGCCAGTTATCGAGACTTTTTCCTGAACCTGTTCCCATCTCCGACTGAAAGTCAAGTTGTAAAGCCTTTTCCGTTTTTCGTCCACAGGCTTCACTTCGACAATCCTATCGGGGTACTCTGACAGAAAAACAAGTATCGCCTCTGCCACTGTCGCCAAAATGCGCACGATGTCGCCATTGTTGGAAATCACAGTAATATCAATCTGCCCCTTTTTGAAATCCCCGAAACCGACATTCCACCGGATACTTCCAATGTGCTCAAACCGAATCACTTTTATGACAATCCCTTTCGGCCCGACGCTCTGGAAGACAAATTGGGTTTTATCGGCTGCGGCGTAGCAGGGGTATGAAGCTTCAATCATGGTGGTCAGGTGTTTGGCCAAGGCAAAAGTAGAGATTCCTGTCACGTCAAAGCGGCTCCCTACTTCACCACCTTCACATTGTCCTTCGGCTCCCGATCCATCAGCATCCTGAACGGGTCAATCCCTGCCTTGTCCGGCTTCTCGTCCACCACAAAAGTGAACGTGTTGTCTTTTTGGGCAATCTTCACCCGCTGGCGGTGGAGCGTTTTGCCGTATTTTTTGTCGCCTTCGGGCTTGGCGAAAGCCCCGATTTCCATCCAGTCATTCACCGGCACCTCCGTCTCCTTGCCCAGTTCGTCCGCCTTCAGTTTGCGGCATTCCACCTGGACGGTCACCTCCCATTTGCCATTGCCGAGGTCTTTCATGGTGGCCTCCTTCGTCACGTTCTCGAACAGCGTGATGTCCCAGAACAAGTCCTGGATGATGTATTTCAGCGAGTCGGGCGTTTGCGCAGCAAACTCGCTCACCACGTCCACGCTGGTGGGGTAGGGCGGGTTTCGGTAGCGGAATTTTTCCAAAAACGCCTTCAAGCCCGCGTTCACCTGAGCCTCGCCAATCATCTCTTTGAGGTAGTACATCACCGCCGAGCCTTTGTTGTAGTGGATGTAGCCCTGCCGCTCGCACCTGCCGAGGGGCATTTCGCGCAGCGTCTCGCGGCCCCGATCGCGGAGGTACTTGTCCGTTTCGTACTCCAAAAACTTGCGCATGATGTCGCGCCCGTACTCGTGCTCCATCACCATGAGGGCAGAGTATTGGGCGAAAGTCTCGGTCGTCATTTCCGCCCCCTGCATATTGGCGCCGCACTCCTGGTGCGCCCACCACTGGTGGCCCATCTCGTGCGCCACCACATAAAACACCATGTCAATGTCGTCTTCCTCCTGCTGAAAATCCTCGATGAAACCGATGCCCTCGGAGTACGGCATGGTGCCGGGGAAGGCCTGTGCAAACTCGGCGTAGCGCGGAAACTCGATGATGCGGCACTGCTTGTGGTAGTACGGCCCGAAGTTTTGGGTGTAATACTCGATGCTCTTTTGCATGGCTTTCAGCATACGCGGCACGTTGCGGGCGTGGTCGGCGTGGTAGTACACCTCGTAGGTGATGCCGCCTTTTTCCTCCCGCGCCACCTCGTAGCGGGCTGAGAGGAAGGAGTAAAAATTCCAGGCTTTGTGGTCGAGCCGGTAGTGGAAAATGCGGCGGTCGCCCTCCGTGCGCTCGCTCAGGAGCGAGCCGGGCGCAATGGCAACCTGGTCGGCGGAAGTGCTGATGGTCGTCTCCACCGTCACCCAGTCCGAGTCAATGTTGAGATACTGGTTGCCGCGAGCGGCATAGTTGGCCGTGTCAAGCGGGGCCATGCGGGTCTTTTCCGGCAGCTGGTAGTCGCGGCGTTTGTTCTTGTCGTCCAGTTCGCCGCCCTCGTGGTAGCCGAAGGTGGGCGAGATGTCGCCGTTGTTGAAAAACGTCCCGTTCTGCATGATGCTCGTGTTCGAGAGTTGGTTTTCAAAACCTTTGGCGCGGTACACGGTGTTGAACGTCAGCAACATAGAGTCGCCCGGTGCGAGCGCGGGGCTGATTTTGTAAAAACGCAGGTAGAGCGCGGAGTCGTTGTGCAGCAGGGCGAGTCGCGGGTTTTCAAACTTGAAATCGCCCTGCGAGGGGATGTGTACGAACAGCGAATCCAGTGGGCGGGCGTGCAGGTTGCGCACCCACATCTGGCCGTCGGCCTCGTAAGTGCGGCTTTCTGGGAAAATGCGGATGTCGTATTTCAGGTCGTA
>JBJXFT010000156.1:0-12253 GCA_046155725.1 Saprospiraceae bacterium
CCGCCTGTGAAAAAACAACAGAAGTCATCGTGGACCCCACCGTGCCGCAAGGCGCATTCACCGTGTCCAAAAGCGGCACATTCACCGAGCAAAACGCCACCGGCTCCAAAGGCGCGGTGCAGATCGGCACCGACGAAAAGGGCACCCAGTTCCTCAAGTTCGGCTCCGACTTCAACACCAATTTTGCCACCGGCACAGTCACGGTCTATCTGAGCACCTCGATGACCTTCACGCCAGACCCCGGCGCCGGCAACCCAGACCTGAGGCTCATCGGCCCAGTCAACAAGGCTGGCGAAAACTACTTCCGCCTCATCCCGGCTGCCGAAGCCAAGTTCACCCACGTCATCCTGTGGTGCGGCTCGGCCAACGTGCCCTTCGGCTACGCGCAGATGTAATTCAATCATCTTCTGATTAGGCCCGGTGTGCAAGGCTGATGGCCTTGCTGCCGGGTTTTTCAGAGGTGCTTTTTTTCTCACGATTTCATTCAGAAGATGAAAAAGATACTCTTGCTCAGCCTCGCGCTGTGGCCGGCTTTTGCCATCGCCCAAGGTGGCTGGACGCGCACGCCCAAAGGCTTGTTCGTCAAACTCGACGGCTCTTATTTGAATGCTACAAAATATTACAACCCAAACGGCGACGGAATCACAACGAGCGCCTTTCGGCAAACCAGCTTCAACCTCTATGGCGAATACGGCTTTCGCAAACGCCTGACTTTCATCGTGCAAGCCCCGCTCCTGCGGCTCAACAGTTTTGAAACCACCGAGACCGTCGCGGGCTTCGGCGACCTCCGTCTGGAAGCCAAATACCGTTTGACGAGCAATGATTTCCCAGTCGCTGTCAGCATCGCGCCGGAGCTCCCCACCGGGCGAGCCAACGCTTATGCTGCGAACAAAACCTTCCCCGACGACCGCATCAATCTGCCCACCGGCGACGGCGAGTTCAATGTGTGGGCGACGCTGGCGGCTTCAAAATCCTTTGGAAAATTCTACGCTTCGGCGTTTGGGGCATACGATTTCCGCACCAAATACGAGGGCAAAAAATTCCGTGACCTCTACCAGTTCGGCGCCGAGATAGGCTACAACCCCTGGAAGCCCCTGTGGGTCAATGCCAAACTCAGGGCCCAGTTCAGCAACGGCAAGAGCCAGCACCCTGATCTCGGTTTTGTGCGCGGTGACGCCACGACTTACACGCTCGCCAGCCTGGAGGCTTTTTATAAATTCAGCAAAAACTGGGGCGTAGCGGCCACCTATCTGACCGGTGGCGACTGGATCGCGCCGTTTCGCAATCTCTACACCGCGCCGTATTTTTCCGTAGGGGTGGTGTACGAGCGGTGAGAATATTGAGCGCCACTCGGCACATTCTCAACAGCCCCAACCAACTTTCATTTTTCAAAAAAAATTTACAGCCATGACACTTTCAAAAACAGTGTTCCCTTTTCTGCTGCTCCTGAGCTTCGCAGCCTGCCAAAAAGAAACAGCCCCCGACCCCGTCAACCCGACCCTGCCTTCGGGCGCGTTTACCGAAAACCTCGCGGGCGTTTTCCAACATCAAAACGGATACAACGCCGAAGGAACAGCCCAACTCGGCACCGACGATGCCAACACCCAATGGCTTCGCCTCGCCCACGACTTCAAGGCATCGCTTTCGACCGGTGCGGTGACGGTGTATCTTTCCAAAAATCAAAACCTCGCGCTCAATTCCGCTGATTCTTTTCTGCGGGTGAGTCTGGTGACCACGCCCGGCGAACATTTTTACAAAATCAGCCCCGCCGTGGGCGACGATTTCAAGTTCGCCATTCTGTGGTGCGCCTCGGCAAGTGTGCAATTTGGCAATGCGGAATTGAAATAACTACATTTGGCATTTCTACGAATAAAGCACCTGCGGCATGAGAATCGTCATCCTCGGCAACGGCATCAGCGGCGTCACCTGCGCCCGCCACTTGCGCAAACTCAGCGACCACGACATCACGCTCGTCTCTGACGAGTCGGACGAGTTTTTCAGCCGCACCGCGCTGATGTACATCTACATGGGCCACCTGCGAGAACGCGATACGCGACCCTACGAGCCGTGGTTCTGGGAAAAAAACCGCATCCAGCGCGTTCGCGCCCGCATCGAGCGCATAGACTTTCAAGAAAAAAAACTGTTCAGCACGGAAGGCAAAGACATTGCTTACGACAAACTCGTGCTGGCGCTCGGCTCCAAGTCCAACAAGTTCGGCTGGCCAGGACAAGACTTGGACGGCGCGCACGGCCTCTACCATTTGCAGGATTTGGCAGCGATGGAGCGGGCGAGTGAGCGAATGCGGAATGCGGAATCGGGAATGCGGAATCAACAATCAACAATCAACAATCAACAATTTCGAGCAGTGATTGTCGGCGGCGGCCTCATTGGCGTAGAGATGGCTGAGATGTTCCATTCGCGCCGCATCCCCGTCACTTTCTTGGTGCGGGAGAAGGAGTTTTGGGACAATATCCTGCCCTCCGAAGAAGCCAAAATGGTGAGCCGCCATTTGCGGGAACACCACATTGACCTGCGTTTGGAAACGGAGTTGAAGGAAATTCAGGCAGCGCCTTCCATGACAGGGAGCGTCGGGGCCGTGCTGACGAACAAAGGCGAAACCATCCCCTGCGGATTCGTCGGCCTCACGGTGGGGGTCAGCCCGAATATTGATTTTCTAAAAAACACCGCGCTCGAAATCAACAAGGGAATCCTCGTGGACGAGCAACTGAAAACCAACCAGCCCGACGTGTACGCTGCGGGCGATTGCGCAGAACTCCGCCAACCTCCCCCCGGTCGGCGCGCCATAGAAGCCGTGTGGTACACCGGGCGCATGATGGGCGAAACGGTAGCGCACAATCTGATTGCTGATTGTCAATTGACAATTGACAGCACGACGAGCAATCAGCAATCAACAATCAGCAATCAGCAATCAACAATCAGCAATCAACAATCAGCAATCAGCAATCAGCAATCAACAATCAGCAATCAACAATCAACAATCAGCAATCAACAATCAGCAATCAACAATCAACAATCAGCAATCAACAATCAGCAATCATACAATCCTGGCGTTTGGTTCAACTCCGCCAAATTCTTCGACATCGAATATCAGGTGTATGGCGACATCCGCGCCCGACTGCCGGAAAATCAAGAGACGGTTTACTGGGAACATCCCGACGGCAAAAGGAGCATCCGCATCAACTACGAACAGGAATCCAGCAGAGTCATAGGCTTCAACCTGATGGGCATTCGCTACCGCCACGAGGTGTGCGACAAATGGATCCGGGACGGGGCGCACATTGAAACCGTACTCCAAAATCTCGGCCTCGCCAATTTCGACCCCGAATTTTCCAGCCAATACGAAGCCGAAATCGTGGCGATTTACAACCGCCGAACGGGGAAAAATTTGACCCTCAAACAAAAGCGCGGCCTGCCTGCGGTGCTGGATTTCCTGCAACGCGGATGACGCGGATTTTGCGGATTTCTCTCACGTCTCTCACCCTCTCACGTCTCTCTACACCTCTCACACTATGGAAAGCCTCTCCCTCGCCACCCCCCACCCCACCCTCACCACGGGCAAACAAAAACTCGCCCTCGCCCTCGCCGGCATCGGCGTGGTGCTGCTCTTGCTGGTGTGGGCGGCGCAAAACGCCTTCTGGCCCGTGCCCATGCTGCTCAGCTCGCTTGGCCTCATGGTGGCCGGGACGTGGCTTTTCGTCCACGAAGAATATGTGACCAAGCCCGAAGGCATCAAGAACAACGGGGTCTGGTTCAAAAGCCTTTCGGCGCGCGGCGTGTGGGGCTGGCTGGCGGCGGTCATTTTCACCGGCTTTTACACCGTGCTGTATTTCTGCCCGGCCACTTGGTTGGTGGGGCTGAGCGAGTTGTTTTCGCCGCTCAGCCAATTGCTGAAGGGCCAGCCTGCCGACAAGTGGTTTGTGTACGGCTCGCTGTACACGTTTTCGGTGCTGGTGCTGGGCGTGAAATTCATCTACAAATACCGCCACAACCGCTATCAAATCATCCGCACCATTTCGGTGATGTTCTTCCAAATGGGCTTCGCGTTCCTCATCCCCGCGTTCATGCAGATGATGAGCCAGCCGGAATATTACTTCACCTATTTCTGGCCTTTGAAAGACTACTACGGCTCGCCGAGCGCAGTGCAGTATTATGGCTCGGCCACGAGCATCAGCGTGTATTTCATCGCGTTCAGCGCACTGATGACGGTGGTGGCCACGCCCGTTTTGACCTATTTTTTTGGCAAACGATGGTACTGCTCGTGGGTGTGCGGCTGCGGCGGTTTGGCCGAAACGGCGGGCGACTCGTTCCGCCACCTTTCTGACAAATCCTTGAAAGCCTGGAAAATAGAGCGCTGGATGATTCACTCGGTACTGGTGGCAGTAACGCTGATGACCGGGCTGCTCTGGGTCAATTCGTACCAGCAGGGCGGCGTGCTGGGCAGTTTCTCGCAGGGCTTCTCCACGGTTTATGGCTACGTCATCGGCATGGCATTCAGCGGGGTGGTCGGCGTGGGGTTTTATCCGCTCATGGGCAGCCGCGTGTGGTGCCGTTTCGGCTGCCCGCAAGCGGCGATACTGGGGATTTTTCAAAAGAAAAAATCAAAGTTCCGCATCACCACGAACGGCGGGCAGTGCATCAGCTGCGGCAATTGCAGCACTTACTGCGAGATGGGGATTGATGTGCGGGCCTACGCCCAAAAAGGGCAAGACGTGGTGCGGGCAAGTTGCGTGGGCTGTGGCATCTGCGCCGCCGTGTGCCCACGCGGAGTGTTGCGGCTGGAAGGAGCGAGCGGCGATATCGCAGAGCGGACCACGCAAATGCGCACCGTTCATATAAAATTGGAGGACGTGAAAATGCTGTGATGATCTTTATTTCACCCTTACCCCAAGCAATTTAGCAGGATTGGCATCGGAAGCGGTCGCCAATCTTTGATTACATCTTTTATGGACTACATCGTCGTTACGGGAGCAAGCACGGGCATCGGTTTGGCAATCGCCCAGTTCTTTATAGAAAAAGGGGCGTTCGTCTTTGGCAGCGTCAGGCAGGAGGCAGATGCCCAAAGGCTCAAGGCCCAATTGGGCGAGCGGTTTGAGCCTTTGCGGTTTGATGTCCGCGATGAGGCTGCTATCAAAACAGCCGTGACACAAGTAGAGCAAAAGGTGGGCGATCAGGGCATTGCGCTGCTTGTCAATAATGCTGGTGTGGTTGTCTCAGGGCCGATGAAACATTTGCAGACATCAGAATTAGAGATGCAATTCGACATCAATGTTATAGGCGCACACAGCGTCACCCGCGAATTCCTGCCGCTTTTGGGCGCGGATATCAAGACAAATATCCTTAGGAAAGGGATGGTCATAAACATCAGCAGCGTCTCTGCCTACGTCTCGACACCATTTTCAGGCCCCTATTGCGCCAGCAAAATTGCGCTCGAATATTTGACCGATGCGCTGCGGCGGGAATTGTCCATTTATCCAATCCGTGTAGCATTGATACAGCCAGGGCCAATCAAAACCCCTCTTTGGGCAAAAGTCAAAACAGGGTTGCAGGGCTATTCAGATACGGACTACGCACCCGCTTTGGACAATGCTGGCACAATGATCAACCGGATCGAAGACAAGTCAATGGATGTTTCGGCAATTGCGGCTTTGGTAGGCAAAGTTTTCAATTCAGCCAAACCAAAATCGCGCTACATCATCGGATACAACAGCGTGATGCTCAAGATCACGGTCATGCTGCCGACACTTTGGCTGGATCATATCCTGACGAAAGGCATGAAAAAGAAAATTTTGGGCTGAGGGAATAAGGGAGGTCTGCTGTTTGCCCGCTCGGGCGTTTCGCTTGGAAAGCGCGAGCGGCGACATTGAGGAACGGGCTACGCAACTGCGCACCGTTCACATAAAATTGGAGGATGTGAAAATGCTGTGAGCCTAAAAATTCAACTGTTGCGAATAACCTTGCAGGTGCTGGAATGCAATGTGGATATACTTTTCCTGAAACAGTTTGCGCTTTCGGTCAGACCAGTTGTAGATGACCTCCGCAATTTCAGGCTCGGTCATATTGGGCGAACCTTTCTTTACAAAATCTACCGTTGCAAGTATTTCGAGCGAAAGCGCTGACTGAAACCCTTCAACCAGCGAGAGCAAATTGTCCAACCTCTGCCGTTGTTCGGGGCTTAGCTGGCTCGCTACATAATTTTTCACTTCTTCCAGCGCGGCGTAGTTGAGTTCGAGCGGCTCAAATGCCTTGGCATTGCGCTGCTCCAACCCGCGCAAATAAGTGCCGTTGAGGTTGTGCAGCACATGCTCTATCTGTACGCTATAGGGCCCGTAGTGGCTGGGGGTAAAGCTCAAGCGCAGGTTTTCTCCAAGACGTTGGAGCAGGTAGGCAAGTTTGTTGGCGACAAAAAGGCTGGCTGGCTCCCCCGAACTTTCGTAATAAAACATCGAGTAGAGCAACATAGCGCGAGCTGGCGTGAGCCGCGCGGGCTTGTTCAGTTCTTGCGCCTTCAATATCGCTTTTACGGCATCGCTTGGTTCAAATACCTGAACATCGATGCCCTCCAATCCCCCAAGGTGATTTTCTATCATCGGGCGCACCCGCTCCCACTTCAAGCCGCCGTTTCCACAGCCCAATGGGGGGATGGCGATGCTGCTCATTTTCTCCCTGTGAATCACGTTGATCAATTCCTGCAACCCGATTTTGATATACTCGTACTGCGACTTTTTGAACCATTCTGTTTTGGTGGGGAAATTGACGATGATTTTCTCTCCTTGCATTGTCGGTTCTCTCACCACCAGCAATTTGCCAGGCATCAGTTCACCTTTTTTGCAAGCAGCCACATACAATTTGTAGTTGTGGGGAAAGGCTTCTTTAAACTGTAATGCGATACCCTTGCCCATCACCCCAACGGTGTTGACAGTATTGACCAAGGCTTGGGCTTGGGCATCCAAAAGATTGCCGGTCAGGTATCTTATCATGGGTAGTAGAACTGATTTTTTTGGTCAATGAAGACTTTGGTGCTCAACCCGAAACTGCTCACAATTTTCTGTACATGGTTTTGGGCATCTTGATCGTACACCACGATTGCCTCTATCAATTCTGCGGGAACATGGTCTTTCACCAAAAACTCAGCTTGTTTTCGGCGCATTCGATCAAAATCTTCCTCCGTGTTTTTCCAGTATTGCAAAGGCACAACGCCCCAATCTACTTTGTCGAAGTCCTTTTCATCTTTGAAAAACGTGCTTATTTTATCCTTTGCATGGCCATCGGTGAAGCACCATTCCAGTTTTTGAGATTTAATCCGGTCAAATTTCACGCAGAGGTAAACGATTTCAGATTGCAGCCTTTTTTCCACTCCGCGATACCCCGTTTTGATGTTCAGCAACATGGGAGAAAGCCCGCCAAAGTAAAACGGTATGTAATCTCCGAGTGTACCGCCCGATGGCGCTGGCACAAGGTGTTCCGCACGTTGTTCGATCAGCGGCCCATCGCCGATATTGATTTAGGCTGGGTCGCTATGGGGGCTTTTGCGTGTGTACATTCCATCTTTCAAGATGCGCTCAACGTTCTGGAAATGTACAATTCGGAAAAGCCATAAAGGGTTAGGTATCTTGCCCGGCATTGCAATTCTGAGGAAAAAAATCTTGGGCAAAGGAAACGATACTTTCTGAAAAGAAAAAAATTGAGGTTTTGCGATTCTACTACATTAGCGGCCTAAAACTCTATCTAATGCATCCTGATATGTACAACATCGCAATCCTCGTCAGCCTCATTGTCGCCGCCGGTTTTTTGGGCGGCGGAGCCAACTATTACATGGAACAACCCCTCGCCGAAGGCCAGAAAAACAATTTTTTCAAGTCGGTCTTATTGGGGTTAACTGCCGCTGCTACGGTACCGCTTTTGCTCAATACGATGTCAAGCAGTTTGATGAACGATTGCATAGCAGCCGAAAAGCCTAACTCTTCCTTTTTTGTCTTCTTCGGTTTTTGCACCGTCGCGGCCATTTTCTCTTCAAAGTTCCTTCAATCGCTGGCCGACAAACTCCTCCAAGACGTGAAGGCAGTGCAGCAAAAACAAGATGAAATGGAAGTAACTACCGAGGCCTTAGTGTCCAAAAGTTCTGACCCTCCCGAAAACATTAACCCTCCCATAGTGCCCATTCCTGCCCCTGGCGGCGGCGGCGGTGACGATGAGTTCGAATCTTTCAAAGGCGCCTCCCCCCTCCCCCCGCTGCACGTCGCACCCGCTTTGAGCGATGAGCAAAAGATAATGCACACACTACAGACAAGCCAGTATGCTTTCCGCACGGTGGAGGGCATCGCAAAAGACGCGGGCATGGACATGGGCCCGGTGCAAGCCAAATTGCTCGAAATGGAAATACAGGGCAAGGTCAAGAAAACCAAGCGCGCCCGCGACGGCGCGATGGTGTGGTGCTTGCGTTGAGAAAAACCTTTCCCGACTTTTTTCAAACCCTCTTTGGAATTTCGCCATTTGGTTTTCTATCTTTGCGGGCATTTTTGCAAGAAGTATCACTTTTATAGCGCACAACACAATGGAAATCATTGCATTGCAGGGTCATCGGAAAGAAAATTCCGGCAAAGTAGAGGCAACAAAAATCCGCCGCACCGGCCACGTCCCGGCGGTGATGTATAAAAGCGGCGGTGGAGAATCGCTCCAGTTCACGTTAGAGGCTGCGGCCATCCGCACACTCGTTTTCACGCCCAAATTCAAACTCGCCGAAATCACCCTGAACGGCAGCACACACAAGTGCATCGTGAAGGACATCCAGTTCCACCCCGTTTCGGAGGCGGTGCTGCACCTTGATTTTCTCGAACTGGTAGAAGGCTTGAAGTTCAAGGCTTCTGTTCCGTTGCGCTTTTCCGGCACGGCTCCTGGCGTGAAAGAAGGCGGCAAGTTCATTCCCCGTATGCGCTCGGTGAGCATACTCACTACCCCTGAAAAAGTGGTGGACGAGGTACACGCTGACATCACGACCATGCAACTGGGCGACACGATCCGTGTGCGCGACATCACGGCCCTCGACGGTGTGGAAATCACCAACCCCGGCGCAGTGCCCATCGCTTCCATCGAAGTGCCGCGCGCGCTGAAAGCAGCAAAGTAATTGGTTTTCAAAAAATATTTGAATTGCCAGGCGGGCGACTCGGATTCCGAGCCGCCCGTTTTTTTTTGCTTCTCCGAATTACTTTTGCGCCAAAGCCTGCGCCTATGCCCACATTTTCCTGCCTACTTTTTGACGAACTTTCTCCCCACGCACTCTACGAAATCCTCGCCCTGCGACAGGAAGTTTTTGTGGTAGAGCAAAACTGCCCATACCAAGATTGCGACGGCAAAGACCTCCAAGCCTGGCACCTCATGGGACGCGACGAGTCGGGCAAACTGATTTGCTACACGCGGCTTTTGCCCAAAGGCGTGGCATACGAGGGTCATGCTTCTATCGGGCGCGTGGTGAGTTCGCCTTTGGCACGAGGCACGGGAATTGGAAAGGCGCTAATGGCCGAAAGCATCCGAATGTGCCGCCTGCTTTTGGGCGACCAAGCCATCAAGATTGGCGCACAAACCTATCTGTTGAAATTCTACGAGGGTTTTGGCTTTCGCTCCACAGGCGAAGCATATCTGGAAGATGGCATCCCGCACACGAAAATGATTCTGGAATAACCCTCGGCAGGTTTTGAAAACTGCCGTAGGCTTAAAAAGGTCAAAAGGTTTTCTTGAAGATTTCTTCACTTGCACATTCCTTTCCAAAGCCCCACTTTTGCGCACCAATCCCCCAATCGCACCAATCGGCTCAATCGAAATAATTCATGCCATCCCTGCCCTACACCCACCGCGACATTTCTTGGCTTTCGTTCAACTACCGCGTGCTGCAAGAAGCCAAAGACCCCGCCGTGCCGCTTTTGGAGCGGCTCAAGTTTTTGGCCATCTATTCCTCCAACCTCGACGAGTTTTTCCGCATCCGGGTAGCGGGCATCCGCAGGCTAAAAAAAGTGGGCAAAAAAACCCGCGCCCAGCTCGACTTCGACCCCAGCGAACTGCTCAAACAAATACACCAGATCGTCAACCGACAGCAGGAAGATTTTTCTGAAATCTTTGAAAAACACATTGTCCCGGAGCTCAGCAAGCACAACGTGCACATCCTTCGGCGGTTGGATCTGAACGAGGAGCAGCAGCAATTTGCCGAAGACTATTTTCGTGGAAACCTACTCCCATTCGTGATGCCCGTGCTGCTCGTCAAGCGGCGCATCAACCCCTTTTTGGCAAATGCCCACCTGTACCTCGCCGTGCATTTGCGCCAAAAAAAGAAGCCCCTGTCTGACAGCGAATACGCGCTGGTGAAAATCCCGTCCGACCAATTGCCCCGCTTCGTGTCGCTCCCTACCCGAGGCGAACGCCACGACGTAGTGCTCCTTGACGATATTGTGCGGCATTCTGTGTCGCGGCTCTTCCCCGGCTACGACATCCAAGACACCTACTCTATAAAACTCAGCCGGGATGCCGAACTTGACATTGACGACGAATTCAGCGGCGACCTCGTGCAAAAGATAAAAGCGAGCCTCCAAAAACGCCAAGTCGGCCCCGCCAGCCGATTCGTTTTTGACCGAGAAATGCCAGAGCATTTGCTCGCCTACCTTCAAGACACCTTCGACCTCCGCAAAAACGATATGCTCCCCGAAGGGCGCTACCACAACAACTTCGATTTTTTCCGATTCCCCGATTTTGGCCTCAAGCACCTGAAAAACAAAACCCTGCCCCCGCTCCCCCACCCCGTACTCACCGATGCGCCAGATATGTTCACTGCCATCGGCGAAGCCGATCAATTGGTCCATGTGCCCTACCAGTCCTTTGAGCCAGTCATCCAATTTTTTGAAAAAGCCGCACACGACCCCGCCGTCACCCACATCAAAGTCATCCTGTACCGTGTGGCCAAAAGCAGCCGCATCCTCGAAGCGCTCATGGAAGCTATGCAGCGCGGCAAGCAAGTGTCGGCCTTTGTGGAGATAAAAGCCCGCTTTGACGAGGCCACCAACCTCGAATGGGGCGAGCGGCTGGAAAAAGCCGGCGTGCGGGTACACTATTCCCTGCCCGGCGTGAAGGTCCACTCCAAACTCGCCCTTGTGCGCCGCATCGAAAACGGCCAGCCGCAGCTCTACGCCTACCTCGGCACCGGCAACTTTCATGAAGAAACCGCCAAAATATACTCCGACTTTGGCATCTTCACCGCCGACCCACGCCTCACCAACGAAGTGAGCAGCGTGCTGGCGCACTTAGAAAATATGCCCCCCGCACAGCCCTTTCAGCACCTTTTTGTCGGAAAATTCAACCTGCGCGAAGGGCTTTACAAGCTGATTGACAACGAAGTGGCTGCCGCCCAAAATGGGGAAAAAGCGGAAATGATCCTCAAGGTCAATAGCCTTGAGGACAAAGAAATCGTCTCCAAACTCTACGAAGCATCCAAGGCGGGCGTAAAAATCCGGATCATCGTGCGCGGCATCTGCTGCCTTGTGCCAGGCCTCAAAGGGCTGAGCGAAAATATCGAGATCATCAGCATCGTGGACCGCTTCTTGGAACACGCCCGTGTGTTCGTGTTCCACAACGGCGGCGACGAACTCGTGTACCTCAGCAGTGCCGACTGGATGGAACGCAACCTTTCTTTCCGCATCGAGACCATTTTCCCCGTGTACGACCCCACGCTCCGCCGCGACATCCGCGCCCTGCTCGACCTTCAACTCAACGACAACGTGAAGGCCCGCATCATTGACCCACAAAACCGCAACGAGTACCGCCGCACCAGCAGCGACATCCCGGTGCGCACCCAATTGGAGACTTACTTTTATCTAAAAAGAAAACTGGAAGAAGGGAAGGAAGAAGCAGAGGACAGTGAGCAGCAGCAGCAACTTTGATCGCCAATGCTCTCGCCGTTTATCCACCGAAGTTTTGAAAGAGGTTGAAGCGCGTGCGAAAGTGTAAGCAGGAGCGACGAAGGAACCCGTTTCGGCATCTCAAAAAAAATTCCCCAAAAATATTTGCCTAAGCAAAAGAGCCGGGGCTATCTTTGCCGCCTCAAAACGCAAGACAAAGGTCTTGAACAGTAAACACAAATTTGCGGAAGTAGCTCAGCTGGTAGAGCGCGACCTTGCCAAGGTCGAGGTCGCGAGTTCGAATCTCGTTTTCCGCTCAAAGCCTTTCCGAAGCATCGGGAAGGCTTTTTTGTTTT
>JBJXFT010000162.1:0-3926 GCA_046155725.1 Saprospiraceae bacterium
AATTTATTTCACCACGAAGGACACGGAGGGCACAGAGTTTAACGCAGTGATTTTCAAGAGGGAAGCCTCTGTGTTCTCCGTGCTCTCCGTGGTAAATAGGTCAAACTAATTTGTGGTTGCTACTTACCTCACGCAATTGGAGATTTTGGCACAACTGCGTAACTTGCAACCACAAACTGTAAAACAAATAGAATCTATGCCAATCACTTACGACATCACCGCAGACATCCGGCTTTAAAGTAGCAAAAACGCCCCCCGTGCAAAAAATCTTCTTCCCATTGTTGCTCGGCGCAAGCATCGCGCTCCTCGCTATTTGGGCTTTCGACAGGCCCGAACGGGCTGCCGCAAAATTCCCCTTCCGGGAAAAACAAACCCACCCGATAGACTACTTCGCTTCGCCCGTAGCAGGCGCGATACACCTCACCGGCACTTGCGGCGAACTTCGCCCCGACCATTTCCACGCAGGCCTCGACATGGATGGGAAAATAGGCAACCCTGTCTTCGCAGCCGCCGATGGGCACATCGAAACCATCCGAGTGCAGGCCAGCGGCTACGGCAACATCCTCTATATCCGCCACCCCAACGGCTACACTACCACCTATGCTCACTTAGACCGTTTTACTTCTGGCATCCAAGCGTTTGTAAAAAAAAATCAGTACGAGCGTGAGCGATTTGACGTAGAATTGAAACCGCCCGACACCATGTTTCCAGTCCGAAAAGGCCAACAAATTGGCTATTTGGGCAACACGGGTGGGTCTACTGGCCCTCACCTCCACTTCGAGATAAGAAGCCCTGCCGGCAAAGCCGTAAACCCCCTGATCTGTGGGATACCCGTGGCCGACAACGTCGCGCCCGAATTCCGTGACATGAAAATTTACTTCCTCAACGACCGCCGGGAAGTAATGGGCAGCAAAGCATTCCCCCTCCAAAAAGATAAAAAAGGCAACATCGGCCTCGAAGGCGACACTGTGCGCATCGGCAGCGCGCGCATCGGCTTTGGCGTGAAAGCCTACGACCGCACCACCGCTTTCCGCAACGACAACGGTCTGTATTCCATCGCGCTTCTGGCCGACAACCAACTCGCGTTCCAGTGGACTGCCGACGAGTTTGACTTCGACGATTCGCGCTATCTCAACGCGCACATTGACTACTCTGCCCGCAAGCGATATGGCGCGTGGTTTCACCGATGCTTCACCTTGCCCGGCGATTTTTTGGGTAATTACACCCGAACCCAAACCATGGGCGCCATCGCGCTCGATGGTAACCGCCCCACAAAAATCACCCTCAAAATCAGCGACGCTGCGGGCAACACCCGCAGCCTCAACTTCTGGGCACTGCGCGACGAAGCCGCAACGGAAACATTCGTCAGTGCTCCTTACCAATTCGTTGCGCCCTTCGATTCGGAAAGCAAAATAGAGCTCGACGGCATCTGGATGGAAATGCCCCTTGGCGCCCTTTACGAAACGCTCCAACTCCAATACAGCAGTACGCAGGACAGCAGCAATGACATTTTTTCGCCCATGCACCACCTGCACGACGAGCGAACGCCCGTGCACAAATCATTTGCCCTCCACCTAAAACCTACCCACTTGCCCGCTCAACTCAGGTCGAAAGCCGTGGTAGCCAATTGCAACGATGGCCGGCCCGACAACTGCGGCGGCACTTGGCAGGGCGAATGGCTGAGCACCCGCACCCGCTCGTTCGGCAATTTTTGCGTGATGGCCGACACCATCGCGCCGCGCATCACGCCCGTGACATTTGCTGCGGATATGCGCCGCAAAAACACGATGGCGTTCCGCATACTCGACAATTTTGCAGTCACCGGCACGGCCAACAACCTCAGCTACCGAGGCACCATTGACGGTCAGTGGGTCTTGTTCGAACACGATAGAAAGCGCAACCGCATCACCTACGAGTTCGACGAGCGCGTGGGTCGAGGCGAGCACACCGTGCGCATCACTTCTACAGATGACAGGGGAAACACGGGGGTTTTTGAAGGCAAGTTTTTGAGGTGAGCATTTTTTTATGAAGGCTGCTCGTCGCCAAATCCCACCCTAACTTTATCAACCAAAAAAGTGCCCATACGCTGACGCTCAAAGGAGAGCAGACCGTGTACCGTTAACCGTCAACCATAAAAAATGCACTACCATACGCTCGGCCAAATCCCTTCCAAACGTCACACCCAGTTCCGCAAACCCGATGGCTCGCTCTACCACGAAGAGCTGTTCAGCACCGAGGGTTTCAGCAACAACTATTCGCTGCTCTACCACGCCAACCCGCCCACACAGATCGTGCAGGTCGGCGACCCGTACAGTGTGGCGGCCAAGACGGTGCACGACAAACAGTTGAAGCATCGGTGCTTGAAAGGTTTTCGCATCGAACGGGAAGACGACTATCTGCGCTCGCGCAAGCCTGTGCTGGTGAACGCCGACTGCAAAATCATCCTCGCCGCGCCGCGCAAAAGCATGAGCGATTATTTCTACAAAAACGCCGATGCGGACGAGGTGATCTTCATCCACGAAGGCACGGGGCGCTTGCAAACGATGTACGGTACGCTGCCCTTTGAGTATGGCGACTATGTGGTGGTGCCGCGCGGAACGACCTACCAACTCCATTTCGACACGCCCGACAACCGCTTGTTCATCGTAGAAAGCACCGGCCCCATCACCACGCCCAAGCGCTACCGCAACGCCTTCGGGCAATTGCTCGAACATTCCCCGTTTTGCGAGCGCGACATCCGCAAGCCCGTTGACCTACAAACCCACGACCAGCGCGGCGACTTCCTTTTTTACATCAAAAAGCAGGACAACATCTATCCCTATCATTACCTCAACCATCCTTTTGATGTGGTGGGCTGGGACGGCTACGTTTTCCCGTTTGCGTTCAGCATCCACAATTTTGAGCCGATCACGGGGCGGGTGCACCAGCCGCCTCCTGTGCACCAGACTTTCGATGGGCACAACTTTGTCATCTGCTCCTTCGTGCCTCGCCTTTTCGATTATCACCCGCTCGCCATTCCCGCGCCGTACAACCACTCCAACATTGATTCCGACGAGTTGCTTTACTATGTGGACGGCGATTTTATGAGCCGCAAGCACGTCGAGCGCGGCATGATCACGCTTCACCCTGGCGGCATTCCCCACGGCCCGCACCTCGGCACGGTGGAGAAAAGCATTGGCAAAAAAGAAACCCACGAGCTGGCAGTGATGGTGGACACGTTCCGCCCGCTCTTGCTCACCGAACACGCCGTGGGCATAGAGCAAGGCGATTATTACCGTTCGTGGCTGCCGGAATAGAAGGTTGATAAGGGTTGATGAGGGTTTATGAAGGTTGATATACTCAATGCAAAGTGGTTTTGAACAAAGGCTGCGAACGATAGACTGAAAGGGAAGCCCCTACACCATCTAAACTTTCTAAACCACCCTAAACCGACTATTATCAACCCTTATAAACTTCCGTCGCATTCTGGCCTAAGCATATCCTCGGCATCATAGTTGAGGCGGGAAGTCGTCACTCGCAAGTTGCAAATCCACGCTCTCCCCTACCATGAACAAACTCGTACTCCTCGCCGCTTTTCTTTTGGCGAACCGCGCCGCCGCCCAATGTCCCTACTTTTCTACCTGCCCAACGGGTATGCCGCTCTATTGCGACTACTCTAACAACGATACGCTTTACTGGAAAGCCGCGCCCCACACTTGGAGCCCCAGTCTCATGCTCGCCGACTTGCCTGAGGCCAATGCTGACCTCAGTATTGTGGCGCGTGACAGTTGCGGCGGGCAGAACCTCTCGGTGGAATACACGCTTTTCCTCGACCTCGATGGCAACGACACCACCGAAACTGTGGTGCAAAGCAAGGCCGCGCCCCCTTCGGGAAAAGTGCTGTACAACAACATCGGAAGCCCGGGCTACACCTTGGGCGAGATGAT
>JBJXFT010000166.1:0-3566 GCA_046155725.1 Saprospiraceae bacterium
TTCAGGCCGTTTACGCCGCCGAAGAGGAGTTCGCCGTTGTCGGCTTTGGAAAAAGCCTGGGTGTTGAATTCGTTGTCCTGCAAGCCCGTTGCGGCGGTGAACGACGTAATTTTAAAGCCGAGCGATCCGGTTTCGTGTACGACGATTTTGGCAATGCCCCGATTGGTGCTGCACCAAAGTTCGGTCGCGCCGGGCGGCTGGCGGCTGGCGGGGAGGATGCCGTACACGACATTGTTGGGCAGCCCGTCGTTGATCGTGATGTGCTGGCATTGGCCGCTGTGCAAATCGAGGCGGTTGATGCCGCCGCCTTTTGTACCAATCCAGAGTACACCGCCGGGGTCGTTCGGGTCGGACAAAAGACAGGAGATAGAGTTGTTGTTCAGCCCTTCGCGCTTGTTCGGGTCGGCCTTAATCAATTGAAAATCAAAGCCAAGACTATCGGGATGCCCCTTTGGCGTACATTTTACCAGGCCCAATTGTGTACCCACCCAAAAGGTGCCGTTGCCGTCTTCTACCAGAGCAAGGACACGCACGGCTCCGGCATTTTCCCCGAACAGCTGCCCGAAATCAAAATAGTCAAACTGCCCGGTGCTGGGGTTGAGTCGGGCAAGTTGGCAACTGCCCGTCGCCACCCAAAGCCGCCCGTTGGCCGTGCGCAACAGCGGGGAGCTGAGGTAAACCATTGCCTTGACGGTAAAATCCTGCACGAAATGCCCCGCGCTGTCATAGCGGCGGAGCGAGCCGCTGGCACCCATGGCAGGGCTGGTACACAGCAACCACGTCGCACCCGAAGGCTCGAACGCGAGGCCGATGTGCTGGTATGGAGCGTCCGGGAAGGCCGTGCGCTCGGCCACTTTGCCGGTGTTGGGGTCGTAGGAAAAAATATTGGTGACGGCCTTCCTCGCTTTCACATAGTACCTGCCGAGCGGGTTGCGCCAGACCCCGACGATGCTGACCCCGGCGGCCCCGGCGTGAAAAAGGTTTTTGGCTGGGTTGATTTTTCGCAGCCCGTAGCCCACCGTGCCTGCCCAAATGTTGCCGTTTTTGTCGGTCAATTCGCAGGTTGGGTTGGTGTCAAACGTGAAATCGGGTTTTGAAAAATCGAGGTCTTCGCCCGGTTCGATGTCCCACAGTTGCTCGTTGATGGCCACCCAGACATGGCCCTTGACACCTGGGAAAAACGAGCACCATTGGAAATTAAAATTTTGGGGGAGGGGGAAAACGGTCGCTTGATTGTTTCGGATGCGCCGAATCTCGACTTGGTTGCCGACCCAAAGGTCGCCCCCGAAAGCCTCGTCGCCCTGTATGACTTTGTTGAGGTAGCTCGGCAACAGTTTTTCGTTGATGAGCTGGTAATCGCCGGTTTGGGGGTCAAAAATGAATTGCCCGTGCAGGTGGGTGACCAAAAACTGGCCGTTTTTAAGGAGGTGAAAGTTGTGCAACGTAATCGTCTCTTTACCGCTCGTTTCGGCAAACTGGAAGGACTTGGTCTGGGCCAAGTGCCTCAAGTCCGGTTCGTCGGGCACCCCGTTTTTCCATGTGTCCGGGATGCTTATGCGCATCAAACCCGCGCCGCGTTTCAAGGCCCATATTGTCCCGTCGGGCGATTCCAAAATCTTGCTGACCCCCGGGCCTACTTCGGCGTTGTTGCCCTGCAAATTCATGGAGAAATGATGAAAACGCCCGGTGCGCGGCTCAAACAAATCCAGTCCCTTTGCCTCGGTTCCGACCCAGAGCCAGCCGCGCGAGTCCTCGAAAAGCGCGGTCACGGTGTTGTCGGCGATGGAAAACGGGTCGAAGGGGTCGTTGGAAAAGACTTTGAAATTGTATCCGTCGTAGCGGTTCAGCCCGTCTTTGGTGGCTATCCAGAGGAAGCCGTCGCGGGTTTGGAGGAGGTCGTAAATCATGCCCTGCGAGAGTCCCTGCTCGATGGTTATTTTTTCAAAAGCGGGGTTTTGGGCAAGGCCCGCGCAAGACAGCGCGAGCCACAGCAACAAGGCAGGAAGAAGGTGAAGCGAAGAAGACAGGGACATGGGCAAAACCGATTGCGCAACAAGCGGGCAAAAGTCGTGCTTCTTATTTAAAAAGCCGCCCAGTGTTGCAAAACACTGGGCGGCTCGAAAACCATTGCAACGCGCCTGCCTGGCGGTAGACAGGGATTTGGCGGATTTGGCAGATTTTTCAACACTCGAACCAACCCTCCCAATCCCTGTCTACCGCCAGGCAGGCGCGTTGCACAAAAATCCGCGCAAATCCGCCCAATCCGCGTTGCAAAAAATCCGCCTAATCCGCGTTGCAAAAAATCCGCGCAAATCCGCCCAATCCGCCTAATCCGCCTAATCCGCGTTGCAAACTATCAGCCGCTTCGTCAGCACCGCCGCGCCATCCGCCCGCAGCATCACGAAGTACAGGCCGTCGGCCAAATTCTTTGTCGCAAAATCGAACAGCACCATCTCTTCTCCAATCTCCACAGTGCGCTGCCACACCATGCGGCCTTGCGCATCGAACACGCTCAAATCCCGTCCGGCAGTTTCGCCCGCTGCTTCGATGCCGAGCCGTTCCGAACCGGTGCCGCCTATCCAAATCTCCACCTGCGTAGTGGCAGGGTTCGGCACCAAGCGCATGCTCAGGGCAGGCTCCGAGACATTCCAAGTTTCAGAAACATGGAAGTGCTGGCTCATGCCACGTAATTCATCATTCATCACTCCCCCATTCATCATTCCTCCCGGGCATTCCACCGTCACCGTGAACGAACAATCGGTCGTCTGGCCGTTGCCCGCTATCGCCCGCCAAGTGTTCGTCGTCACCCCTGCCGGGTACGACGAGCCGCTCGCCAGACCGCTCAACAGGAAGGGGGTCAAACTGCCGGAGCAGTTGTCGGAGGCTGTCGGGGTGGCATAGATTGCCGCCGCCGTGCAGGGCGTGCCGCTGCCCGTCACCACGACCGGGCCGGGGCAGGTGATGCTGGGCGACTCGGTGTCCGTCACCGTCACTTTCATCGTGCACTGCTTGGTGTTGCCCGATGCGTCGGTGGCGCGGTACACCACATTGGTCATTCCCGTAGGGAAGCCTGAGCCGCTCGCCGGGCCGCTTATCTTCACCGACTGCCCGCTCGTGGGGGGGCAGTTGTCCGTGAACGTGGGCAGGGTATAGGTCACCACCGCCGAGCACAGCCCCGCGTCGTTGTTCGCGCTGATGTCAGATAGGCAGTTCATCGTGGGCTTCTCTAGGTCGTTCACCGCGACCTTGAAGGTGCATTCTTTGGTGTTGCCCGCCGCGTCGGTGGCTTTCCATTTCACGGTGGTCACACCTTTGTCGAAGGTCGAAATGCTGTTCAGACCGCTCGGGGTCGGGGCGCTGCCGCCGCTGACGTGTGCGACCGTCGGGGCGGGTGAGTTACAGTTGTCAGTGGCCGTTGGGGTTACGTAGGTGACCGATGCGGAGCAGACGCCCGCGTCGGTGCTCGCCGTCTTGTTGGGCGGGCAGGCGATGGTGGGCTTCTGCGTGTCGTTCACTTTTACCGTGAACGAGCAGGTTTTCTTGTTGGGGATGGGGGCGTTGTCGGT